>JAFUMW010000171.1 GCA_017482465.1 Clostridia bacterium
GAAACGCTCTTGCCTGCGAGGTCAGCAACGCTCTTGATGGCGGGATCCATTGTTACGAGCTGAACAGCTTCAGCGTAAAGGCCTGCAACTGTACGGAAGGAAGCGATCTTGCCTTCTGTTTCGAAGGAACGTGTGCCTTCCCATGCATAGGACATAACGTCAGACTGCACTGTACCGAGCTGATAGTTGTCTGCGTCGATACCCTGGATGTTTGCCTTGGAACCGTCTGTAGAAACAACGGTTACATTGATACCTGCGTGGTTCTTGATGTACTGACCGAGTACTCCGCCGTAGCCGTAGTATGTACCCGATGTACCGCCGGTACCCATTGTCATTGTTGTTCCGGCAGAACCTGCACATGCAGTTACTGCAAGAACCATTACCATTGCAAGAATGACAGCAATAATCTTTTTCATGTTGAAATCCTCCTGTTTTTGGAAAATGTAATTTTATTACTTTTTTATTATACTACATCTTTAACAATATTTCAATAGTATTTTGATATTTTTTGAATTATTTTTTATCAAAACTTCATTTTTTCCTCAAAAAAGGCATTTGGGCAACAAAAAAGCGCGCAAAAAAGAATTACCTTCCACCAAAAGTTGCATCAGTGCCGCGCATCCGAGTCGCTTTGGCTCATGAATTTTTATACCGTTTTTCTTTATTTTTTTGATGGCATTACACACTTGAATAATGGCGCGTTTTGTGATACAATGTAGAAAAAGGAAGTGAATGTATGAAGACCGTCGTGCCGGATCATTACAATTCGTTTTTCTGCATAGCAGACAAATGCAAGCACAGCTGTTGCATAGGCTGGGAAATAGACATTGATGCCGATACTCTGCATATTTATAATAATACACGCGAACAGTTCGGAATCAGGCTTCGCAACAATATCGGATATGACGGCGAGACCGCTTTCTTCAAGCTTGCCGAAAATGATCGTTGCCCTTTTTTAAATGAACGCGGTCTGTGCGATATCATAACCGAGCTCGGAGAGGATGCCTTGTGCAACATCTGTGCCGATCATCCAAGATTCAGAAATTTTCTCTCGGATCGCACCGAGATCGGTCTCGGACTATGCTGTGAAGCGGCGGCAAAGCTCATCCTTTCTCACTGCGAACCGACAACACTTATCACCCTTGAGGACGACGGTGAGTCCGAGGACTGCGACCCTTTCGAAAAAGAAATGTTATCTAAAAGAGATGAGCTGTTCGCGATCATTAAGAACAGGAATCTTTCGCTTGACGAACGCGTAAGCAACATACTCGACACGGCAAACGCTACTCTGCCGGAAATTTCCTTTGATAAGTGGGCCGACGTATACACAAAGCTTGAGTTGCTCTGCCCCGAGTGGTCGGATATCATTACACTATTGTATAAAGAGGAAGAACCAAAGTCAAACACCGAGCTTGACACTGCTTACGAGCAGCTGCTTTTCTATTTTATATACAGACATGTGACCTCAGCCGAGGACAAGCAAGATCTTGCCGCACGCGTCGCCTTTTCCGTGCTTGGATATAAGATCATACGCTCACTGTGCGAAAGAAGCGGCAACTCGTTTGACATACTTTGCGAGCTTGCACGCATGTATTCCTCGGAGATCGAATACTCGGAAGATAACACGGCAAAACTGATAAAATTACTGAAAGAGGCGCAAAAATGAAAAGACCGTATATAATATGTCATATGGTACAGTCGATCGACGGGAAGGTGACGGGTAAGTTTCTTTCAGCTCCCGAGTGCGAGAAAGCGATCGGGATCTACTATGAGCTCAACCGCAATTACAACGCCGACGCGTTCGCCTGCGGACGCGTGACCATGGAAGAAAGCTTCACAGGCAAATGGTATCCGGATCTGAGCCGATATGACGGCAGTACCGTCCCCTCCGACGATTATATTGCAGACGCAGATGCCGGATTTTACGCAGTCTCATTTGACCGACACGGAAAACTCGGTTGGAAAACTCCTCGTATCATTGATGATGACCCCGGATACGACGGCGCACATATAATCGAGGTAATAACACGCGATACGGACAAGCGTTATCTCGAATACTTAAGAAGCATCGGCGTTTCATACATATTTGCGGGTGAACACGATACAGATATCGCGCTTACACTGAAAAAGCTGTACAGCATTTTCGGCATAAAAAAGCTTTTACTCGAGGGTGGAAGTATACTAAACGGCGCTTTTGAACGCGAAAGACTTATTGATGAATTAAGCCTTGTAACCGTTCCCATGTTCGCATGCGGCACTGACAAACCGCTGTTCATGAACATCAAAAGCAAAAATTTCACTCTTGAACAAGAAAAAAGCTACGGTGACGTAGTTTGGGAAAGATATTTAAGATAAACGGAGCAGATATATGACAAAGATCATGTTTGTCTGCCACGGCAATATTTGCAGATCGCCGATGGCTGAATTTATTTTCAAAAACATTGCCGATACAAAGGGAATTTCCGAGCAATTTGTTATCGCTTCAAGCGCGACGAGTACCGAAGAGATAACAGGCGGCATAGGCAACCCCGTCTACCCGCCCGCCAAAGCCGAGCTTGCGCGTCACGGTATTACATGTGAGGGTAAGCGCGCGGTACAGCTCAAAAAAAGCGATTATAACAAATATGACCTGTTTATCGGCATGGACAGTGCTAACATCCGTAACATGCACCGCATTTTCGGCTCTGACCCTGACAGCAAGATATACAAGCTGATGAGCTACACTTCGCGCGGCGGCGATGTTGACGATCCGTGGTATTCCCAGCGCTTCGATATCGCTTTCAATGATATATACGACGGTTGTGCGGCATTACTTGACAAGCTGACGAAGAAATAAAACAGCACAACTTGAAACGATAATATGCCCGGCGTTTAAAGTTCACGGTGTATTATAATGTGACTATATGGTGGGTACACAAGAGCAAGAAAATTTCCCCCAAAAGTGCCGTTTTTACAAGTGTTGAACTGATATTCAGAATCGGCGGCACAGTCATGCTGACAGCAATAAGTGAGCATATTTCGAGGTTGTTAATTTAGGAGAAACATAAGGATATGAGTCAAACGATACAATTAAGCGCAGACAGTCAATACAAAAAAATGACCGAAACACCCGTGGCAAAGTTGATACTGTCACTCGGCATACCTACAACTGTCAGCATGCTCATAACAAATATATATAACATGGCGGACTCCTACTTTGTCAGTCAGGTATCGCTGAGCGCAGGAGGTGCTACCGGTGTCGTTTTCGGCATCATGTCAATATTGCAGGCATTCGGCTTTATGTTCGGACACGGAGCCGGAAGCAATATCAGCCGTATGCTCGGCAGTAAACACATCGAGAAAGCAAGCCGTTACGCCTCCACTGGCTTTTTATGGGCTCTGATAAGCGGACTTATCATTATGGCATCCGGGCTGATCTTTCTCAAACCGTTGATGCGCCTGCTGGGCAGTACAGACACGATCCTTCCCTATGCCATGGATTACGGGATGTGGATACTGCTTGCCGCTCCCGCTATGACGACCAGCTGTGTACTTAATAACATACTGCGCTATGAGGGTAAAGCGACCCTTGCCATGATAGGGCTCACGACCGGGGGCATCCTAAATATGGTTCTTGACCCGCTGTTTATCTTCACATTCGATATGGGTATAAGCGGTGCGGGATTGGCAACGGCATTATCGCAGTATATATCATTCGGCATACTCATATCAATGTTCCTGCGTAACAAAACACAGAGTAAGCTGTCCGTAAGATTTATCGCAAAAGAGCTCGTGACAATCGGAGATATCGTGGTCACAGGACTTCCCAGTCTGGCAAGACAGGGGCTCAACAGCGTGTCAACAATGGTGTTAAACGCCCAGGCAAAAGTGTTCGGCGACGCCGCTATCGCCGCTATGGGCTACGTCGGCAGAACGTCAAGTCTTATCTTCAGCGTAGGTCTTGGTATCGGACAAGGCTTTCAGCCGGTATCCGGCTTCAATTACGGCGCAAAAAAGTATACAAGAGTCAGAAAGGGCACTTGGTTTACGCTTTTCTTCGGCGCGGCGTTTATGGGTATCATCTCTGCTGCCTGCTTTGGGCTTGCTTCGCAGATAATCTCTTTATTCCGCAAAGAGACACTCGTTGTGGAAATAGGAAGTATGGCACTTCGTATCATGTGTGTCTTTCTGATGTTTTTACCGGTGTCGGTCGTAGCTACGATGCTGTTTCAGAGTATAGGTAAGAGCCTGCCGGCGTTCGTGCTGTCCTGTCTGCAAAGCGGACTGATATTCATTCCGCTTTGTCTGATCCTGCCTCGCTTTTTGGGGATTACGGGCATCGCGCTGTCACAGCCGCTTGCATACTTCGCATCGGCGCTCGTGTCGCTTCCCATGATGCTTGTATTCCTGCGACATCTGCCTAAGAATGAATAATAAAAAAGCACTTGCATCAGCAAGTGCTTTTTTATTATGGCGGAGAGGGCGGGATTCGAACCCGCGTGTCCGTTAAGACAAACTGATTTCGAGTGATTTCGAATCAGTTGAACTTCTCAGAAGTTAGTGGAACTTGTGGGAACTTAAAAGAAGTTAAAACCCCTGTAAAATCAGCACTTGTGAGCTATAAAAACACCAAAAATCCGCCAATATAAAGACTTGTCCTAATTCGATAGATTTTCATTGAATTTTGCACATTTTTGGGAACTGATTGGGAACTCTTTGGGAAAAACATTCATCACCTACTATTGAACATTGAAAAATAAGGTGATAAAAGATGAATGTTGTCGAAAGCACGAATAATTTGTATGTAACGAAGCAGGAATTTTGCAAGCTCTGTGGCATTTCAAAATCAACAGCATACAAATTGATAAAAAGTAAAAAAGTTAATTCTGAAAAAAAGCTTGATGGTCTGCTTCGTTATTACGCTATCCCCGTTGAGGAAGCAGAAAAATATATCCGTGAAAGAGCCAATCGTGGCATACTTACCAAGGAGCAAATGTCTAGCATCAAAACCTATTACAGAAACAAGATGCGAGATTACCCCAAAGTAATCGATGCAAAGGATATACGTACAGTTACCGGGTATGGCAAAGAGATTATTCGTAAATGGATAAACAGTGAAAAAATACTCGGCGTTGTTGTCCGTAAGCGTTTCAGGGTTGCCAAAGAGGATTTAATAGATTTTCTAGCAAGTCCATATTACGCAAAGATAATAAGAAAGTCGAAGATTCATATTGAAGACTTTCAGGCAATTGGAATAATTTGAACAGATAGACCGTTTCTAAACACAGAAACGGTCTTTTATATAGATAACAAATCGTATTGTGCTTTGCCCCCAAATGAAAATTAAATTTTAGTTTGTTATACCGATTGTAATATTAGGTAAAATATGGTATAATATAATTGAGATACTCAAAGAAATAAGGTGGAAAAGACAATGGAAAAAAGTTATTTTCATTATACATCGCTAAAATGCTTATATAGTATTATATCTAATTCTGAACTTTGGTTTGCTAATTTAAAAAATTCAAATGATCCAAATGAGTTTTCGTTGTCATGCGAGGAATACAATGATTATATCGAAGAATTAAATATTAATCCATATCATGGTTATCCTATGATTTTGACAAATAATAATGTGTTGAAATATCCATATGGAATATCATTTACAACACTAAATGACAACCTAAGCCAATGGGAAAGATATGGGGATGATTTAAAAGGTGTCGCTATAGAGTTTGATATTGATTTTTTACAATCGTATTTGGATAAAAAGTTTAATTTCAAATTTGATTTTGGTTCAGTAAAATATGACGAAGTAGAAAAAATAGAATTTATAAATAATAAAGTAAGTGAAATAAAAGATGTGCCTAATTACATATACAAATTACATTGGCCCATTTATGCAATTTATTTTATAATGCATTTCGCACAAGCGAGAGCATTATTTAAATCACTAAGTTTTTGTGCGGAGAATGAGTACAGATTGTTTTTTGATCCCAAGGAATATGAGTTCTATCATAACACCATACTTCAATTTAAAGAAATAAACGGTAATAGCGTCGAGGAAAGCATTCGTGATTATAATTATAACAAGGAAATAATACATTTTTTAGAGCAAGATAAAAAATTTGCACTTATGCGAAGTGGTATTAATAGTTACCTTCCGCTAAATTTAAATTTGTTTGGCGAAGAAAAAGGAAGTTTGGTAAAGCAAATTGTTCTAGGTCCAAAATGCACCCAAAGCATTGACGAATTAAAAGAATTTTTGTTAGCAAACGGATATGAGCCTAGTGTTTCTAGATCAAAAATACAGATAATGTAATGTGGGAGCGTCTTGATACAAGGAGTGTGTGTTTATGGGAATGTCAAGTCATTCAAAAATGTCCTTTGATGAAGCAAAAGCGATTAGAATTTTGTCTGATTTTTTAGAGAGTAATAGTAGTATAAAAACCTTTTTTGGAGAAAATGATAAAACTCCTAATCATGACGGATATTTTGAAATTCTTAAAGGAACTGATTCTATAAAAAAACAATTTGTTGTGCAGATTAAAAAGGTTGAAAATTTACAAAAAGAAACTATCGGTAAAAATGCTAATAAGTATCTGTATGATTTAAAAACAAATTTTTTGTATTATATCAAAGAAAAAGTTACGGAGAATCCGGCAATCTATTTTGTTGTTGATATTGCTACTAAAAACATTTTTTGGCTCTATTTATCTGATGAAACATTAATGCATCTTGATTTTGAGGGACAAAAAAGTAAACAGTATGCCTTTTCTGATAATGATATTTTAACCGATATTAATGAATTTGAAAGGGTGGTAAATCAAATTGCTGATGAAAGAAATAAAAAGTTTATAAATAAAACAGAAGAACAAATTGCTGAAATTCAAGAAGCTG
The DNA here is from genome assembly GCA_017482465.1 of Clostridia bacterium. Lineage (GTDB taxonomy): Bacteria > Bacillota > Clostridia > Oscillospirales > CAG-272 > UBA4717. The sequence goes on from JAFUMW010000171.1 coordinate 6,880, forward strand.
CAGAATTCATAAATAGTTTATTAAACGGTGATCTTTCATTTATTAAAGAAGAAATGTTTCCAAGACTATGGAGATTTGGTATTGCAAACACACAAACTAATGATATGAAAATTTCTGTAATGGATCGTGATGGTGGCAATGCCTATGAAATGCCAAGTTCTTCAACAAATATGTTTGCTTTATATCCGCAAATTAAAGGCAAACCCGATTATGGATTTAAAGAGTTTGACAATATGAACAATTATTTCAATCATTTTGATATGACTGGTACATTAACTCCTATGAAATATGTCAAAAGCGCACTTTCAAAGATAATTAACGATTATTTCAACAATCATTTGTGTATCAAAATTATGCCCACAATTGCTCTTTCGGAAATAGTGTTTTCGTTTGTTAATGAATTTGAAAAGGTATGCGAACTTTCTATTGGAGAAAAAACGAACGAAAAAGATGTTAAAGAAATACATCAAGCCTTTTCCTGTTGTTTGAACTACATTTCACATTTGTTATCTGGTAAAGATTTATCAGAGAATGAAAGTGCATCGGCTGAAATTTTAAAACGTAATATTACAAGTGGTTATATATACCAAAACAAGTTGGATGTTTTAAAAAATGTAGAATTTTCAATGTGCGGTAATCAATTGTCCAAGCTTTATAGGAGTTCTGAAAATGCATCATTTAATGCTAATTTACTTGGGATTGTAAGTATAGATTATATAGTGTATTTTCTTGCTATATCGGAATTAAAAGAACGAAAAGTTAATCAAATTTGCGGAATTTGGGATTATAATTATTGGGAAATTATAAAGAATGAGAATAGTGAAATTTGTGAGATAAACCGCAGTATATGTAGAAAATGGTTTTCGCTACTTCAAGAAGAATATGTTAAGTTGTATGAAAAACTATTTGAGAAAAAAATATATTTCTCGAAAGGAAAATTTGAATATGCACTCGGAGATTTTCTAAAAGATTTCAATGAAGTACTCGTATGCGTGAGAAAATATGAAAGTGAAACATTAACTATCGAAGAAAGCAAGCTTACTTATTCCGAACTTGATGAATGGCAAGACGGAGAGGGAATTTTAGAAATATCACGCGGAGCTATTTTAGGTAGCTTTATTCGAAATCAACAACTAATTTATGATTCGTTAAGGTGTTTACTATGCCAGGGTATTTGCAAGGCTATAGATGTGAAAAATGAGGGAATTCTATTTAACCACCGAAGAAATAAAATATTTGAGTAATTTAGATAGAACATATATTTGAAACTTTTTGCTAAAACATCGAAACAGCACTTATGGGGTGCTGTTTTTTTGTTAATCTACAATAAACAATAATATGATAGATTTCACCTGACAAGGAGATGATATTATAGAGGTGAAAACGAATGGAAAAGGAACAATACATTGATGTCAAAAATTATGTCAGAGAAAAGAGTGGTTTATACTATGCCGTGATGGTTTATACGAATGTCAGAGGAGTACGTAAGGAGAAATGGTTTCCAACAAAACTTCCGGTAAAAGGCAACAAGACAAAAGCGGAGGCTATATCCCGAAAGATTTTGCGAGAATTTGAAATACCTCGTGAAGACTTATGCTATCACGAGGTAAAAGGAGATGCTATTATTGATAACTCGCAGCCAATTGAACCCCAACTGCTATCCGCCGTACTTGAAAAGATAACTTTGTCTGAGTTATCAACTGATCAGGTATCAAATTTGTTATTTGCAGACTATATAAAAATGTATCTGCCCTTAACGAAGAAACGAAAAAAACGCATACAAGAAGCAACTTATTCGGCTTATTGTGAGAATGTTAAATATCCTATTGAACCGTACTTCCGAAAAAAGAAAACAAGACTAAAGGATTTAACGGCTCAAGATATACAAGACTTTTATGATGTGCAATTAGACAGAGTAAAGCCTAACACGGTTATTCACTATCACGCAATTATAAGGTTAGCTCTATGCTATGCAAGAAAAATGGGATATATCAAAGAAAACCCTATTGAGCAAGTTGAAAAGCCGGAGAAAAACAGATTTGTCGGTAGTTACTATACAACTGATGAGGTAAATGAGTTGATTTTAATTACAAAGGGAACCAAGCTTGAAATACCGATTCTATTTGCATGTTTTTATGGCTTGCGTAGGAGTGAATGTGTGGGTTTAAGGTGGTCAGCTTTTGATTTTGAAAATAACTCATTTAATATTAACCATACTATTGTATCCACATCTATTGATGGTGAAAGAGTTCTAATTGAAAAGGACTCGGCAAAAACGGTGGCTACGATAAGAACAATGCCGTTGTCGTTAGATATCAAAAAACGTTTGCTTGAAATGAAACAAACTCAGGAAAATAATAAAAAGAAACTCAAAAAGAAATATAATAACAAATGGTTAGACTATATTATGGTTGACAAAAAAGGAGATTTGATTACACCGGATTATATCACTTATGCGTTTCACAAACTTATCAAAGATAACAACATGAGAAATATACGGTTTCATGATCTTCGTCACACTTGTGCTTCACTGCTTCTAAACAAAGGTAAAGGCAAGGTAACAATGAAAGATATTCAGGAGTGGTTGGGTCATAGTGATTATAAGACTACAGCCAACACCTATGCACATCTTGATTTAACATCCAAGAAAACATCTCTTGAAACGCTTTCAGACATCATAAAATTTGATTAGAAAAAAGTGAGTTCCCAAAGGATTTTTAGCAGTTCCCAAAGAAAAACGAGGTTCTTGCTTTTGACAAAAACCCCGTAAAATGGCGGAGCGGGTGGGATTCGAACCCACGTGCCCGTTAAGGCAAACGCATTTCGAGTGCGCCCCGTTATGACCACTTCGATACCGCTCCAAATGTATATTTTTAACATTTCTCACACGATTTTTCTGTGGGAAATCTGCATGGGAAATGTTATAAACTTGTATTAAATTTTTAGGTCCTAAACGGCGTTAAATTCCGCTATGTTCCTATATGTTCCACTAACTTCTTGCGAGTTACATAACTCGACAGACTTCGACTGATTTCGAGTCAGCCCCGTTATGACCACTTCGATACCTCTCCGTATTAAATTGTAAGCTTCGACTCCGATACCTCTGTGTACTAAGCCGCAAGCAAACCTCTTTGTATGTGTGTCGTTTTGCGACTGAATAATTATATCACATACAAAGAGGTTTGTCAAGCACAAAATTCATTTTGTTTCAAAAAGTAATTACGCAAGCTCGATCTCGAGAAACATCGCTGTACTCTTCTTTTCAAAGTCAACAACAAGCTTATCTTCCTTGAGCGTATACGTCAGCGTACCATCGGCATAATAGTCCGAAACGACCTTTCCGCTGTTTACATATTTCGAAAGATCAAGCTCAAAATGCTTATCCTCGCAATTTATATTCCACACGCCCAAAAGCAAACGCTTGCCGCACAAAAGTCCATACGCGTAGTTACGCTTTTCATTGATACGGCATCTGCCGCAGGGATACACGGGCAAGCTTTGTTTGATATAACCGCGTATCTTCTTATACTGCTCCACGCCTCGGCGCACAAGCTCGAAATTATAATCATCGCATGTATCAAGTCTGCCCGACAGGAAGATCACACCGCACATCGCGCTTACCATATTAAACACGGTTTCGCGTCCGTCTGCCATCGAGCGTATATAGTCCTCGTCCGGCGCGAAATTCTCCCTCACCTCGAAGTGTGCCGGATACGGATACGCCCACATTCCCGCCTTTTCGGGCGGCATTACCGTCATGCTTCCGCTTGCGATCGACACGTTATTAAGATACAGCTCCTGGTCGGACGTGCTCTGTACCTCAAAGCGTCTGAGCGCTTTATTATCATCGCGCAATGCTCCGCTTCCGCAGTTTTCGATTACGAGATCGGGGTACTTCTCGCGCAACTCATCTATAAACGAATAAAATGCGTTTGCGTTTTCGATATTACCCTGCGCGCACGAGCCGTTCGCGTTATTATCAGAGCCTATGCCCGTACTCTTATTATAGTCGTTCTTTATGTACCTGAAGCCCATGTTATAGAGCTCATCGACTCTTTTGGCAAGATACTCTCGTACCGCCTCACACTTGAAATTATAGAACGCCGACCAGTCGCCGATAACGCTGTCGTATCTTTTCAAAAGCGCGTCTTTGCCGAGCTTACTGTATCCGTACGCATTGGCGGTTACACTGTCAAGCTCTGTCCATATTCCAGCCTTCATACCTGCCGCGTTGATACGCTTTACGATCTCTTCAAGCGGCATTTCCTTATACATATCTCGCGGTATCCAATCTCCTATACCGTGATCCGCGCCCTCTGTTCTGCTCCATCCGCCGTCGATAATAAAATACTCACATCCGGCGTCACGCGCTCTGTCTATAAGCGGAAGGAGCTTTTCTGGCGAGGGACTTCCCCAGATACAATCCATGTAGACGTTGAAAATGACCGGGATATCATTTTCAAAGTGTGCGCTCGCGTCTATGCGCTTGAATTTTATCATCTCGCGCACAGCGTCATCAAAATTTCCTTCAACAAAGCCCCAGAATGCGCGCTCTGTCGTGTACTCTTCTCCGGGCTTAAGGTCATAATACCATCCGCCGTTGTTTTCACTCGCGCTCTGCGCCTCAAGCGAAAAACTCGGCTCAGAGTAGCCGCCGTAGGTCGTAAACTTTATATTCCAATTATGCGAGCCCTCGGTCTCCATAAACCACGACACACCATGCGCCCCGTCCTCAATAACGGCGAGAGGATAGAAGTTAGCAGTACTCCAGCTTCCGCTTGTGCCGATAGAAAACGACGCCCTCTCCCACGGATGAGTTGATGCAGGGTAAAGACCTATCTCATAAGGCTTGAAGCTCTGCCACTGTGCTTCGCCCTGCCACTTGTTGTGGCAGATATGCACACGCATACTCTCATTATCATACCAAGGCAGGCACGGGTCATGCGCGATACCTTCAACAAACGCCGAGGAAAAGCGTGTCAGCTTAACCGTTTTATCCGAAATATTCGTGACCTTGTTCGTTTGCGCGATAACGCCTGTGCCGCGCACGAAATCAAGCTTACATTCAACCTTGAGCCCGTATTTTTCCGACACATATTCAAGCATTATACCGTTATCGTTTTCGCTTACAGAGTCAAGCGCGAATCCGCTTTCCCTCAGCTCAATCGCCTGACCTCCGCTTATTTTAAGCTTGAACGGAGGTCTGTTTGACTCGGGAAGCTTATCCTTGTCCGCACCATTTTGTGCGACTGTAAGTCTGCCGTCGTCGTGTATGTTCAAACACATTTTTCCGTGTGTGTAGGTTTTCATAATGGTGATCCTTTCTATTTTCACATTTATACGCGCTGCTCGAGCCTCTTTGCAAGCTCTATAAACTCCTCGCGTACAGCTTCGCGCATCTCATTAAAGCGAACGCTGTAGCCGCCCTTTCGCACAATAACGTACGGATAATCCTCGGGAGATCTGTGAGCCCTTTCAAGAAGATCGATATCAACGCTGTTGACCTGTAACTGCAAGCCGCCGAGCTTCAAGTAGGTCAATATAAGATTTTTTATCTTATCGCGCGTTTCTTTTGTGTCAAACCATGCCCTTTCAAAATACAAGTCTATCGGCTGACCGACGCTGAAGCTCGTCTGATCTATGGATACAGCGGAAAGGATATGACTTGTATGATCGGTCTTTTTCAAAATATTTGACGGATCGGCGTTCTTGTTGACAGGCTCGCCCGATTTCCTTCCGTCCAAGGTCGCATAAAGTCTTGCACCGAAGCTGACATTCGCGTCTATCGTATGTAACGACGGTACAAGGATCATATTACCGCGAGAGTTTTCTTCGCAGAAATCCGACACATACCCGCAAATGCTTCGGCAAAGGGAGTTCACGTCAGCATCATTCATTCCGTACTTTTTACATTCTCTGATGCTCTTTAAGATAATTCCGTCAGTATCAAAATTATTCTTCGCTGCTTTGACGAGCTCGCTTACCGTATATTTTTTCTGCTTAAAAACAAGCTCGCATATCGCTTCGATAGCGTCACAGGTATTTATAAGTCCTAATGTTTCCACCGTTACTGTATCGTATTTTGCAACGGTCGCACGGTCGCCCCGTTTCTCGATGCATCCTTCGGTCAAAGCCGATAAAAACGGATCGGGAGCGTTTTCAGCCTGTTCTTTAGCAATCCTTGCATAAAGCCTTGCACACATTCCGATAAGCTCTCCAAGGTAGCTTTTATACTGTTCAAGCAGATCTTCAAGACAGCTTATCTCCTTCGGAGCTGTTTCAAGCTCAAATTTCAGTTCACCGTGAAAAGGCATTCCGTTATTTAACGCAAGCTCTAACGGCAGGTGTGTGTTGAATTTTACCGCCCACATATTTGCGATCTCGCTTCCGGCAAGTATTAGTCCCATACAACTGTTTGCCGAAAAGCGTGCCGCCTCGTTCTCCTTTACTCCCCTGCTCATAACAGCCTTGCGGCAGGCAAGCTCACCGTAAAAGGTTGGCTGTCCTATCTTGAAAAGCTCGAAATCTATCAGGCTGTCAATGATCCTGTCAGGAGTTTTGTCGTTTACGCGCACAGCAAATATCGGCGCACGAAGCTGCATCTGTTTTTCCACATCGATCAAAAGCTCGGAAAGCTCGTTTGTCATATCGTTTCCGTCTTTGTCCATACCGCCGATATTCATCGCACAGGCACCGTCGCCGTAGCTGTCAAGCAGAACAAACAGGTGCTTTAGCACGCGCACTATCTCATCCCTTGAGATGCCGTCAGACACGGCTTTTTTATAATATGGATACAGGTATTGATCTACGCGTCCTATTGATATGCTCGCCCAAGACTTTTCTGCCATCGGAACAAGCGTATGAACAAGCCACAGACACTGTACCGCCTCATAAAAATCACGCGCTGGATACATCGGTACGTTGCAGAGTGCCGTATACATCCGTGTATAACCTGCCTTTTTCTCTGTGTCCTTTTCACACTGTGCAAGCTCCTTTGCGATATCTGCGTAGCGCTCTGCAAATCCTGACGCGGCATCAATACTTGTTCTCATCGCCAGAAGATATTCGTTATCCGGCTCTGCTTCAAGCTCTTTTTCAACACGGTCCTTGTAATATATAAGTCCTTTTTCAATCACCGTACCGTAATCAACACAGGTGTGCGCCAATTCAAAATGTATACTCGTTTTCAGATCGTCGTTCAGATGATGCAGCACTTCCCGTTCCTTATCGCTTAAAACGGGAATATAATCGAAACTATTGTCGGTTGGATGTACCGGCTTGTTTTCATAGCCGTACCAACCCGCAAAGATATCATCAGGCTTAATGAATACCGGAATGTCCTCGGTATAATGCTTGAATATCAAGCTTTCCCTGATCGGAGCAGACAAATGTTCAAGCTCCTCAAAATATTTATTACTAATATACAAATGAGTGTCGTAATACATACAGTTCTCCTTTCGCCACAATGATATCACAGTTTAAGGGGGAAGTCAATACTGTTATCACAAAAAACACGAATTTTTGTATGCAAAAATTCACTATTGCGAACATGCGTATTTTCATGTATAATAGACACAGGGACGGTGAACTTATGAAGAGTATGAAAGTCAAGCTTATCAAGGAATATGCACTTATAATAATCGGCACGGTCATCATGACCGCAGGCATCCACTTTTTCAAAATACCCAACGGCTTTGCCACGGGCGGTGTCAGCGGTATCGGTACGATACTCGGCAAAAGCGCCGGTATACTTACCGCATCACAGTGGATAACTCTTATAAACACCCTGCTTTTATTTGTCGGCTTTGCCTTTCTCGGTAAAACGACCGGCTTGCGTACCGTTTTCTGCAGTCTGCTCTATTCCGCACTGACGATCGTGTTTGAACGGCTTATCCCTATAAGTGCTCCCCTTACCGATCAGCCTCTTTTAGAGCTCGTTTACGCGATGATACTCACCTCGCTCGGCGCGGCAGTGATATTCAATAACGGCGCGTCCTCGGGCGGTACAGACATAATTGCGCTGATACTGAAAAAGTACTCACAGCTCGACGTTGGCAAGGCCTTGCTTATGGTCGATTTTCTTATCGCGTCATGTTCGTTTATCACCTTTGGTGTGAAGGCAGGACTTTTCTCCATGCTCGGTCTGTTTGCAAAGGCGTTTTTGGTCGACGAGATCATAGACGTTATCAACAGCTGTAAATACTTTGTCGTCGTGACCGACAAGCACGATGAGGTAAGCGAGTACATATTAAAGGAGCTTCACCACGGCGCGACAGTGACCGACGCAGTAGGAAGCTACACCCACGATAATAAAAAGATGATACACACAGTGTGCAAGCGTATCGAGGCGATACGCCTGCGCCGTCATATAAAGCAGATAGATCCGCACGCGTTCATTATCATTACCACCACAAGCGAGATCATCGGCCGCGGCTTCAGAAGCGTATAAAAAGGTCTGACGGAAATGTCCGTCAGACCTTTTCTTTACTTCAACAAAAGGCGAACGATGACAGTGTGCGGTAAAAGGTCGATCAAGAACTTATCTGCAAGACCGATGTTATCCTATGCCCACACGTTGCATAGCTTGTATACCCCGTCAAGCTCAAATGTGTCTAGGGTGCGTGTTTGAGCCCATATTCCATTAAATCAAAATGAATTTCGCCCTCTTAGGACTCATAAATTGCTGCTTTATTTGCTTTTTTCAATCACATTCACGGAAAACACGCCGGGAGTATTGAATTTCAGACAATATGCAGCTCTGTTTATTTTAGAAACCTCGGCATTAGCCTCAAAAATATATTCCTTGTTCTCCTCAAGGCAGACGATCACCGAAGATTTTGCCGATTCAGTGCTTACGCTAAACGACAGATTGCTTCCATCGTTTTTCCGATCAGTGATAAGCGTACGAAAACCTGCAGTAATGCTGAACGGCTTATAATAGCTTTCAAACCACATAAGCACAGGAGTGGACAAGCCGGAAAACTGATGGAAGCCTGCACCGATCCCGTTTTCTATCATGAAACACTCATAGCAATTATAGGTTGCTGACACTTCCTTTTCCCATAGATTCAAGGCTTTTTCCGCAATTTCATTTGCAAGCTCGCATTCTCCGTAATCAAGCAAAGCTTTCCAAAGTACCCATTGATGGGGCATCCATACAGAACCGTTCCAATAACCGGTCTTGCTATAATAGGGCGCGCGCAGATCAACCATGCTCACTCCGAATTCGGTCATCATTCCGTGCTTGATGTTATCCAAAATGCGCGCAGAGCGATACTCATCCGCCACTCCTGCAATGTAAGGATACGCACCATCCATTCCCATATCGGCATTGACACCCATGTTTTTGTATATTGATGCTTTGCCGTTTTTTTGTTCAACATATCCGTAATATCCGCTTTCTTCATCCCATGCATACGTATTTATAGCATTTGAAAAGAACTCGATATCATCTTTGTAACGGCTGTCGTCCTCTCCGATAAACCTTGCGATCAGCGAAAGTATTTGTGCACAAATCACCGTGAAGGCGGTATTTACCACAGGGCAAACGTTGGCCTCATCTTTTTGATCATGTAAATACTGTTGCGTCGGATAATCATCCCAACCGCCCGAATTATAGAAAAGATGCCAAAGGCTGAACATGCCGATTTCACGTTGATTTTTTTGTGATGAGAAGTATTCGTACTGAGCCTTGACATATGGATAGTATTTTTTTGCAAGCCCCTTGTCGCAGGTTTTGTTTATAAGCTCTCCGTAAAGCAGAATTTGCGTAGGAAGCGGTGTGCCGTGAAATACAAACGGTCCATCGTCATTTCCAAGCGGCATCATATATGCATTAAGGCAATCCTCGGCACGTTTTAAATCGGCGGTCAAAAGACCCATTCCGATAAATCCCGAGTCCCACGTATAAAGGCTGTCCCAATTTCGTCCGGGAGTATTGTGTCGAATATATTTACCGCGGCAATATATGGGGTAAACCACATTTGTAAGCGTGGTAGCTCTCATAATGCTTTGCGACAGCATATATTTTTCGCCCTCCGGATTACACGTTGGAGCAGAAATAGCAGGATCGAAAATACCATCATTCTTAGAACCGAGAGCTTCAACTGTTATTGTTATGTTTTTTTGTGAGTGCGGCTCAAGAAAGATCGGGCGCAGAAACAGGTCTATATACTCTCTCTTACCGTTTATTCCAAGCTGCTTAGCCACATGATTATGTATGGAAATCGTCAAAAGCTGTCCCACGTCGTCTGTTATAAGACGACGGCAAAAAGGTTGGACTTCTTTGACGTTGATTTTATACAAAATTCCTCCGAAATCAAGGAGTCCGCCACCTTCATCCTCCTTGAAGGCAGGAACAAAGCCATCAAATGCGGGAACAAATTGTGCGCTCTGTGCATCATTACCAATAACAAAACCGTCAATATGTGCCGTGCCGTCTTTCCATATCATCAAAAATCCGGAAATTTCCGTTTTGGGGAACTGTAGAACACATGTAGTTATATCATCGCTCTTGGGAAGGGCAAACAAATATTCCCTGCCGTCAAGCTTTAAGAGCAAGCTTCCCTCGCCGTTGTATCTTACAAGGATTTTATCGGTTGTTATTGCAGATGTTTTATAAGCAATTTCAGTATTTTGAGGCAATCCGCCTGTTCCTATTGCTCTTCCCTTGACAAATCCGCTGATTCTCTTTTCACCACGACGAAGCCCGTCATCCGGGAGGTTATATTTACCAACTAAGCTATCATACTCCACCGCATCTACCCAGATACATTCCGAAGGAAGAACAACACTATAATCCTCGATCTCATGGTGATAGATCGAAGCCGCGCGCATACTTGTTACCGCATTAAGCGTAACACTGTCGGGCATATCAGTGTTGTTAACGAAATTACATTTCACGGTGAGCGTATTGCCGTTGGATGAGAAATCGGCATCAAGATAAACTTGATCCTTCCAGTTAAGCTCATAGCGATACACAAAATGCGATAGGTCGTTGGATGCTGCCAAAATCTTTGCTCCGCAATCGGCTACGTCGCGCGGGCACATAACGCTTCTTCTGTAATATCCCGGAAATAGGTTAAGGTCAAACCGAAGCCCCCTATCAATATCGGTTATATGCGATGCCCCAAGATATTCTTTATTATACGGTCCCCACAATGGGAGATTTAAATCATGATTTTCCATTCTTAACCTCCAATAATATTTACTCTTGCACAGAATGTCTGATGTCATATATATTGTAACAGAAATTAAATTGATTTTAAAGTATAAATGTATCAAATACAACGAAAAACTTATTAAAAATCGTCTATAATCCTTATTTGTACTTCCACTAAAAACAAAAAGCGTACTCAATGAGTACGCTTTTTGTTTTTGGTGGGAACAATAGGGCTCGAACCTATGACCCTCTGCTTGTAAGGCAGATGCTCTCCCAGCTGAGCTATGCTCCCATATGGAGCGGATTACGGGGCTCGAACCCGCCACCTCGACCTTGGCAAGGTCGCGCTCTACCAAATGAGCTAAATCCGCGTTTCATGAACGTATAGTATTATACCACAACGCTTCAAAATTGTCAAGTGATATTTTCGATTTTTTTGTTATTATTTTGAAAAAGTCACTTTTTTTGAAATAGTGACTTCTTTCCCGTAATTTATTGACAAGAATAAATACCGGATATATAATACTTATGTAATTTATTTTAGAAAGGCAGATCATTATGAATAACGAATTCAAGAAAAAGGTTCTCGCATGTGAGAATATCTGCGGAACTCATATCGAGATGAACGACGCCGTAATCGCCGAGCTTTTAGGCAGTGCAGGCTTTGATTTCGTATGGATCGACACCGAGCACGCGCCCATCGACTACAGCACTCTCTTATTACAGATAGGCGCTGTCCAGGCGGCAGGCTCAAAAGCTATCGTGCGAACCGCGATGAACGACTTCAATCATACCAAGCGTATACTTGAAATGGGACCTGACGGAATCGTCTTTCCGATGATCAACACGCCCGAGGAGGCAGACGCGGCTATGTGCTCTTGTATGTATCCTCCGCTCGGAGATCGCGGATTTGGTCCTCAGCGCGCTGTAAAGTATGGGCTTGTCAGCATGGACGAGTACATACAGAATGTAGATAATTGCTTCTGCCGCTTCATTCAGATCGAAACAGAGAAGGCTGTTAAAAACCTCCCCGAAATAGTAAAGAATCCGTATATCGACGGTTACATCTTCGGTCCGTGTGACCTTTCGGGCTCAATCGGCAGACTCAATGACGTGTTCGGACCGGAAACGACCGCGCTTATCAAGGAAGCGATCAGCATAGTCAAGGCGGCAGGCAAAACGATAGGCGTGTCTACAGGCTCGGAAGACCCAAAAGTATTACAGTATTGGCACGATCTCGGCATCAACATGATCTCGACAGGTGCTGACTACAGCTACATCCTCAACTCCGCTATAAGAAACCGAGAAAACATACGCAAAATACAGGGTAAATAAACAAAAGCAGGTCAAAGACCTGCTTTTGTTTTACATAAATGTTATCTCACGGACAAATCCTGCAAACGTGCCGTGAGTGGTTATCTGCGGCACGCCGTTGTCAAGCGATTCTTCATAATTCATGTGCTTGTGTCCGACAACAAGCGCGCGTATGAGCTTCTCACTCTTTATATACCTAATCGCGCGAAGTGTTGCCTCGTCGGGCGTTTGCTGTTTTCTGCGGTGCAGGCTGTAGCGAGCGAGATATTCAACAGGCGCGCCCACAACCGCGATACCGCAGTTTACAAGCGTGTCCCCGTCTGTCAACTCGGCAAAGCCTGGCGTGTACAGCGGATTGTGCATACAAAGCACGATCGGATAGCCCTTTGCCGCTTCTGCGCGAAGCATATCGACTTGACCGTCGCTGATGAGATAATAGGAGTTATCAAGCGTTACAAAGTTCACGCCTTTGATAACGCGCGAATCGAAGATCAGATTACTCTTGAAATGCGGCGCGCTGTGAGGCATATATTCCCACTTGTATGCGGCATCTTCTTTTGCCTCGCCCACCCAATGGCAGAAATCGTGGTTTCCTGCGGCGTAAATGTAGTCAACACCGTCAAGGTACTTGTCAACAAGCCTAAAGTTTTCGTCCGAGAGATAATCTATAAGGTCACCAGTATGCACGATCGTGATACCCTCGCGCTTTGCGTATTCTGTAGCCTGGCGCAGATAATCAAGCGTCTGTCCGCGATCATCTTCGGTCTCAAAGCACTTGAACCTGCCCGAATATCTGACAGGATCATCGTACGCGATATGCGTGTCGGTAACATGAAGCACTCTAACCGGCGCGTCAAGTCCGATATTTACCGTAGTTTTAAGTATCTGCAGCTTGTTGTAGGACATGATAATCACCATTTCTGTCAAAATTTTTTGAATTTATATACACAGCTCAAATTCATTTTAAAGCTGCATAAACCTTGCCTCGGACATCACGTTGATATGATCTTCATCAAACTTATTTGCCGAACCAAACATTCCGTCATCAAGTCCGGTAATACTTCCCGGTTTGCCCTTTATAACAAATACCGTGATACCATCATACTTATCATCAAACGACGATAACACCTGCTTGTCACCGTACGTCCTTCCCGCGAGACGGGGCAATAACGGAAGCTGCTCCCACGAAATCGAGTTGCCCTTGCAATGAATGACCGAGCGTTTGTCAGCGCGCTTATTGGTAAAGATAATGCGGTATTTTACGCCGTTATGCAGAATGTGAGATATGTTTGTAAACTCAAAAACCTTTGCTGAAGCTTTAACGGCAATATACGATTTGTAAAGATCTCCCGTTTTTTTCTTCCTGTTTCTGATAAGTCCTATCACCGACGAAGCGAAAACCGCGCACTCGTAGATGATACCGCCGACAGAAAATACAATAGCGTTATAAAGAAGGCAAAGCGGAGATTTTATAAGCATAACCGCGCGTGTTTTCTGCGGATCGGACAGCGACAGGCTTATCGCCGCCGCGATAAGTCCGAGCATGAGCCAAAGCGTGTGCAAGCCCTCCCATGTGAGTATGCTCGACACGATTATAAGACTTATGTATAAGACAGGCTCAACAAGGCTGTTGCTTTGGCGCTTTTCGCGGAAATAGTAAAGCACGCAGTTTAACGCCGCGAGAAGGTTTAGCACCATTGCGGTGATCGCACCGATAAGCAGGTAATGAGCCGAAAAAACGAACGCCGTGATTATCTGAAAAGCGATTATACCCTTCGGCGTTTTCATCTGAAAGGAAACAAAGCCGAGTATCACGGCAACGATACCCAAGAGCTGTCCTATATAGTAAAGTATATCCTCAAACACAAAATCTACCGTCCTTTTCTTTGAGGTATTATAGCATAAATTATAACTATTCGCAAAAGTGTTGCCTATTATTGTTTGTTTTCAATTTCAAAATTTTTCTTTGCTTCGTCCAAAACCGCGATAATCATACCTAAACAAGCAGCAAGTGTAGGCGAAAGTCCATTTGGGAAACCTGATATAAAATATATAACACCCATAACTACGCTAAATGTTCCAACAATAAAAAAGAAATAAGTGACAAACTTTATAAAATTCAAGGGAGCATTGATCCGAACCACTTTGAACAGAAGTCGAACAAAACCGTATACTACAAACGGCAAAATTAAAAACAGAACAAGTACCATTACTTTGTCTTCTCCGTTGCCGAAAATCAAAGTCAACGTCCAAAGTATAAGTAAAACGGCAGAGCAAACTATTAAAATAACATTTTTCTTTTGAACTAATTTATTAAGCATATGTGTTTCCTTCTTTCTTAATTTTCTCAACTCCATTATATCAGAGTTTTCTATATTTTTCAATATTTTCCTTGTAATGTTTCAAAAGGCGTTTGTTCGTGCCGTTGAGTTCGTCGATTTTGTTTAGGACAAGGAATTATGTGCGGTCGATCACCTTTTTGGCGTATTCTTCATAATAGTCCTCCGGAGGCGTGTATATCATCAAGCCGCAGGAAAAACACAGCTGACACGTGATGATATCAGCCCGAAGGGCTGAGGATATACGCAGCCCTTCGGGCGTCGATGATATGCCAAGTCTGCGACTTGGATAAAAGATGCCATTTAGAAATTATCGCTTCGGTGTCTTTCGGAAAGGAAATGTTGTTTTCCGTTATCTTCCGGATACAAATACTCACTAAAAGCCTGCGGGCCGATCTCCATCAACTTTGCAAGATCGTCCTTATTGAGTAAAACGACTTGAAAACACGCAACTGTCTTGAGCAAACTCGTTTTGCAGCGCAACATGTCAACAGTTTCAACGATCTGCGGGAACTCAATAAACGCCGCGATCATTTCATCATCGGGATCATCGTTCTGCCATTCAAAACTATGTCCGTAAGTAATGTTACATTTATTGTCATGAGCAAACGAGGCGATCATTACCAATTTGTTAAAATACCAGTTGGCAATCTCTTGGTTATCCAACTTTTCATCGGCGTGAACAAACATAATATACTCATTACGTTGAGAGATTGTATTGGATACAGGCGGCATTTTATAATCGCTTGCACCCATAGTCACAAGCTTCCAAAAAGGGTATTTCTCGTTTGGCTTATATAAAAGAACATCAACATGAAATCCGTTGTCAACAATCGGATGCAATACCACACAATCGCTTTGTTCAAAATACTTGTCAAAATGGTTCGTTATTTTTTCCATTTCTCTTTTTTTCATGTCTCCACCATCCTTCTTGGTTTTAATATAACATAAATCGCAACGCTTTGTCAATAAAGTGTTTGTTTCGCAAGCATGAAAGCGGTGCAAAACGACGTAGATCATTTCACGGTGAAATAATCTATTTTATTTTCAAGCCCTTGACTTTTCAGGCAATCAAAGCAATATATGTTAGTATCACCGAGCGATTTATCCATAAAATAAGTCGTTTCATACATTGACAAAGCAACAGGTGAATGGTACACTTATGAATGTATAAGACTGATTATCAGTCATAAAACGATGTCGGAGGACAGATTTATGGGACAGCTAAAAACTCCTAAAGAGTATTTTGGGAAGCAGCCGGGTGATGACCGGGTGATGATTCACTGGGATCAGCTATGTGCATATTATCGTGAGGCAGATAAGATTTCCGACCGTATGATTCATAAACCAAAAGAAAAAGCACGCCGACAGGCGTGCTTCTTCTTTTGGCACGAGTTGACAAAAAAGATGTCACTATTTTTCCAAGCTTTTATCAAGTTCAAAATTTTTGCAGGGGTATATATACGCAATATCGTGATGCGCTTGCAATGAAACGAAATAGAATTCGTCACCCTTAATCGAGATATTTTCAAGTCCCTTGAAGCTGATAGAGTATTCTTTGCTCCATTCATAATGCTTTGCCAAAAGCGGTGCTCTCCAAGAAGAACCGCCATTGAAATGATATAGCGTTATCATCTTTGTTGCTCTTGACCTTCCACCCACGCTGTGCGGCTCGTAAATAGCATCATTTGCGATGTGACTAAAGGTTTCTGTTGAAATTGAAATTTCGCCACGTTCAATAAGCGACAAAATCGCAACTTTTTTTGTTTTATAATCTTTATATTCCATTATGAAACGAACAATATGATAAGCGGCGACGCAAAAGACAGCGATGCCGATCAAACCGTTTTTCGTGAACACGCCTAACATGATTGCCAACAAGGTGATTGGAACAACGTAAGAAAATCGCCAATCGGCGTTGTTGCTTACTTGATAATTTACAATTCTAATAAGATCAGACTTGATCGCCGCCATAGTAAGTTTTTCTTTGGTCATTTTTTCACCGCCGTTCTGATTACATTATATCACACTTCCGGCTATTTTTCAATATAAAAGTGCTTTTTCGATCAAAGTGGAGAAAAGCTACCTTTCTTCTTCACTATTCACTGTTACTTCTTACCTTCAAAAAAATTCCGTACACGCCGAATTGGTGAAAAGCGAAGAGTGAAAGGTGAAAAAGCAAAAAAATTCCGCACACTTACGTGTACGGAATTTTTTTGGAGGCGTCACCCGGATTTGAACCGGGGAATCAGAGTTTTGCAGACTCGTGCCTTACCACTTGGCTATGACGCCAACTTTAGAAAAAAATGGAGCGGATTACGGGGCTCGAACCCGCCACCTCGACCTTGGCAAGGTCGCGCTCTACCAAATGAGCTAAATCCGCATA
>JAFUMW010000172.1 GCA_017482465.1 Clostridia bacterium
CCTCTTGTCAAGTACTTTCTTTCAACTTTTTTCAGTTTTTTCTCCGTACTCTCTATCAGCTTCCTATGTCTTTCGCCCCTCTCTCGAGGTGAGCTTGTCTATTATATCACCTATTTCTTCCCTTGTCAAGAGGAAATTTAAAGTTTTTTTAAGAATTTTATTATTTTTCTACCATTACCAATTTTTCTCTGTTTTGACCGTTATATCATTGTCTTTTTGCACATATTTATTAAAAATATTTCACAATATCTCACTACCCCCTTTATTTTATTTGCAAATTCTGTTATAATACTTACTGAGATGCCAAAGTCGCCGCGAAACTGCAGCATCAAAACCAAAGTAATAATAACAAAACATAATTCCCCCGTTCCAATATCGACCGAAAAGGCCCTTAGGTGAAATTGTGTTATAATAGTATTATTGACAAGAAACCGGAGATTTATTATGACTTACAGCGAGCTTGTCGAAGAATTCAGTAAGATAAGCGTTTCCGAACCGGAGCACGAGACCCTATTGTTACTCGAAGCACTCTTTGGCATAACGCGCGCCGATACCATTCTTTCACCCGGTCGCGATTATTCTTCGCCCTCCATAACCGGCGCAATACGCAGACGCGCGCTCGGCGAGCCGATACAATATATAATAGGAAGAGTTTTTTTCTACAACTGCGAGCTAAAGGTCTCCCCCGCTTGTCTTATACCGCGCGCCGATACCGAGATACTTTGCGAGGAACTCATAAATCGTCTTCCCGCAAACGCGCATTTTCTGGAGTTTTGCACCGGATCGGGATGTATACCGATAGCCGTGCTCAAGGAGCGTGACGATCTTACATGCGAAAGCATTGAGCTGTTCGAAAGCACTGTCGGTATTGCCATCGAAAACCGCAAACTCAACAACATCGCGCCGGATCGGCTGAAAATATCGCAAGGAGACGCGCTAAAATTTCCTGTCAGCAAACACATCGCCGAATTTGATGCCATAGTATCAAACCCGCCATACATCAAATCGGACGATGTACGCACTCTTGCGCGCGAGGTTCGGCACGAGCCGCATGCAGCGCTCGACGGCGGTGCAGACGGGCTTCTGTTCTACAACAAGTTTTTATGCTCATATGCGCCCATGCTTAAGCCCAACGGTTTTTTTGCATTTGAAATAGGCTTTGATCAAGCCGCTCAAATATCCGATATGTGCACAAAACTCGGATTTGCATGTAAAATAATCAAGGATTATTCCGGCAATGATCGGGTAGCACTCATTTTACCGCAGGGCGCAAAATAAAGTATACCACATATATTGATAATAAACAAAAATATCACACCTTATCCACAGAAAGGAACCGCACAATGAAAAAAACGACAGTATTATGCATGTTCGGAGGAAAATCCACCGAATATGAGGTCTCCTTAAGCTCGGCGCACTCTATTCTTTCAAATATAGACAGAAACAAGTATGATGTCATTATGCTCGGCATCACACGAGATGGAAAATGGTTTCATTACAACGGCGATATCGACTCGATAAAAGATGACACATGGCATCAAAAGGACGTTCTTCCCGCGATGCTGATACCGGATGCGGGAAGCAAAAAGCTCCTGATTAATTGCGGCGACCCCTCCGGATATGCCGAAAGCGCCGATATCGATGTTGTTTTCCCCGTGATGCACGGCGCTCACTGCGAAGACGGTACGCTCCAAGGTCTTTTGGAAATATGTGAGCTTCCGTATGTCGGTCCGGGTTGTCTGTCATCAGCAGTAGCTATGGACAAGGTGTTCACAAAGCTTGTGTTAAACAACTTTGACATCCCTCAGGCAAAATTCAAGTTTTTCACCGCATCGCAGATATCTTCCGATCCCGATACTTGCATAAGCAAAGCGGAAGCAGAGTTTACATATCCCATCTTCGTCAAACCGGCAAATGCCGGATCGTCGATCGGAACAGGAAAAGCAGCAAACCGCGAAGCTCTCAAAACCGCGCTCATCAACGCCGCAAAATATGATTCAAAAATCATAATCGAGGAATATATCACCGCCAAGGAGATAGAGGTCGCAGTAATGGGCAACGATGACATCGTGATCTCGCAGTGCGGAGAAATCAATCCGGGAAGCGATTACTACGATTACGACACCAAATACAAGACCAACACCTCAAGCGCATACATTCCCGCAAACATCCCCGCAGATACGGCAAAAAAAGTACGCGAGCTTGCCGGCACAATATACAAAGCACTCGATTGCAAAGGAATGTCGAGGGTAGACTTTTTTGTATGCGATGACGGCAGAATCGTTTTCAACGAGATCAACACACTGCCCGGATTCACAAACATAAGCATGTACCCCAAGTTGTTTGTAAGCGAAGGGTTAACATACAGCGAGATCATCGACAAGCTGATCTCACTTGCAACAGCAAGCAGATAAAGCACATTATATAGTAAAGGAAGAAAAAATAATGTCAGTTGAAGCAGTAAAGGAATATCTCAAGAATTTCGGACTCGACTCCCGCGTGGAAGAGTTTGCCGAATCAAGCGCGACAGTCGAGCTTGCCGCGAAAGCCGCAGGCGTTATACCGGCGATGATAGCCAAAACTCTGTCATTCAAGGTGGGAGACAGCGCCGTTCTCATTGTCACTTCGGGAGACACAAAGATCGACAACTCCAAATTCAAGCACCTATTCGGTACAAAAGCAAAAATGCTCACGCCCGACGAGGCTATTGAGTTTACCGGCCACGCAGTCGGCGGAGTCTGCCCTTTTGCGATATCAAATCCGAATGTCAAAACCTATCTCGACATATCCATGAAAAGATTTGATACCATACTCCCCGCCGCGGGAAGTTCAAACAGTTGTGTACGCCTTTCCCCCGAAGAGCTCGAGAAAGCTTCGAACGCAGTAATGTGGGCCGATATATGCAAAAGCATAGACGCAACGCCCGAAACTAACGATTGATCCGAAAAGAAGGAAAAAGCAGAATGAAGGAATATTTCGCCGGAAGTGCCGATGTTGCCGTGATTGGCGCAGGTCACGCAGGCATTGAAGCCGCACTCGCGTGTGCAAGATCAGGTCTGAACACCATCCTTTTTACAATGAATCTTGATTCTATCGGCAATATGCCGTGCAATCCGTCGATCGGAGGCACGGGAAAGGGCCAGATAGTATATGAAATAGACGCACTTGGCGGAGAGATGGGATATGCCGCCGACCGCGTCATGCTCCAGAGCCGAGTGTTGAATTCAAGCAAGGGTCCTGCCGTGCATTCAAAAAGAATACAGGCTGACCGCCGACTTTATCAGAATATAATGAAGCAAACGCTTGAAAACACCCAAAATCTGCAAATAAAACAGGCTGAGATCACCGATATCGCCTGCGAAACGATCGACGGCAAAAAAAGAATAAGCAAGGTCATGACCGCGCTTGGCGCGGCATGGCAGGTATCAGCGGCAATAATCTGTTCCGGCACGTATTTAAAGGGCAGAGTTATAACAGGTGAAGTTGCATATAGTGCAGGTCCTGACGGAATGCTTCCTGCAACAGAACTTTCAAACGCGCTTATCAGAGAAGGCATCAGACTGATGCGCTTCAAGACCGGAACACCGCCGCGCATACACAGCGACAGCATAGATTACAGCAAGCTCGAGCTCCATCCGGGAGACGATGACATTCTGCCGTTCTCGCGCAAAACAAGGGACGAGGATATATACGCACGTCCGTCGCTTCCCTGCCACATAGTATATACGAACGAAAAAACACACGAGATAATAAGAAAAAATCTCGACCGTTCACCTCTTTACTCGGGAATGATCGAGGGTGTCGGTCCGAGATATTGTCCGAGCATCGAGGACAAGGTAGTCCGCTTTTCGGACAAGCCGAGGCATCAGCTTTTTGTTGAGCCCATGGGAAGCGACACTAAAGAAATATATCTTCAGGGCTTCAGCTCATCACTGCCGGAGGACGTACAGCTTGAGATGCTTCACAGCCTCGAAGGCTTTGAAAATGCTCAAATGATGCGTAGCGCTTACGCGATCGAGTACGACTGTATAGACCCCACCCAGCTCTCTCCCACACTTGAATTTAAAGAGATCGCAGGTCTGTACGGCGCCGGTCAGTTTAACGGCACCTCCGGATACGAAGAAGCTGCAGGACAAGGGCTTGTAGCCGGAATAAATGCAGCAATGAAGATACTTGGAAAAGAGCCGCTCATACTGACACGCTCATCATCATACATCGGCACGCTTATCGACGATCTCGTAATCAAGGGCACAAGCGAGCCATACCGAATGATGACCTCTCGCAGTGAATACAGACTGCTTTTACGACAGGATAATGCCGCCGAACGCCTCATGCCGTTCGGTCACAGGGTCGGTCTCATCTCCGACAAGCAATATTCAGAGTTTCTCGAAGAGCAAGAGCTTATAAAACAAGAAGCGGCGAGAATCGAAAAAACAAATATCGGCCCGTCCGCCGTGCTCGCCGCAATTCTCGAAGAACACGGTTCGACCGCGGTAAACACAGGCGTCAAGCTCGGTGAGCTTCTGCGCCGCCCCGAACTAAGCTATGAGGCTCTCGCACCTATCGACCGCGAACGCCCCGAGTTATCCAAGCGTGTAAAGCTCTCGGTGGAGATCGAGGTCAAGTATTCCGGATACATCAAAAGGCAGCTTTTAGACGTCGAAAGGATGGCAAAGCTTGAAAACCGCAAGCTCCCCGCCGATTTTGACTACAGCGAGATCACTGCACTCAGGCTTGAAGCGATAACAAAGCTAAATTCAGTAAAGCCCGAGAATATCGGGCAGGCTTCCAGAATCAGCGGCGTATCACCCGCGGATATATCCGTGCTACTAATATATTTTGAAAACAAAAAACACAAAAGGGATAACACAAATGACACAGTTAACAGCTGATGAATTCTCCGAACTGATCAAAGAAGTTTTTTCTCACAACGCTATTTTGGAATACGCAACCGAGGAAAATACAGAAAAGTTTCGCAAGCTCTCTCTGCTTTTGCAAAAAGCCAATGCGGAAACAAACCTCACGGCAATAAACGACACCTCGGAAATAATCGTAAAGCACATTGCCGACAGCCTGTTGGCATGCGACCGCTTTGAAAAGAGCAAGAGTGTCATTGATATCGGATGCGGCGCCGGGTTTCCCACACTTCCGCTTGCAATAGCGCGTCCCGATCTGAACATTACCGCTCTCGACAGTACAGGCAAAAAGATTGCTTTCGTCAAGAGTACGGCGAAAGCGCTCGAACTTGATAATGTAAATGCCGTCTGTGCAAGAGCAGAAGAATATGTCGCGATCGCAAACAAACGCGAAAGCTTTGACTACGCTACGGCACGCGCAGTATCGCGGCTGAATCTATTAAACGAGTTAGCCCTGCCGTTTGTAAAGCTCGGCGGAAGCTTTATCGCACTCAAGGCAAAGGACGGCGACAACGAGCTTGCCGAAGCACAAAACGGAATAAACTTGTTCGGAGGCAAAGTCGAAAGCGTCAAGCATACTATTCTTTCCGACGGCAATGATTTCGAGGCACAAAGAATAATTATCGAGATCAAAAAAATCGGAAACACGCCCGCAAAATTCCCGCGCTCATACGCCAAAATTGCAAAAAAGCCTATGTGATGTCCCAATAAAACCCGCAATTCAAATTGCGGGTTTTATTTTTTGCATATTTTGATCGCGCGGACAAGGAATTTGAAAAATCATATTTTCCCGACAAATTACGAGTATTTTTTTGTTTTTCTGCTGATAGAATAGAATTGCCGACAAACAAATTCTTTGCAGAAAGGGAAAAACAAATGGAGCTTTTCAAAATTTTCAATAATACAAACAATGAAGCGGCAGAGAAAGGGCAGATCTCACGAAATGCATATGTCAGATACATAAACAGCGATGAACTGCAGCACATAATACCGCTTTCACCATACGAACCGAACGATGTGCTTTCAATAGCCGAAAGTATACGCCGGTTCGGACTGCTTGATCCAATAAGAGTTTTTTACGATTCACATAAGGGTAAATATTTCATAATAAGCGGAGAACGAAGATTCGCCGCTCTCACGTTGCTCGGTCGCACAAGGATAATGTGCCATGTCATCACAGACCCACAGACCCGCGACGCTATAATCATGGCTGAGTACTGCCTCAAAGAAAATTGCGATATATTCAGAGCAGGGTCTGCACTTGAGTTTCTTATCGAAGACAGAGGCTACACGCCAACCGATCTATCTCGATTTTCAGGCATACCGCTGTCCCGTATAAACAAGCTTCTCAAGCTTCAGTTGCTCACATATGAGGAACGCAGGCGCTTACTTGCGGCACATATGTCAAGCCAGGTGTGCTGTGAGATCGCAGAGATAGACGACTACAGCGTGCGAAGCACGGTCATCGACTATATTATCACACAAACTCCAAATGTAAAAAGTGCGATCAAAGAAAAAATCTCTCACAGGCGTTGCTTTTCTTTTGGAAGCGAAATAATCGACAATTCGATAGCAAAGCTCAAATCATTAATAGACAGATGCGGTCTCGTGGCCGGGTTTGAACGCGCGGCAAACGAATCGGACATCACGTATACAATAAAAGTACGCAAATAAATGTTTCACGTGAAACACAATAGATCTCACCGCGCCCGCAAAAAATGTTTCACGTGAAACATTTAATATCGCAATATCCGCTTGACATTACAGCCGCAGAGTGATATAATAATATGTACATAACAGCAATAACACGGAGGAACGGCTTTGGCGCATATTATATCATTCGTAAACCAAAAAGGCGGTGTCGGAAAGACCACATCCGCTGTGAATATCGCCGCCGCTCTCGGCGATTTAGGCAAAAGAGTGTTGCTCGTCGACACCGATCCGCAAGGAAACGCAACAAGCGGCGTAGGAATAAGCAAGAAAAACATCACACGTTCAATGTATGACGTTATTATAGAACGCTCGTCCGCGGCCGATGCTGTCGTTCGGACGAAATTCAAGAATCTGTCCGTTTTGCCGTCGCACATATCGCTCGCAGGCGCAGAACTCGAGCTTGTTGACGCGGAAAAGCGCGAATCAAGGCTAAAAAAAGCCCTCGACAGCATAAAAAGCGACTACGATTATATAATAATCGACTGCCCGCCCTCATTGGGCTTGCTTTCCATAAATGCACTGGCGGCAAGCACCGGTGTAATAATCCCCATGCAGTGTGAATATTATGCACTTGAGGGACTTACACAGCTTATGCTGACCATCAAGCTTGTCAAGAAGCATTACAACAGCAACCTTGAAATAGTCGGCATAATGATAACCATGTACAACGGAAGGCTCAACCTTTCTCTTCAAGTAATGGATGAGTTGAAAAAATACTACGCCGACAAGCTTTTCAAAACCGCTATCGTGCGAAACGTAAAGCTCTCGGAAGCGCCCAGCTTCGGCGAGCCCATACTTTACTATGACAAATATTCAAAAGGATGTACTGCATATAAAGAAATTGCTGATGAGCTTTTAGAACGCTTGAGCTGATGCGTACACCCACGAAAGGATAAAACAACATGGCAAAGAAACCATCTCTCGGCAGAGGAATCGACTCACTGTTTGTTGACAACTCTATCGAAGAGCAAAATAATGACAGCTCCGGCAAAACATTGATAAGGCTGTCCAAGATCGAACCGAACCCTAACCAGCCCAGACGCGAATTTGAGATGGAAGCCCTTTCAGAGCTTGCAGATTCGATCAGCCGAAACGGATTGATACAGCCAATAGCCGTTCGCCCATCGTCAAACGAGGGATATTACACAATAATAGCGGGCGAAAGACGCTGGAGAGCCTCAAAAATGGCCGGACTTTCCGAGATACCGGCAATTATAATGGATATTGACGATAAAAAAGCGTCAGAGCTCGCTCTAATCGAAAATATTCAGCGCGAGGACCTCAACCCGATCGAAGAAGCAAAAGCATATCGTTCGCTAATAGAGGAATACGATCTCACGCAAAGCGAAGTAGCCGCACAGGTAGGCAAAAGCCGTGTCGCGGTTACAAACGCCATGCGTATACTCGATCTGCCCGAAGAAGTCCTGTCGTTCATATCTAACGGCAATATAACACCGGGACACGGCCGTGCCATACTCGGATTAAAAGATCCGGATGAGATCGTCCCGCTTGCACAGAAAGCCGCTTCCGAAGAGATGTCGGTACGTGCTGTCGAAGAAGCGGTAAGACGCATCAACAGCAAGAGACCGGTAAAAGCCGAAGAAAACATCAGTTCAGAAAAGCTTCAGCTTAAAGAATACTACAAAGCGATCGAAAACAAGGCAACCGAGCACATAGGAAGCCGGGTGAAGATCACCGATTCAAACAAAAACAAGAGTATATCGGTTTCTTTTTCAAGCAACGAGGAGCTCGAAGAAATACTCATCAAATTATGCGGAAATACAATTTTTGACGATATAAAATAAACCGTCGCAAAGGAGCAAAAAAATGTTAGACATTAAATTCATCAAAGAAAACAAAGAGTTTGTAAAAGAACGTCTTCTCACAAGAGGCAAGGATTTCAGCGAAGAGATCGACCGCGTAATAGCGCTTGACGAGGAAAGAAGAGCCCTTATCGCAGATACCGAGGCTCAGAAGGCTCGCCAGAACGCCGTATCAAAGCAGATACCGATGTTAAAGAAGGAAGGTAAGGATGTTTCGGCTATATTTGCCGAAATGAAAGAGCTTTCAGACAAGGTAAAGGCTGATACGGATAAAATAGATGCTATAGATGCCGAGATCGAGAACACTCTTCTCTGCATCCCCAACATGCCTGACGTATCGGTCCCGATAGGTGCTGACGACAGTGAAAATGTCGAGATCCGCAAATGGGGCGATGTTCCCACATTCGATTTCGAGCCCCAGGCTCACTGGGATATAGGCGCAAAGCTCGGTATACTTGATCCCGAAACAGCCGCAAAGGTAACAGGCGCTCGTTTCCACTTCTATAAAGGACTCGGCGCAAAGCTTGAACGCTCTATCGTAAGCTACTTCTTGGACAATCACGTAGAAGCAGGATACACCGAGATATTCCCTCCTTATATGGTAAACAGAGCTTCGATGCGCGGCACAGGTCAGCTTCCCAAATTCGAAGAGGACGCATTTAAGGTATCAAATAACGATTACTTCCTCATCCCCACGGCAGAGGTTCCAGTAACAAACATGCACCGCGATGAGATCTTGAGCGGTGCTCAGCTTCCTATAAAGTATTGCGCGTACTCCGCTTGCTTCAGAGCAGAAGCAGGAAGCGCCGGAAGAGACACACGCGGACTTATCCGCCAGCATCAGTTCAACAAGGTAGAACTTGTAAAATTTACAACACCCGAAACATCATATGACGAGCTCGAAAGCCTCACACTCGATGCCCAGAACGTGCTCAAGGGACTCGGACTTCCCCACCGTGTTGTATGCCTCTCCACCGGAGATATGGGCTTCTCTTCAGCCAAAACATACGACATCGAAGTATATATGCCCTCTTACAACCGATATGTTGAAATAAGCTCTTGCTCGAACTTTGTTGATTATCAGGCACGCAGAGCAAATATAAAGTTCAAGGCTGATGCCAAGGACAAAGCAAGATTCGTGCATACCCTCAACGGCTCCGGTGTTGCGGTAGGCAGAACGGTTGCCGCAATTATTGAAAACTATCAGAATGCAGACGGCTCCGTAACTGTGCCCGAAGCACTCAGAAAGTACATGGGCGTTGACGTAATAAAGGCGTAAAACGCAACAATATACTGTAATATTATTCGACGCGACCGAAGTGGACATTTTTTAGCATATACTCAAACCACAGAAAGGTAGATTCAATGATAATTGCAGATTTTTTCAGCGCAATAATCGCTGATATCAAGAGCTTTTTTGCCCAGCCGCTTGATTTCGGCGGCCCGCTCATAACAGGACAAATTATAATCTGGGCACTAATAATCGGATTTGCGGCGGCAGGTATCATCTCGCTGTACAACAGAGTATTTCTGGGAAAATTCGTTTCTTACCTCTTAAAAAACAAAGCGAACTCTCCCGAAAATGCGAGATCTCCGCAGGATGCCTCTATCAACAACATTTTTTTGAAAACGGCGCTGAGATCAAACAGCGTCTTCAAGAAAATCGTTTCCACGGAGGACACCGCGGGAGACATCATGAGCATGCGGTATTTTATAACCGACAGTAATGCAATACGTGCAGACAGACTGTACGCTCGAAACGGTGCAAGTCCCGCTTCTCTGCTCATCGCGTTTGTTTTGCTTATAATCCTTGCAGCTATAGCATATACTGCTTTGCCCGAGCTTTTACAAATGGCGGAAAATTTTGCAGAAATGATTAAACCCGAACCGAATATAGCATAATTATTTAATAAAAGGTTATTTTCGGTGAAAAGAAAGGATGCGTCCTTATGGATAACAACAATATCAAAAAAAAGAATAATACGGTAAACGTATTCATGGCGGTGATCGCCGCCGCTGTGATATGCCTCTTATTCTTCATACTGTGTATATACCTGAGCGGAACAAGATATATACGCATTAATACCGCTGACGGCGGCTCGGTAAAGTATTTCGGTAAGGTTGACTCCGAAAATCAGCTCATAAAGGGTAAGCTTTACTATTCCGACGGTCTAACCGCTGACGTAAACGGAATCGACGGTATAATAACCTATTCCAACGGCGACTTTTATCAAGGAGAAATCAAAGATCTCGGCAAATCAGGCGAGGGTACTCTCCAGTATTCAAACGGAGATCTTTATGTCGGACAGTTCCAGAATAATGAACTTTCGGGCCACGGAAGATTTACTTTTTCCAACGGTGACATATACGAAGGAGATTTCGTCGCAGGTAAAAAAGAAGGCGAGGGAACATACTATTGGACCGACGGTTCAACATATGTCGGAAGCTTCGCAAACGACCGTAAAAACGGCCACGGTAAATATACCTGGAGCGACGGCTCGATCTACGACGGCGAGTATGTAGACGATATAAAGCAAGGTACGGGCACATTTGTATTCCCCAACGGAGATAAATATGTAGGAGACTTCAAAGACGACGTTCGTACAGGTCACGGTGTTTACACATGGGCAAACGGCGAGATATATGAAGGCGAATTTCTAAACAACAAGCTTCACGGCGAAGGTAAGTACACTTGGCCGAGCGGCAGAGTATATACCGGATACTTTGAAAACGGTGTTATAGTACGCGCAACAGAGACCGATGGCGTAGAAGCAACAACCGAGGATGCTGTAGAGGCATAAAAATTATCTTATATAAAAAAATAAAGGGTGAGAAATTTCTCACCCTTTATTTTTATTGCTTATACCGTTAATTGGGAAGCTCATAGTTCTTCCAACCGTCGATGTATCTTGAAAGTATGATATCATCCATGGGAGTAATCTCGCCGTCTTCGTCGACGTCTCCTCTGTCTTCATAATCATCAAGATCAAAATCCTCGCGGAAAGCAAGTACATATGTAAGAATTCTGCGGTCGGCCGTATTCACCTTACCGTCCTCGTTAAGATCGCCGTACCAGATATCTGAGTCATCATCACGGCTGCTGTCAAGCCAACCGTCATCATCGTCGTCATTTCCGCCTTCATATTCGCCGCTAAATGTGTCTGTGTTGTATGCTCTCCAAGGAAGTTTTGTAAATCCGGAAGCATCCTTTGTATAGTAAACGGTAACATCATCACCGTCATCATCAAATAATACTTCACCGACTGTTGACGGAGCATCGCCCATGAAATAAACATCCTCAAGCGAGATACAACCAACGAAAATATTATTTCCAAGTGTATCAACACCGCCGGGAATAGTGATCTCTATAAGCGATACACAATCCTGGAACGCATTAGAACGTATGGACTTAAGACTTGAAGGAAGCTCGATCTCCTCAAGACTTTCACAGCCTTGAAAAGCACCTGTAGGAATTCCCGTTATCTTTGAAGGAAGTTCAATATACTCGAGATCCTCACATTTGTTAAACGCGTACATACCAAGCGAGGTAACAGTGCTGGGAATGTCGATCTCGGTTACATAACGCATACCGTAGAACGCATATTTACCGATACCGGTAACGCCGCTCTTGATCGTAATGCTTGTAACGCTGTTTCTGTATTTGTACCAAGGTGCTTCGCCTGCATTGTATCCGCTTATCGCAGCCTTGCCGGAAATAATCAGCTCACCGGTATCGTATATAGTCCACGATACTTCGCTGCTTGTTTTCGCTTCATATTCATAAGTAACCTTTGCCGCTGCTACGCTTCCGGCTAAAAGAAAAGCGAGTACAAGAGAAATAATAACAACAGAAGTGATTTTTTTCATGATTTTGTTTCCTTTCTTTGCTTTGTATCAATTTTAATCATTTGAGTCAATGCCGGGTAGATATGCACGAAGATAATCAATTCCTGACCATAAGGTCATGACAGTCATTACTGCCATAGTTATATAAGACAGAGGATGGTATTCCTCGAAAAACGGGATTTTGCCGAATATTACCGGTTCAATTAAAATCGTTATTATACATACTATCTGTGTTACTGTCTTTACTTTTCCAAGCCAGCTCGCCGCAACCACCGTACCGCTGTTATTTACAACAAGCAGTCTCATAGATGTCACCGCAAGCTCTCTGAAAAACACCACCGTAGCCACAAGTACAAAGCCTTTTAAGTATGTGTACGAAGCAAGCATTGTAATAAGTGCGCCGAACACAAGAAATTTATCCGCAAGAGGATCTATAAACTTGCCGAAGTTCGTTATCAGATTGTGCTTTCTTGCGATCTTTCCGTCGATCATGTCTGTAAGCGAAGCTATCGTAAATATAACCGCCGCCACTATTCTTGAGTAAAAGTCACCAAAAACAGGCCATGCTATAAACAGCATAAAAAACGGCACAAGAATTATTCGAAAAATAGAAAGCTTATTCGGAAGATTCATTTTCATATCGCGTCCCTCCTATTTGCAGATATCACCGATAAGGTCATAGTCACATACCTCACGGATCTTTACGTTAACAAACTGACCGGGCTCTATACTTCCCCGCTTAGCTGAAAAATAAACCTTGCCGTCGATCTCCGGAGCATCCGCTTCGCTTCTTCCGAAATATGTCTGCGATACTTCGTCGTAATCCTCGCACAAAACACTCACCGTCTGCCCGATCTTCTTTTCATTAAGATCTGCGTTAATGTCAA
This sequence comes from Clostridia bacterium, assembly GCA_017482465.1. GTDB lineage: Bacteria > Bacillota > Clostridia > Oscillospirales > CAG-272 > UBA4717. The sequence goes on from JAFUMW010000172.1 coordinate 13,186, forward strand.
GCTGTTCACGCATGATTATATCAAATCGATCCTGCTTGACCTGTTCGTCGATCTGATCTTCAAAATCGTAAGCAGGAGTGTCCTCCTCACGCGAATAGGTAAATGCTCCGAAGTGCTCGAACTTCATTTCCTTTACAAATTCGCACAATGCGGTGAAATCCTCCTCGGTCTCACCCGGGAATCCAACTATCGCGGTAGTTCTCAATACTATACCGGGTATCTCGCGGCGCAGTTTTTCAAATACCGAGCGGATAAGAGCGCTGTCACCATGACGGTTCATTCTTTTAAGCACAGGGTCTGATATATGCTGTATCGGAATATCAAGATACTTGACTATCCTGTCGTTCTTCTTTATTACATCGATAAGCTCGTCTGTTATCTTGTCGGGATAACAGTATAGTATCCTTATCCACGGAATATCGGTTTCATCGCACAGCCTTTGTAAAAGCTGTGCAAGTGCATAGCTTCCGTAAAGATCCAAGCCGTATCTTGTTGTGTCCTGTGCAATAACACAAAGCTCTTTAAGCTCGCCGCTTTCGGAAAGCTCCTTTGCTTCTGCTATTATTTCATCCATCGGACGGCTTCTGAATCCGCCCCGTATTCCGGGAATTGCACAGTAGGTACAACGATTATCACAGCCCTCTGCAACCTTTAAGTACGCAGTATACTCGGGAGTAGTAATAATTCTTTCTCCTCCGAGCTTTACATTATTTTTATCTTCATATCGGCTGAATTTTTCTCCCTTGGCAACAGATCTTACCGCGTCGCATATGGAATGTATCGAGCCTACACCGAGAATAGCGTCAACCTCGGGGAGCTCTTCAAAAATGCTGTCTCTGTATCTTTCGGCAAGACATCCGGTAACAACTATTCCCTTGAGCGTGTGATGTTCCTTCAACCAACCAATGTCGATAATATTGTCTATTGCTTCTTTTTTCGCGCTTTCTATAAAAGCACATGTATTAATAATTATGATGTCCGCTTCGGTCTCCTCCGAAACGATCTCAAAGCCCTCGTCGTAAAGCTCCTTTAACATCACTTCGGTGTCAAGCTGATTTTTCGGACATCCGAGTGATACAAAACCGACCTTTACAGGTTCATTTAATACTTCTTTCAAGTTTATGACCAATCCTTTCTCGGGGCATGGGTTTATTCGTTCTCTAAGTACAATGCTATCGCCGATCTTATATCAGAAAGAGAAAATCCCTTTCTCATAAGAGAAGCGATCGCTTTGTCTTTGCTTTTTCTGTCACTAAGATCAAGCGACTTGATCTTTTTAAGCTGACCGAGGCAAATATCAACAAAATCAATGTTTTCAAACACTTCATCCGAACGATCATTTATTGTTTTTTTCGAAAAACCTTTGGCATGAGCCATCATTTCTATACGGCGGCGTCCATAGCCTTTCTTTTCGGCGTTGTGTATGCAAAATCTTTCAAAATAATCATTTTCATTGATATATCCTCTGTCACACAAAAACGAAATGACATTATCTATATCATCTTTATCAAAGCCGTTTTCCGAAAGCTTTTCATACATTGATCTCACAGTATGATCGGAATAAGAGAGATAGACCATTGCCTTTTCACGGGCACGTCTTACCCCGTCGTCCTCCTTGTAAATGCCTTCGATCGAAATATCGATCTCTTTCATTATATTTTACTCGATATCTTCTCCTGCGTCAAGTAATTTTATATCAAACTCATCATCATCGTCACCGGCGCCGAAGTTCTGCTCACCGGCAACCGACGTATCACTCATCTTGTCCTTGATCGCCTTTTCCACTATAGCAAGCTTTTCCGGATTGCTCTCAAAGTAGATCTTGACATTTTCGCGTCCCTGTCCGATCCTTTCACCTTCAAATGAGAACCAAGAACCGCTCTTTGTAATGATTCCAAGCTCTGAACCTATATCAACTACTTCACCGGTCTTTGAAACACCCTTACCGTAAATAATATCAAATTCAGCAGTCTTAAAGGGAGCCGCCACCTTGTTTTTGACGATCTTACACTTTACTCTGCTTCCTATTATCTCAGAGCCTGCTTTTATAACGTCGGTCTTTCTTATATCTATTCTTACAGATGAATAGAATTTAAGCGCACGTCCGCCCGTTGTAGTTTCGGGGTTTCCGTACATAACACCTATCTTTTCACGCAGCTGATTTATAAATATTATTATGCAGTTGGATTTTGAGACGATTCCTGCAAGCTTTCTCATAGCCTGCGACATAAGTCTTGCCTGCTGACCGACATGAGATGAGCCCATATCACCGTCAATTTCAGCCTGTGTAACAAGTGCGGCGACAGAGTCAACGACTATTATGTCTATCGCACCCGAATGTACGAGCTTTTCGGTAATTTCAAGTGCATCCTCACCGCTGCCGGGCTGGCTGACAAGAAGATTGTCAATATCTACACCAATATTTTTAGCATAGATAGGGTCAAGAGCATGCTCTGCGTCAATGTACGCCGCCTCTCCGCCTGTTTTCTGAACTTCTGCCACCATATGTAGTGCCACGGTTGTTTTACCCGAGGATTCCGGACCGTATATCTCAATTATTCTGCCGCGCGGAATACCGCCGACACCGAGCGCAAGGTCAAGTGTAAGCGATCCTGTAGGAACTGTCTTAACATCCATAGCCGCGCTTCCCATTCTCATTATCGCACCCTCGCCGAAATCCTTTTCTATCTGGGAGATCGCACTTTCAAGTGCCTTTTTCTTGCCTTCTTCGTCAAGAATTTCGGGCTTAACTGCTTTTTGTTTCTTTTCCTTTGACATTTATCAATATACCTTTCTGAATTTTTTAAGTAGGTCACAGTACAGCCGAGTCAAGCTTCCATTTGCCATCCTCTTTAACGATCAAAAATGTATCGCTCTCTTCACTTAGGTCATCATAAACCATCGTTATTTCTATTTCAGCCATGAATCTGTTGGAATCTATTATCCTGATACTGTCATACTTCGGCTCTCTTTTTGCTATATTCATATTAAATGAAGTATCCATATAGAGAACACCGTCTTCAGACTCAATGTATCTTGGTTTTATCGTATCCGGATCGTAGCTGATACCGTTAAGCGCCGTATTATAGAGCACTATCGTATATGCTTCGCTGAAAACATCCTTAAGCGCCGCTTCCAGTCCTTCAACACTTGTATAAGGTGAGTCTTCGCTTACAGCAACATAACCTGCTTTTATTGAAGCCGGCCCGTTTTCATCTATCGGAAGACCATCACCGTATACAATGTCAAGAAGCTCTCTTCCATCTTTTATAAGCGAAGGAAGAACCTCTAAAAGCTCTTGTTCATTAACACCCGAGCATGCACCGAAGGTGCACAGTATCATCAAAATAGAAAGGATCAATGATATCTTTTTTATCATTTTCAGACCGTACCTTTCGGACAAATCAGTTTTCACTCTCATTTTCTTGAATAATTGCGTTTTCTTCTTCAACAGCCTCTTCGGTCTCTTCTTCATCTTCTTTCGCTACCTTTGTGAAGTTAACGACCTTTGCTCCTTCCGAAAGACGCATTACGATAACACCGCCTGCTGTTCTGCTGTAAACGGGTATTCCTTCAACAGGTATTCTTATGATCGTTCCCTCATTTGTTATCATGAGAAGATCATCATTGTCATCAACCGACATAATTCCGGCAAGCTTACCTGTCTTTTCATTGATGTTATGACAAGTTACACCCTTACCGCCTCTGTTGTGGCAGGTGTAATTATCGAATTCACACTTCTTTCCGAAGCCGTTTTCTGTTATGGTTATAAGTGTCTTACCCTCTTCAACCATAGTTGCACCGGCAACGTAATCGCCGTCACCAAGTCTTATAGCTCTTACACCGCGTGCGGTACGTCCCATTACACGAACATCATTTTCGTCAAATCTTACCGCCATACCTTCGTGTGTTGCAATAAGCATATTTCTTGTACCGTCGGTATGCTTAACGAATAAGAGCTCATCGCCGTCATCAAGGTCGATAGCTATCTTTCCGCCCTTGCGCTGATACTCAAAGTCGGCAAGACGTGTTCTCTTGATAACACCGTTTCTTGTTATCATTGTAAGGTACTCGTTTTCTTCGAAACCTCCTACCGAAATAACAGATGTTATCTTTTCATTATCTGCAAGTTCAAGAATATTAACGATATTTGTTCCCTTTGCAGTTCTGCTCGATTCGGGTATCTGATATGCTTTACGCATATGTACCTTACCGTTGCTTGTAAATATAAGCAAGTACGAATGGCTGTTGCAGGCGATGACCTTTTCAACAAAGTCTTCTTCCTTTGTTGTCATTCCTATTATACCCTTACCGCCGCGTCTCTGTGCGGAATATACGTCCGAACGCTGACGCTTGATATAGCCGGAGTTTGTCATTGTAATAACACATGTATGACGCTCTATAAGATCCTCAAGATCAATATTATCCTCTGCTTCAACGATATCTGTGCGTCTTTCGTCAGAGAATCTATCCTTGATCTGAAGAAGCTCGTCCTTTATGACTTCCTTGACCTTATTTTCATCACCGAGTATCTCAACAAGCTCATTTATCTTTGCGGTGAGCTGTGCGATCCTGTCGTTGATCTTCTGTCTTTCAAGACCGGAAAGACGTCCGAGTGTCATTTCAACGATAGCCTGTGCCTGTTCTTCGCTGAACTCAAACTTTTCTACAAGATTTACCTTTGCATCTGATACCGATTCACTTGCTCGGATAGTTGCAATGATCTCATCAATTATATCTATCGCGCGGCTGTAGCCCTCATTGATATGAAGCTCATGACGCGCTTTTTTAAGATCAAAGTTAGTTCTTCTTATAATAACATCTTCCTGATGCTTTACATACGCTTCAAGAATAGGTTTGAGTCCGAGAACCTTTGGAACATTATCAACAAGAGCGACCATATTTGCCGCAAATGTATCCTGAAGCTGTGTATACTTGTAGAGCTGATTCAGGATGACCTGTGCATTTGCATCGTGACGGTATTCAAGAACTATTCTCATTCCGTCACGTCCGGATTCGTCGCGTATCTCCGTAAGTCCTTCTATTCTCTTTTCTTTAATAAGATCATAGATAGAAGCAACAAGTGTACTCTTATTTACCTGATAAGGTATTTCACTTACTACTATTCTGTAGTTGTCCTCTTCGATTTCAGCCTTTGAGCGTACAGTGATCCTGCCCTTACCCGTTGTATATGCTTCAATAATTCCGGATGTTCCGTATATTGTCGCACCTGTGGGGAAATCGGGACCCTTTATAAACTGCATAAGCTCGCTTACGCTGCAGTCGGGATTTTCCATATAATAGATAGTACCGTCAATTACCTCACCGAGATTGTGAGTAGGTATATTTGTTGCCATACCTACCGCGATACCTACCGAACCGTTTACAAGAAGATTCGGAAATCTCGCGGGAAGGACAGACGGCTCCTGACGACTGTTATCAAAGTTAGGTACAAAATCAACTATATCCTTTTCAATATCTACAAGGAGAGAATCGGCAAGACGAGCCATTCTCGCTTCCGTATAACGGTAAGCAGCTGAGCCGTCACCATCAACGCTGCCAAAGTTACCCTGACCTTGTACAAGAATATATCTCATAGAGAAAGGCTGAGCAAGACGTACCATAGTATCATAAACGGCGGTATCACCGTGAGGATGATATCTACCGAGCACGTTACCAACTGTAGTTGCCGACTTTCTGAACGGCTTATCATAAGTAAGATGATCCTCGTACATAGCATAAAGAATACGTCTGTGTACAGGCTTAAGACCGTCTCTTACGTCAGGAAGAGCACGCGACATGATAACACTCATCGAGTAATCAATAAACGATTTTTTTACTTCCCTGTCAATTTCTATATCTACGATCTTCTGATTTGGAAACTCGTAGTTCATATGTTTCTTTTCCACATCTTTTCTCCTGATCTGTCAGTTTTATAAACAAGCAAGTCTGTTTCTTTCAACAGGCTGTAGGTTGTTTTTCAACATTGTTTTTCTTTTGATATAGACTGATCTTTAACTTTTCAAACAAGTTATCAACCAACTTTTCCACAATGTTTTTAACACCTGTTGAAAACTTTTGATTTATATATCAAGGTTTGTTACATATTTTGCGTTAGCTTCGATAAATTCACGTCTGGGCTCGACCTTGTCACCCATAAGAAGAGAGAATGTTTTGTCACATTCCATAGCGTCCTCAACAGTTACCTTAAGTATGGTACGTGTTTCGGGGTCCATAGTTGTTTCCCAAAGCTGCTCGGCGTTCATTTCACCAAGACCTTTATATCTGTCAGCCTTGAGATTTCCGCCCATTTCTTCTATAATAGCATCTCTTTCTTCGTCGCTGAACGCATAACGTATCTGCTTACCCTTTTCTATCTTATAAAGCGGAGGCTGTGCAAGATAAACATGACCGTTATCTATAAGACCTCTCATATGCCTGAAGAAGAAGGTAAGAAGAAGGATTCTGATGTGAGAACCGTCAACGTCCGCATCGGCCATTATTATTATCTTACCGTATCTTAATTTTTCAAGATCAAATTCTTCTCCTATACCGCATCCGAGTGCCTGTATGATAGGTATAAGCGAAAGATTTGAGTATACCTTGTCTATTCTTGTTTTTTCAACATTAAGAACTTTACCTCTGAGAGGAAGTATCGCCTGATAATGACTGTCACGTCCGCTCTTTGCAGTACCACCCGCCGAGTCTCCCTCGACAAGATAAAGCTCTGTAAGTTCTTTTCTCTTTTCATGACAGTCGGCAAGCTTGTCCGGACGTCCTCCGCCCGAACCTGAACTTCCGTTTCTTGCAAGCTCACGCGCTTTTTTAGCCGCTTCTCTTGCTCTGCACGAGCTTATTGACTTTTCAATTATTATCTTCGCAGTCTTGGGATTTTCCTCAAGATATTCTTCAAGCTTCTTACATACCATAGAATACACAAGGGAACGTATCTCAGAGTTACCGAGTTTTGCCTTGGTCTGGCTTTCAAACTGTGCGTCAACAAGCTTTACACTGATAACAACACATATACCCTCCATGATATCGTCACTTGTAAGCTTCTCTTTTTCCTTAAGTATATTTTTCTGATGGCCGTAATCATTAATTATCTTTGTTATACCGGTCTTAAAGCCTATCTCATGAGTACCGCCGTCAATAGTATTCATATTGTTGGCAAAGCTCATCATAGCAACAGTATAGCTGTCATTAAACTGCATTGCTACTTCTGCAGTGCTTGTACCCCTGTCTTCCTTCATGTAGATAATATCTTCATGAATAGGCTCTGCTTTCTTTTCATTATTCAAGAACTCAACATAGCTCTTAAGACCGCCTTCATAACAGAAATCGAAATGTTCCGGCTCTTCCTTACGGTCGTCAATAAGAACTATCCTTATTCCCGCGTTAAGAAATGCCTGTTCTCTTACTCTTTTAGCAAGTATTTCTGTGCTGAACACAGTTTCTTCAAATATTTCGGAGTCAGGCTTAAAGCGAACATAAAGACCATGCTTACCTTCAGCATCTCCCTCGTCCTTAAAAGCTCTTGCTACCTTTCCGCGTTCAAACCTCTCGGTATAGCGATGTCCGTCAAAACAGTTGTCTACCTCCATCCATTCGGAAAGAGCGTTTACAACAGAAGCGCCAACACCGTGCAGACCGCCGGCGATCTTATAGCCTTCTCCGCCGAACTTACCTCCCGCATGAAGTACGGTAAATACCACCTCAAGCGTAGGTATTCCCATCTTTTGATGCATTCTGCTGGGAACTCCTCGTCCGTTGTCCTGTACAGATACACTATTATCTTTATGAAGAGTAATAGTGATAGTGTCACAGTAACCTGCAAGTGCCTCGTCTATAGAGTTGTCGACTATCTCATATACAAGATGGTGAAGACCTTTTTCAGAAGTCGTACCGATATACATACCGGGACGCTTTCTTACTGCTTCAAGTCCTTCAAGCACCTGTATCTGATTCTCGTCATAATTACCGGTTGTCTGATTTTTAATATTTTCCGCCATTAGATTTGCCGATTCCTTTCATGAATTTATGCGTAAATAATAATTATTTATATTGTTCAGATCTGCCAAGCAGAGAAGATGATGAAATATCCGAAACAAAAACCTTTATCTCTCCCCTGTCATTTACGATAACAAAGGATTTTGGAAAATCCTCCCATGTGTTTATAAGGTTTCCTTCTTCTTCGGCACGCTTCAAAAAAGCTTTTGTGGTTTTTTCGACCGTTGCCTTATCAAAATCAAATATTCCAATAATATCTTTCGTTCTGAGCGTAAAGGAGTTACCTATGTGTAAATACATATTTCCTCCTTAATTCACGTCATAGACGCCGTTTTTTACGTTTATAAGACGTGATGATGACAACATCTCTCTACCGAATCCCGAAATATCACAGGATGTTATTATAACCTGTCTGCCGATAAGCTTATCAAGCACAAAGCTCTGTCTGTTCTTATCAAGCTCGCTTAGCACATCGTCAAAGAGAAATACGGGATACTTCCCTGTCTCGTTTTTCGATATCTCACCCTCTGCAAGCTTCATTGCAAGAGCTATACTTCTCTGTTGTCCTTGTGAAGCATACAAACGGGCCTCCTTGCCGGACAGATATATTTCTATATCATCCCTGTGTACGCCGTGTAAGGTCGTTTTCAAGGTTATCTCCCTGTCTCTGTCGGAACAAAACAGCTCTGTATATTTCTTGATTATCTCTCCCATGTCGTTTCCTTC
>JAFUMW010000173.1 GCA_017482465.1 Clostridia bacterium
GGAGGACTAATTCTATGACAAACACCAAACGCGCGTTGTTTTTGAGCATCGTTTCTATGTTCCTTTGCATAGTTATGCTTGCAAGCACTACTTTTGCATGGTTTACTGACAGCGTTGAATCAACAAACAACATCATCAAGACTGGTACTCTTAAGGTCGATCTTCTTAATGACAGTGTTTCGTTAAAGGAGACACCCACTCACAAGATCTTCGACTATCAGCTCTGGGAGCCCGGCTATACCCAGACAGAGGGTCTTACACTCGTAAACTACGGTGACCTTCACTTCAAGTATCAGCTCCGCATTATTCCCAGCGGCGCTCCTACAGCACTTGCTAACGTTATCGACGTTTACGTTGAGGATGCTGTAACAGGAAGAGATACACTCACCAACAAGATCGGTACTCTCGCATCCGTTCTTTCGGCAGGCGGCGTAGTTATCAGCGGCAACACATCAGAGCTTACGCTTTCAAACGGCCTTGAGGTATTTGACAAGGTAGTCGTTCTCAAGATGCAGGAGTCTGCAGGCAACGACTATCAGGATATGAACCTCGTTGAAGGCACAGAGGGCTTCTCTGTAAGACTTGACGCTACACAGCTTACCAAGGAAGAGGACAGCTTTGACGATCAGTACGATAAATTTGCTGATTACGACGGCGAGATCAGCTCCGCTGATGCACTTGTTGCTGCATTCGCAAACGGCGGTACATACAAGCTTATTGCTGACATCACGCTTGAAGAGACTCTGACTGTACCTGCAGGAAACACAGTAAACCTCGACCTCGGCGGAAAAACGATCTCGTCCCCCGCTACCGCTATTATAAACGAAGGTACAATGACTATCGCTAACGGTAAGATCGAGAATACTACCGTCAACGGTGATGCAGTTATTAACAACAAGGGCTCAATGGTTCTTGACAGTACAAGCATTTCCGGTGCGCCTATTGGTGACAGCTCTTCCAGCTATCCCGCATATGCAGTTCGCAGCTCAGGAAATCTTGTTATCGAGGAAGGAACGATCATCACCTCCGACCGTGGTGCACTTTCTCTCAGCGGAACAGGCGAGACCGTTATTAACGGCGGTACATTTGCAAGCAATGACGTTAATATCACCGGTGGTTACACATCACATGTTATTCTCGTAAGCTACGGTGCAGCAAATCAGCTTACAATTAACGGCGGCAACTTTGAACATCGTTATGCGGAAACAAGCGGCGGTGTTGTAGTAAACAACTGGTCTGCAACCACAGTTAAGGTAAACGGCGGTAACTTCAGCGGCGGTAATTACTTTGGCAAGTGGGATAATCTCTCCGATTACGGTTATGGTATGACCTCTAAGCCTTTCTCTGTAACAGGAGGTACATTTACAGGCTTGGATACAAAATACGTTGCAGACGGCTACGTTGTAACAGACAACGGCGACGGCACATGGACTGTAGGTGTAAAGCAGAACAATACCTATACTATCAACGATGTTGAAGTATCGCTCTCCGAAGAAAGCTATGACAGCATCACATACCATACAAACGCTAATTACAGCGACAAGATCCACGCTATTGAAGTGTACAACAAGAAGGACCTTCTTTCGGCTGTAAAGCTCATCAAGGAAGGCGTTATGGTACACAATGGACAGAACGATATCCCCGGCGAGGTTATCTTCATGGCTGACATCGACTTTGAGGGAGACGTTTACTCCGGCTTTGGCAAGGGCTTTAACGTTATCGGTAACGGACACACCCTTTCAAACATCAAGTTCATCGCAGGTGATGACGGAAAAGCCGGCTTTATCGCATATGCAGGTAACAACGTCATATCAGACCTTACTATAGCCGATGCAACCGTTGAGGGCGCTCAGGCAGGCGTATTTGCAGGTAATGCATCCAAGGTAACTCTTGACAACTGCGCGCTTGAGGGCGACATCAAGGTAACCTTCGTTGCATCCGCAGTTGAGGAATACAACGGCGTAGCGGCTGTATTCGGCGTATCTGCCGAAGGCGCAAGCACGATCGACGTTGACGTAACAAACGCAAACATCACGATCGACAGAACCGGAATCACATATCCCGGAAACTACACTCCCGACGGTGACGTTGTAGGTGTTGTTTACGGCGGTTCTTACACTATCGCATAATCCAATTACGGCAAAACAGTACAACATGGCGCGGTTTTTCACAAACCGCGCCATGTTTCTATTTAAAATAGTAAAAAGCTATTGACAAAACGGAAAAATAATGGTATAATGATTTGCCGCATGAAAAAGGTTACAAATCCCGCAAGGGTACCTTGACAGCGAGACATAATGAAAGTGAGGTGCTTTTCGTGTACGCAATTATCGTAACAGGCGGAAAGCAGTACAAGGTAGCCGAGGGCGACGAGCTTTTCATCGAGAAGCTTGACGCTAACGAAGGCGAAACCGTTACCTTCGACAAGGTGCTTGCAGTATCCGCAAACGACACCCTTACAGTTGGCGCTCCCTACGTTGAAGCTGCTTCTGTAAAGGCAACCGTTGTTAAGAACGGTAAGGCTAAGAAGATCCACATTCTCAAGTACAAGTCCAAGAAGGACTCGAAAAAGAAGATCGGTCACAGACAGCCTTATACTAAGGTTCGCATCGAATCCATCGCGGGCTAAGCGAGAAAGAAACGGTCAGTAAAATGACAAAGATTACTTTCTTCACATCAGACGGAGTATTTTACGGGTTTGAGGAAAAGGGTCACACCCTTTACGGTGACGAGGGAAACGATATCCTCTGCGCCGCGCTCTCCTCAATGACGATGCTGATAATCAATACGGTCGAGGTCGGCTTCGGCTCGAGCGTGGACTACACGATCGACGACGAAACCACCACGGTAAGGCTTATCGCGCGCTCTGCCCTTCCCGTTTTCGAGGAGGACGAATGCGTCAGATTTGCCGTAAGCGGACTTATCGCTTCGTACTATCATCAGCTTGAAGAGCTTGTCGAGGAATATTACGACTATCTTGACGTCAATGTAGTTGAGCTTGATCCGTAAGGCTCACAACAATGCAAACACAAATAATCGAAAGGTATTGGAGGTGCAACAAAGCATGATCAGATTAAGCTTGCAGTTTTTTGCTCACAAAAAAGGTGTCGGTTCTACAAAGAACGGCCGTGACAGTGAAGCTAAGCGTCTCGGCGTAAAGCGCGCTGACGGTCAGCACGTTCTTGCCGGCAACATTATCGTAAGACAGAGAGGCACAAGCGTTCATCCCGGTAACAACGTTGGTATCGGTAAGGATGACACACTCTTCGCTCTTATTGAAGGCACTGTAAAGTTTGAACATATCGCAGGCGGCAGAAAAGCTGTCAGCGTATACGCAGACTAAGCAGAAAAGACAATAAAAAAAGCAGGTAATACCTGCTTTTTTTATTTCTTCATCCACTTGTTATCCACAAAGAACGAAAGCACGAACAATCCGACCGTCACAAACGTATAAACGGCGTAAAATACCCGCCATACCTCAACGCCGATCTTTATGTTACCTATGTAAAACACCGTTCCCAAGTTCGGAGCTGACAGCGCGCAGAAGACGAATATCACGGCAATAATAAACATAGCAAGAGATATGATCCTGAAAAGTATCTTTTTATTCATGATTTTTCCCCTGTCTTAGTCTGACCGTAAGCCGAATTATGATAACACATACCGAAAAAGCAAACATTGCTCCTGTAAGATCAAGCAGTACGTCGCTTATCTGTGCGCTTCGCCCATCTGAAAACAACTGCAGACATTCATCTATCGAGGCAACAGCGGTACTTGCAGGCAAGCCGATAAAATACATTTTATTCACACGTTTGACCCCGAATAAATAAACTGTCATAAACAGCAGAGTTCCAAGCACGGCAAATTCGGCAAAATGTGCTGTTTTACGAACTGTATGCTGAGTAAGCTCAACTTGCTCACCGAGCACCTTTTCAACGATCTCGCTTAAAAATCCCGACACCCTGTTACTTTCAGCGGCAGACTGCTCGGCATTATCAAGTGAAAAGCTCCATATAACACAGCTCCACAAGACTGTCAGCACAAGAAACACGGCAGCCGCCTGTCTTGAATATTTCATAAACCGCTCCTTTTGTGATCTTCGGTCTTATTATACCGCCCACATATTTCAATTTCATGAACATTCCTGTCATTTTTCGCTTTTACATTAAATTATATGTAATAAGCAACGAATATTTGCAATAACTTTCAAATAACTATTGCTTTTTCAACAAGAATATAGTATAATGGTAATTAATAATATGTAAAGAAAGGAAGTGTGAGATAACGTATGGGCGATACCCCTGCCCCGTGTACGCGCATTATAATAACAGTACATCAATGCCTGCCGAGACGTAATATGCAGATGCTTGTCCGCGCAAAACGCGAAAAGCAGACATTGTGTCAGACAAACGCAAGCGTACCCGATCCGTGTGAGCCGCCGTAGCGAAAAGCTATATATTTTTCTTAATCATAACAAGACAAAAACATTTACGGAGGACCACATATAATGGACGGCGACAGTATATTGTCGATAGTAACTTTAGTAATACTTATACTTTTTTCGGCATTCTTTTCAGCAACAGAAACAGCATTTTTATCTTTCAACAAGATAAAAATGAAAACAGCCGCACAGGACGGCGACAAAAAAGCACAGAAGATACTTGATCTTTTCGAGAAATATGACAAGCTTATCTCCACTGTCCTGATCGGCAACAACATCGTAAACATCGCGGCATCGTCTATCGCGACCGTATTATTCATCAAGATGATGGACAACGCGCCGCACGCGCCCACGATCGCTACGATAGTTATTACGATAGTCGTACTCATCTGCGGTGAGATCACACCTAAGAGAATAGCTAAGGAGATACCCGACAAGGTGACAGTGTTCACCTACCCTCTCATTAAATTTCTTACGATAGTTATGACCCCTCTTTCATTTCTTTTGAACCTCTGGCAGAAGCTCGTTACAAAGATCTTCAACTTCCAGGGCGAAAGCGGCATGACAGAAGACGAGCTTATCACCATGGTAGACGAAGCTCAGCAGGAGGGCGGTATCGATGAGGATGAGGGCGAGCTTATCCGCTCGGCGATAGAGTTCAACGACGTTGAGGTACGCGACATCATCACTCCAAGAGTAGATGTTTCGGCAGTACCCGCCGACTCGACGGTCGAGGAGATCGCTTCGGTATTCTACGAAACAGGCTATTCAAGGCTTCCCGTGTACAACAACACGATAGACGATATAATAGGCATCCTTCACGAAAAGGACTTCTACTATATGCGTCACAAGGGTGTAAGCGACTTCACATCCGCGATAGGCAAGGCTGTATACGTTTCGGAGCACATACAGATATCCGACTTATTAAAGATGTTCCAGCGTGAAAAAGCACATATGGCGGTAGTTCTCGACGAATTCGGCGGAACGCTCGGCATATGCACACTTGAAGACATCATAGAAGAGCTCGTGGGAGACATTTGGGATGAGCATGACGAGATCGTGGAGCAGTTCACGAAATGCGAGGACGAAAGCGTGCTCGTGGATTCGTCGGCACGTGCGCTTGATATGTTCGAGTATTTCGACATCAAGCCGCTCGACGAGGACGACTTACCCCAGACCGTCAACGGCTGGGCACTCAAGGAGCTCGGACATCTTCCCGAAATCGGCGAGACCTTTGACTATAAAAACATGCATGTTGAAGTTACAAAGGTTGACAAAAAGATCATCGAAGAGGTACGCATCACTATCGTTAATGAAAGCGATGATGAACACGACGAAGATGACCGCGACGGCGAAAAGAAAGAAAATGACTGATATACAGTACAGTCCGCATAAAGCGGGCTGTACTTTTTTAATATTTTCGTCACGAACAATATCCCGGAGATTTCTGCGCTCGGTATTTGTGGAATACTGCAAGCCGATTTTTTTATCTACCCAAGTTGAAGTGTCACCAATAAGATCTTCTGCCCATTTTGCGTGTTCTTCCATTTTGGCTTTCTTATACAACGCTCTACTATATGTAGGGTCTTTCATCTTTTCGACTCTTGCTTCAAGGTCGCTTATCCGCTTCGCAAACTTCGCATCAGTGCTTGCCTTTAACCTTTCAAGCCTGCTTATGCTTTGCAACAGATTGTATGCTACTTTTGTGTCTTTTTTCTTTTTCGCATTATACTGTTCTTGCAGTTTGGCAATTTGCTCGTTGTAATTGGCTTCTGCTTCTTTTCGCAAATCCCTATTATCAGCGAGTTCGCCTTCAATAGCTCTTATGTTTTCTGCAATCTTTTGCTCAATAGTCTGCATCGGATAGTTGTCAAGGCTCTCGACAAGTAATTCGTCACCTCTCGTACCGTCTGCAATCTGTGTTGATTTAGGTACTGTCGGCATTGGTGCTTCACTTGTGGTTGTTGCATTTTCTGCAACAACCTCTGCAACAGGTGCAATGTCCTGTTCAAGTACAGTTTCATTCAAAGGTGTGCTGTAGTTGCCATTGGGTGCAAACCGTTCACCTTCGTAGGATAGAGAATCGCGAACATCCGTATTTTCCCCAGCAAAAAAGGCATCATCCGTTGATGATACCTCTTTTATAGGTGCTATTTCTTTTGTTGAGTGATTTTCCGTAAGACCGTATAGTTTGCGAAGTTCAGCAACGATGCTCTCTACTTTTTCAGGGTCATCTTCAAAATTCTGCCTAATTCGTTCTTGAGTTCCTGTGCCGTTGCTTTTGCGTGAGTCTCCATATACTCCATAAACATCAGCTTCTGCTCGTCTGTTTTCAATGCTATATATATCGCTGCTCTTTCTTCCTCTGTCAGAGGAAAGAATTGAAGACCAACGATTAAATAATCGCCTATTTCCGTCTTTTGCATAGATGTGTTCCTTTCTTCTTGTATAGTCGGCAATATCATCTGCATTCGCTGAATATAGCATCTGCCCCTGCATATACCCGGTTGCTTCAAAATAATAAACTTTATTAGCACCGTATATCTCAACAGTTCTAATCTCATCTTTCCCTAAATCGGCAGTCTTATTAGCGAGACTACGAGAGAAAGTATTTCTGTCATTTTGGTCAACTTCGACAACAAAACTATTACTGCCTGTATATAAATCATTTATATTATATTCCAAATCCGTTCCATTGTCAAGAGGAGAATTGCTCACGAAAAATTGGGTATTGACATTTTCGGGAAGTTGTGATATACTATTATTAGTAGGGATTGTGTCCGATTTGACGGACTGCCCTACTTTTTTTATCGGACTAATATCATACAGAATTTTTTCACCATTTGCGGTATTGGCAATATTCAGCGTTGCTTCCCAAATGGTGTTATTTTTATCTTGAACGTAAGTTGTCCAATATTCCCATTTATTTTGCCCGTTATTATCAAGCCACCCGTGCGAATATGCTGAGGGTTTACTATTGTCATACTTTGCAGTAACAATAAGTTCATCAACAAGATCAATCGACTCTTGTTTTGTTTCGTTATTTATATTTTTTGTTGCTAAATCTTTATTGACTGAAACTCTTGCCCCATTCCGATTTTTGAATCTTTTATAGGATTCGGCGATCTTCACATCAACTGCGTTTCCATTGCTGTCGTATGCAGTAAAGACCTGTCCGCCAAGCTCCTTGACACGTTCCTTGACCATCTCAACTCTTTCTTCTGGAGAAAGGTTGTCAAGCAGTGTTGAATCGAGTTTCACGCCCATTCCGTAGGAGTTGTTGTTTTTGTCAACGATTTCGCTAACAGAATACTTTGTATCTCCGCTTGACGCTTCGTCAACGCCTTCGGAAGAGAATGTTTTCCAAGCCTTTGCAAACTCTCTCTCAACCTTTTCTATCTCGGTCAGTTCCTTGCCTGTTGCAACCTTGCACAGATATTTAACTTCATCCCAAACCTTTTGAAAAAGTGTTCTGTTCCCGGTCAACTTGTTAATGAAATCTTTGTCGGTGAAAAGATAATCGCCTACCAAATCAGCCGTAAGTTCTGCTTCAAGATCAGCTTCCATACCCTTGTACAGTTCAGCTGCATCAGCTTTTCTGCTTGCAAGCTCGCCCTTGCTTTCGGCATACGCATACACCGCTTCTCTGAGTGCCGTATATGATTCAGTTCCTTCAAGAATATGCGAAATTTCGTGACCTACAGTAGACTGCCAAGCCTTTGAAGATTGAACATTAAGAGTAACACCGCCATTTTTAACAAAGCCATTGACAGTTTTGCCTTCAACGGCAAATCCCGACTCTTTCAGTTTTTCGTTGTTGGTGTAATCAAATACAATGCCCTTATCCGCTTCAATCTTTGAAAGAGTGTCAACAAGCTCGTGTGAACGATAAGTGTTATTTAATACGCCACTTTTTATAGCACGTTCTACAGCTTCTCTCTGCGTGCCTTTGTATTTGGTTAAATCAGCTTCAAACGCCTGTCCTTTTCTCGCCCTCTCGTTGTAGCTTTCTCTCAAGCGTGTATCATTCGCTGTAAGTTTATTTACCTCATTAAACAGATTGTTCTTTGCAGTCTTGGTGTCAAGTGCCTTAACCTGCTCCTTGACACCCTTTGCTTCTTCCCTTAATGAAGTAAAATATATTTACGTTTTGCGACAGATTTTTCGAAAAAGACTTGATAAAAAGGTATATATGTGATAAAATATAATAAGAAAAATATACATATTACGGAGGCATTTTTATATGAGCAACACATCAGGACAGCTGTTTCGCAAAACGCTCAACGGCTACAACAAAAATGATGTCAATGACTATATAGAAAACATGAGTATCCGCGCTAAGAAACGCGAAGAGGAGCTTGAAGCAAGGATAGCAAAGCTTGAAAGCTCGCTCGATGAAGTAAACAAGCGTGCCGCTGAAGCCGAAAGCCGTGATTTTTCAGAAGAAGCTGCCGTGTACGAGGAAAAGATACGCGAGCTTGAAGAAAAGATAAGCGATTGCGAAAAGGTAAATGCGGCAAAAAGCGAATATATTGAAAAGCTCGAGGCATCGCTGGTTGAAAAGAATGCCGAAATAAACGAGCACACAGCTCGCATATTCCAGATGGAGCAGACTATAAACGAGGCAACAGGTACACTTGAGAAAGCCGCACAGTACGATAATCTCAGCCGCCGTCTCGGCGAGATCATGCTCGGCGCGGGCAACACTGCCGAAAAAATAGTCGCGGACGCCAATGAAAAGGCAGCGTCACTCATAGCCGAAGCATCAAAAAAGCGCGACCACTGCCTCGATGTGCTGAAAAAGTATACCGAAAAATACTGCGATAAGCTCAGCGAAGTCACAGTAGCAAGCGCACAGGAAAGGCTTGACCGCATACACAGCGAGATGGCAGAGTTCGAAGCGTCGATAACACGCTCGGTAATGGACGCTCGCAGGCAGACAGGCTCTGTACGCGAATACATAGAAGGGCTCAGACAATCGCTCGATACAAGCCTTGAGTCCATACTCAACATGCCTGCCGGCAGCGATATAACGGATGCCGAAGCGACATGTGCAAACGAGCCATCGGACGCAAGCGTGGATAAAATGCTCGCCTCCTCGGTAAGCGATATCCTCTCACAGATAAACGCCGAGCTTGACGATCTCGATACATCAAACTAAACAGCTAAAGCGCACAAAGGAGTGCGAAAATGTCAAAGATCAGTATCAACACAGATGAAATGAAGACCGCGGCTGAAAAACTGTGTGCCGGTGATGAGGTCCTGCTTACAGGGTATATATACACCGCGCGCGATGCCGCGCACAAAAGAATAATGCAAATGCTCGAAAACGGCGAAAAGCCGCCGTTTGAGCTCGACGGCGCTACCGTGTACTACGCAGGTCCGACACCGACAAAAGCAGGCATGGCCATAGGCTCATGCGGACCGACGACCTCCTCCCGAATGGACGTATTCACTCCGACGCTCCTCTCTCTCGGGCTTACATGCATGATCGGCAAAGGCGAACGCTCGGAAGAAGTGTGCAAAAGCATCTGCGATAACGGTGCGGTATATCTCTGTGCTATAGGCGGAGCAGGCGCACTCGCGGCAAAATGCGTAGAGAGCATGGAGGTCATAGCCTTTGAGGAGCTTGGCTGTGAATCGGTAAAAAAGCTATACGTAAAAGACTTCCCCCTTATTTGTGCCATTGACTGCAAGGGCGGAAATCTGTACAGAAGATAAGGAACGGTTGAATAATGTCAGATACCGTAAACATTTCAGACGGTGCGCTTGATAAAATCGGCGAACGTATAAAGATCTTACGCAAACGAAACAAGATGACCCAACAGCAGCTTGCCGGAACAGAAATAACACGCAACATGCTCAGCCGCATCGAAAACGGCTGTGCACTTCCCTCTCTTTCCACCCTCGTTTATATCGCCGACCGCTTAAACGTGCCGTGCGCCTGCCTGCTTGACGATGAAGCGCTGGCGGATCACGCAAAAGCGCAAACTGTCAGGCTTGCACATGAATACATGAAAAACAAGGACTACCTTGCGGCGCTTGAGCTTATAAAGTCATCGGACATACCGCTTGATGACGAGATAATCCTTATAACGATCGAATGTGACCTTGCACTTTCGGGCATTCTTACTTCACAAAGAAAATACTTTGAAGCATACAAAATGCTCGCCGACGCAATAGAAAAAACAGGCGATACGATATACAGCAGTGCGGGAAGCGGATACATTGCAAACCTTTATCACGCTCTTGCCAAGAGAATGTTGCCCTCCGAAAAAAACGACTCGAATGTGCCCGCGCCGCCGGATTTCGACAAATACATCGACCTTTACATATACATCAGACTGCTTGACTTTTTTGACAGCGGTCAGATCGTAAAGGCGGTCAACCTCGCGGCACTGTGCGAGATAAAAGACCGCATACTTTCTGCTCATATCGCAGCAAAGCTCGATATGGCAAACGGCAGATACCGTGAGGCGGCTTCAAAGTTAAGTTTGATAGCCGAATCAGAAAAAACATCGCCAACCGCACACGGAAGCCTTATGCTCTACCGTATATACGGTGACCTTGAGCAATGTGCAAAGGGCGAAAACGATTATGTACTTGCATATACCTACAAGGAAGAAAAATTAAAGCTCTACTCGCTTATGTCAGGGATAGAGCTTTGATCGGAGATCATTATGGATATCAGAATAGGTCACGGATACGACCTTCACAAGCTCGTCCCCGAGCGCAAGCTGATACTCGGAGGAGTGGATATTCCCTTCGAGCTCGGACTGCTCGGTCATTCTGACGCGGACGTGCTTTATCATGCAGTTATGGACGCTGTACTCGGAGCACTGGCACTCGGAGACATCGGACGTCATTTCCCTGACAAGGATCCTACGTATAAGGATATTGACAGCGGAAAGCTTTGCGAAAAAGTATGTAAGTTAATGAAAGAGCATGGCATGAGGATAGGTAATATCGACGCGACAGTGATCGCGCAAAAGCCGCGTTTATCTGCATATATCCCCGCTATGCGAGAAAACCTCGCCCGTGTTTTTGACTGTGATATCAGCCGGGTAAATGTTAAAGCAACGACCGAGGAAGGGCTCGGTGCAACAGGCGAGGGACTCGCAATATCGGCGCATTCCGTTGTGCTTCTTAATAGCGCCGGATCTATATAAAGCGTATTCTGTACGGAATCAGTGTAAAGTTCCTTTATTTTAAGCATCATATCCGTGCATAGTACGCGCGCTTTCGTATGTGACAGCGATATTTTGTAAGGCGTCACATTTACATTCTATGTAATTTTTTTCATATTGGCACCGTACACATTATACATCAAAATCGTCAACAATCGCGTTTTTTCATTAAATTTCATCCAAACACATAAAAGGCGTGCGGTTTTGGTCTGTTTTCAAAAAATCGGTCAGGCATAAAATATTTTCGAAAGATAATTACCGCTGAGGCGGCAGAATGGAGTTTGTTATGATAAAAATATCCCCGTCAATTCTTGCAAGCGACTTTTCAAAGCTCGGTGATGAGATAGTCTCGGTCGCCGACGCCGGAGCAGAGCTTATCCATATCGACGTCATGGACGGCATGTTCGTTCCGAATATAACCCTCGGACCGTGTGTCATCAAGTCGGTAAGAAAGGTTACAGACAAAATATTCGATACTCATCTGATGATAAACGATCCCATACGCTATATCGAGGATTTCGCAAAAGCAGGCTCGGACATAATCACCTTCCACTTTGAAAGCTGTACAAATCACAGCGAGGTCATCGACAGAATACACTCATTCGGAAAAAAAGCAGGTATCTCGATCAAGCCCGCAACTCCCGCGTTCGTGCTTGAGCCACTGCTCCCACTTGTCGATATGGTATTAGTCATGACTGTAGAGCCCGGCTTCGGAGGACAATCGTTTATTCCCGAAACTGTCGAAAGTGTAAAGGTGGTAAAGGATATGCTCACCCGTCTCGGTCTTGCAGAAAAGGTCGACATAGAGGTCGATGGCGGTATCACTCCCGAGACCGCGCCTATTGTAAAAAACGCGGGTGCAAATGTGCTTGTCGCAGGCTCTGCAGTTTTTAAGGCAGAAGACCGCAAAGCCGCTGTTGATGCCATCCGAGGTTGACAATATATCTGTATGTGTTTACTATTTCAATAAAAATAATGAATATATACCAAATATATTGAACACTCTTGCTAACAATTAACAATTTCGTAACAAATCAACTATTAACTTTTGATATAATTTAATTGTTATATATTTATATCAACATCATGAAAGAGGGTCAAATCATGAAGAAACTGATTTCCGTGCTTTTAATACTGGTTATGCTGACAGCACTCGCTGTAAGCGTAAATGCAGATGATGCTGCAAAAACAAGATTATACAACGCGGCAAAGGATGCTTGTCCCACTGCGTATCATGACCGTTACCTCGGTATAGCGCAGAACATACTCAACCAGATCGACGTCACATCCGAACAGGCTGATCAGGTTATCGCTCTCGTTGAAGAAGGCAAGGCGTTCTTTACAACAAACAAGGGTCCTTCTCTTGATGCCTACACTGAAGAAGAAATAGATAAGGCTGTCGATCTTTTTGAAAGAGCATGTGCTATTCTTTCCATCACAGCAAAGGTATCAGCAGTTGCAGATCCCGAGCATGAAGGCGACGTGATCTTCAAGCTGTATTATAACTCAGATCACATTGCGTCCATCGACGGCGACGTGATCACAACATCCTCCTCATCGGGAAGCGGTGCTGTTATCAGACCTTCATATACTGTTGAATTTGAGGTCGACGGCGGAAGCGAGATCACAAAAATACGCGTACGTCAAGGTTCAAAGATCGAAGAACCCGAAACTCCCGTTAAGGAAGGCTTTGTATTCGGCGGTTGGTATTCTGACAAAGCTTTGACAAAAGAATTTAATTTTGATAATCCGATCACCAAGAAGGTCACACTTTACGCTAAGTGGATCACAGAAGAAGAAGATGTAAAGCACTATGACAATGATCCTGTTGATACAACATTGAAGAATACTTACGATGACGTAGACGAAGACGCTTGTTACTATGACGCTGTTAAGTTCGATGATGAAAACGGACTTA
>JAFUMW010000174.1 GCA_017482465.1 Clostridia bacterium
GCTGGATTGTTTCTTGCAGCCTCTCTTTTCGCGCGGCTCTGCTTGGGTCCCTTCCCAAGCGCCGCACTATACCAAAATTGCTTCTTTCATAATGTTACTTTTGTGAGGGAAACAAGTTCGGAAATGTGTTCCGTGTTGGGTAGGGACCCAAGGAAGGAACGCGGTCAGTGCGGAAACAAGAGAGAATTGCGGCAAGACCGAAGACGGTCTTGCATCTGTGCAAAGTTGCAGTAATACGCGCCTTAAAAACTTCCCATTCATGGAAGTTTTTGCGGGGGAGCGGGGGCGCTTTTTTCAAAAAGCACCCCCGAAAAACCCCCACATACGCGTAACACAAACATTACCTCGAGGTAGAAACAGTGTTCTTGAGCATAACGTCGTGAGCGCCGCCCTCGACGATGCTTGTAGCTGAAACCACGGTCATTTTAGCGTTTTTCTGGAGATCGGGGATATTAGTAACGCCGCAGTTGCACATGGTGGATTTTACCTTATGGAGGCTCTTTGCAACATTGTCGTGGAGAGGACCGGCGTATACGACGTAGGAGTCAACGCCTTCTTCGAAAGCGAGACCGTTCTTTTTGCCGCCTAGGTCATATCTCTGCCAGTTACGTGCGCGGTTAGAGCCTTCGCCCCAGTACTCCTTAACGTAAGTGCCGTTGATGAAGAGCTTGGTAGTGGGGCTTTCATCGAAGCGAGCGAAGTAACGACCGAGCATGAGGAAGTCAGCGCCCATAGCGAGGGCGAGAGTCATATGGTAGTCGTGAACGATACCGCCGTCCGAGCAGATCGGGATATAAACGCCGGTCTTTTCAAAGTATTCGTCACGAGCAGCAGCGACCTCAATAAGAGCGGTAGCCTGTCCGCGTCCGATACCTTTCTGTTCGCGTGTGATACAGATAGAGCCGCCGCCGACTCCAACCTTGATAAAGTCAGCGCCCGCGTCAGCAAGGAAGTTGAAGCCGTCGCGGTCAACAACATTACCTGCGCCGACCTTTACGCTGTCGCCGTACTTTTCGCGGATAAATTCGATAGTTTTCTTCTGCCAACAGGTGTAACCGTCGGACGAGTCGATGCAAAGTACATCAGCGCCGGCCTCAACGAGAGCGGGAACACGCTTTTCGTAGTCGAGAGTATTGATACCTGCACCGATGATATAACGCTTCTTTTCATCAAGAAGCTCCTGGGGATTTTCCTTGTGCTGAGCGTAGTCCTTGCGGAATACGAAGTAGATAAGCTTGCCGTTTTCGTCAATGATCGGGAGAGAATTCAGCTTGTTTTCCCAGATTATGTCGTTAGCTTCCTTAAGCGAGGTGCTTGCGGGTGCAGTAACGAGCTTTTCGAGAGGAGTCATAAACTCTGAGACCTTGAGATCAAGGCTCATTCTGCTGACTCTGTAGTCTCTTCCGGTAACAACACCGAGAAGCTTGCCGTTTCCTGTACCGTCATCGGTAACGGCAATAGTATTGTGATTTTTTTCTTCAACAAGAGCGAGAACATCAGCAAGAGTGCTGTCTGGAGTGAGGTTTGAGTCACTTGTAACAAAGCCTGCCTTGTAAGCCTTTGCACGGGCTACCATAGCCGCCTCGTCCTCGATCGACTGTGAGCCGTAGATAAACGAAACGCCGCCCTCCTTGGCAAGTGCAACGGCGAGGGTGTCGTTTGATACCGACTGCATTATCGCCGAAACGAGCGGAATGTTAAGTGAAATAGACGGTTCTTCACCTTTCTTGTACTTGACAAGCGGTGTCTTAAGACTTACGTTCGCTGGAACACACTCGGGCGAGGTGTAGCCGGGGATCAGTAAGTACTCGCTGAAAGTTCTTGAAGGTTCATTAAAATAATAAGCCATAAGCTCCTCCGTAAAAGAAATAATTAATAATTTACTTTATTACTATACAGTATACAATATTTTCCGTCATTTTTCAATAGTTTTTTTTGTGCAAAACACTTTTTTATCACTTTGCATAAATTCACGCAAAAAAAGAGCGTTAAAATTTCCAACAGAGTTAAGAAAAAATCTTGCATAAATACAGATAATGTGATAAAATACCAAAGGAAAACCGGCAAGGAGAAAATTACCAATGGATAACGTAGTATATGATATTATAACCCAGGCGGTCGGAATTATCGGAAGTATAGCCAACATCCTTTCGTTCCAGTGTAAACGGCCAAAGACACTGATAGCTTTTCAAGGCTTTGGCGGACTGATGTTCGCATTGAATTTTTTTATGCTCGGAGCGTTTACGGGCGCGGTACTTAACGGTATTAACATAATCCGCAGCCTGGTATTTGCGGGAACAAAAAGCAAAAATAAGCTTATCCCCGTATTACTTACAGCAATTTATGGCGTGGCGACCGTGTTCACCTATGACGGAATACTGTCAATCTTGGTCTTTTTGGCGCAGACCGCGGGAACGATAATATTCTATATTAATAATGATAAAGTGATAAAACTCGTAAGCCTTGCGATCGTGTCTCCCTCATGGCTCGTATATAACTTTGCTACACATTCTATCGGCGGTATCGTTTGCGAATGCTTCGCCATAACTTCGATAATCATATACATAATCAGAACACGCGGCTTCAGATATGTTGAGAATGCACAAGACCGACCTTGACAAAATACTGTACATAGTATATAATGGTTGTATAATTATTCAATTATAATTCAAAGGAGATAATATCAATGCCAAAGGATACCAAAAACTGCAGGATACTTGAACCCGAATTTGAGTGTATGAGCAGAGAAGAGCTTGAAGCACTCCAAGGCAAAAGACTGCACGAGACCGTAGTGCACGCATATAATAACGTGCCCATGTACAAAGAAAGAATGGACGCGCTCGGCGTAACACCCGACGATATCAACAGCATTGAGGATATCACAAAGCTTCCTTTTACCGACAAACCTGATCTGCGTGACCACTTCCCGGACGGACTTTTTGCCGTGCCGAGAAGTGAGATAGTACGTGTACAGGGCTCATCGGGTACAACAGGTAAGCCGATCGTTTCGGGATATACCCAGAACGATATAGACGTCTGGACAGATATGGTAGCCCGCGCACTTGCGGCTGCAGGCTGTACAGAAGAGGACACTGTACAGGTCACATACGGCTACGGACTCTTCACAGGCGGACTCGGAATACATCAAGGAGCATCAAAGCTCGGCGCAATGGTAGTTCCAATGTCCAGCGGTAACACACAGCGGCAGATAATGATGCTCAAGGAGCTCGGCGCTACAATGATCTGCTGTACTCCCTCATACGCAACACTTATAGGCGAGACTGTACGTGAAATGGGCATCGACCCGAGCGAACTCAAGCTCAAGAGCGGATGCTTCGGTGCTGAGCCGTGGACGGCGGAAATGAGAAATAACCTCGAAGGACTTATGGATTTCAATGCACTTGATATCTACGGACTTACCGAGATCGGCGGTCCGGGCGTATCGTTTGAATGTATGGAAAAGTGCGGACTTCATGTAAACGAGGACCATGTTATCGCCGAGATCATCAATCCCGAAACGGGCGAGCATATGCCCGACGGCGTTACAGGCGAGCTTGTGTTCACAACTATCACAAAGACAGGCCAGCCGATGATAAGATACCGTACACATGACCTTTGCACGATAACCCGTGAAAAGTGCGCGTGCGGCAGAACAACGGCGCGTATGGGAAGGATCACAGGCAGAAGCGATGACATGATAATCGTTCGCGGAGTAAATGTGTTCCCGAGCCAGATCGAGTCGGTGATCGTGGGTATAGAAGGCGTAGCTCCTCACTATATGCTCATCGTAGACCGCCAGAACTCGGCAGATACTCTTGAGGTACAGGTCGAGCTCAAAGAAGAGCTCTTCTCGGATACCGTAAGCCATGTTGAAGAACTCAGAAACAGAATGACAGAACAGATCAAATCGGTAGTCGGCGTTACGGCAAAGGTAACGATAGTACCGCCCAAGACGCTTCCTCGTTTCGAGGGTAAGGCAAGACGCGTTATCGACAACCGTAAGCTTTGATCGCGAAAGGAGTAAGATCATGTATATCAAGCAAATTTCGGTATTTTCACAGAACATAAGAGGTACACTTTACACGCTTACCGAATTTCTCGGCAATAACGGCATAGACCTCAAGGCTATCTCGGTAGCAGACACGTCAAACTTCGGCATCGTTCGCTTCATAATCGACCAGGATAAGATCGACGACACCGCAAAATTACTTCGTGACGGCGGCTATTCTGTACACGTAAATCACGTTATATGCGTGTCTATTCCCGATAAGCCCTCTGGACTTGCACAGATACTCGGCATGCTCGAGCGCGAGCATATCTCGGTAGAGTATCTCTACTCGTTCTTCCGTAACACGGGCGATAACGCAGTGCTTATCCTTCGTCTTTCGGACAGAGAAGCAGGAGCAAAGCTCTTTGAAAAAGAGGGCGTGCATATGTTCACACCCGCAGAGCTTGCGTAAAAAACACAATGACCGGTCCTCATAACAAGAGGACCGGTTTTGATATATCAAGTAAAGGAGGATGACATGAATATCTGGCAAAAATTATACGAAAGCGCACTCGCAGTGCAAAATGAGAGGGTGATCTCACCATTTGTCGACGCAGGCGGAGTTGCCGCGGCGGTTCTTACCAAGAAAGGGAATATATACACCGGTGTCTGCATAGACACCTGCTCGGGACTCGGAATGTGTGCCGAGCGAAATGCCATGGCTAATATGATAACTCACGGCGAGCATGAGATCGATAAGGTGGTCGCCGTAATGTCCGACGGAGGCGTTGGCTCACCCTGCGGTGCATGTCGGGAGTTTATGATGCAGCTATCGAAAAACAGCGGCGGCATTGAAATACTTGTTGACCTTGAAGTACTCAAAACGGTAAAGCTTTCCGAATTAATGCCCGATTGGTGGGGTAAAGAGCGCTTTGAATAAAAAAACGCGGCAGGATCAAGGCCTGCCGCGATTTTTTATGAACAATATGAAATTACAACAATTCTTTTCTTAACTCTTGGCCCGACTTTGGGGAGAGGTATGCGGGAGCAACGTCAAACACCGTCTTGCATCCGCTCATGCCCTCGGCGTTCATCCTGTACGCCGCACGTGCATACGCAACGAGCACCGACGAGGTAAACTCGGGGTTTGAGTCAAGCTTCAGGCTGAACTCGATTATATGGTTGTTCTCGCCGTTTAAGCCGGTAGCGCCGCTTCTGATGACAAAACCGCCGTGCGGGATGCCCGCGTGGTCGCGCTTTAATTCTTCCATGCTTATAAAATGCACGGTCGTGTCGTAGTCGGCAAAATAGTTGGGCATGGTAACGATCTCGCGCTCGATACGAGCCTTGTCAGCACCGTCTGCCGCAACAACAAAGCATTCGCGTGTGTGCTTCTGACGGGTGGTGAGTTCCGGATTTTTGCCGCCTCTTACCGCGTCAAGCGCATCGTCGCAGGGAATAGTGTACTGACGAGCGTCAAGAACACCGTCTATCCTGCGGATAGCATCCGAGTGACCCTGGCTGACACCCTTGCCCCAGAACGTGTAGCTTTTGCCCGCAGGAAGAACCGCCTCGGCGTATACTCTGTTGAGCGAGAACATACCGGGGTCCCATCCGGCGGATATAAGCGCTATCTTGCCCGAAGCTTTTGCGGATAGGTCAACATTAGCAAAATGCTCGGGTATCTTTGCATGTGTGTCGAAGCTGTCGATAACATTGAAATATTTAGCGTACTCGGGTGTCTGAACAGGCAGATCTGTCGCACTTCCGCCGCATATGATAAGCACATCGATCTTATCCTTATGGTTTAAAATATCGTCGATCGAATAAACGTCAACACCTGTAAGTGTTTTAACATCGGCGGGGTTTCTTCGCGTAAATACACCGTAAAGCTCGGTGTCTGAATTCTGCTTAACGGCACACTCTACACCGCGTCCGAGATTACCGTATCCTGCAATAGCAATTCTGATCTTCATTTGTAAGACAGCTCCTTTCATGTAACAGAATAATTATACTCTTACAAGCATGTCTTGTCAAGGATTTTTTTGAGCCAAAATAACACACGTGTCCAAAAAATTCCTATAATCGTTTTTTTATAAAAGGGCA
>JAFUMW010000175.1 GCA_017482465.1 Clostridia bacterium
GAAAGCAAAAAGACAGACAGCGGTGTCGAGAGACAATTCGGTGTGATTAAAACTCTTTGCGAAAGAGAAGACGTGAGCACTGTCATAAACGCGGGAGACTCGGACCGTGAAGGTGAGATAATCATTCGTCTTTGTGTAAACAATACAAGAGCTGTCGAGCTTGGAAAAAGCTTCAAAAGACTGTGGCTTCCCGATCAGACTCCCGAAACCATACGTTCGGCGCTTGATGACATGAAGGACGAAAGCGAATATGACGCTCTGGCAAACGAAGGGTTTGCACGCACATATATCGACTGGCTGTACGGAGTAAATCTTACACGCTTTGCAACACTTAAATGCGGAACGCTTCTTCGAGTGGGAAGAGTAATAATCCCGATAGTCAAAGCGATATATGACCGCGACATGTCGATAAGGAATTTCAAGCCCGAAAAGTATTACACTATTGCAAGCAAGACAGAACGGGACGGTGAAAAGATAGAACTTGTCAGTAAAAACAAGTACTCGGCAAACGAACATGACATTGCTGTGCGCGATGCAGAAAAGTATAATGCCGCACAGACTGTCGTAACTGCCCGTAAAAGCAAAAAGGACACACTCTCTCCCGGTAAGCTTTACTCATTGTCGAAGCTCCAGAACCTCCTTGGCAAGAAATTCAAGATGCCGATGGAAAAGAGCCTTGCTATCGTGCAGAAGCTTTACGAGGAAGGGTATGTTACATATCCGCGTACCAACAGCGAATACCTTGCCACAGCAGAGCAGGACAAGGTGAAAAAAATCATAGAGGGAGTAAAAAAGCTTGGCTACCCGGTTGAATTCAGATTCAGTAAAACCATTTTCGATGATTCAAAGATCGAGTCGCACTCTGCTTTGACACCTACATATAAGATCCCGGACAAAAGCAAACTCTCAAATGAGGAGATGCAGGTATATTCTACGATAATGCGCCGATTTGTTGCTGTTTTCTGTTCGGAGGAATGTAAGGTAGAAAAGACCGAGATCAAGATAAAAACCGGCGATTATGAGGAGTTTACATTAAAAGGAACGGTCATAATCGAACCGGGGTGGACAAAGTATGACGATTTCAGCCAAAAGGACAAGATATTGCCGAAATTAGAAAAAGGCGATATAATCGAAACCGATTTCGCTCCTGTCGAAAAAGAAACAAGCTCTCCAAAACATTACACGATCGAAACCCTCAACAATTATTTGAAAAATCCGTTCAAGGAAGATAAGCAGGCCCATGCCGAATCCGATGACACCGATGATGATGATTACAAGGCTATTTTCGAAGGACTTGAGCTTGGTACTGAAGCCACACGTACAGGAATTATCGAAAATGCGCGCAAGAGTAATTATATCAAGCTCAACAAAGATGTATATACG
This sequence comes from Clostridia bacterium, assembly GCA_017482465.1. Lineage (GTDB taxonomy): Bacteria > Bacillota > Clostridia > Oscillospirales > CAG-272 > UBA4717. Next base: position 1,384 of record JAFUMW010000175.1, read on the forward strand.
ATATTACCGGACGGCGAATACCTCATCGAATCGCTTGTACGAATGAATATATCAATGGACAAGTACAAAACCAGCGAGCTCGGACGTGCACTCAAAAGCGTTTACAGAGGAGATATCACCGTTGACGACAGCGTGGCGCTTGCTGTACGCGAGATAAACGAAGTGTTCTCAAAACGCACCTCTTCGCCCGAAACAGATACCGATGACGGCTTCTTCGGCGATGTAGCAGGTAAATGTCCTATGTGCGGCAGGGATGTTGTTAAGGGCAGATACAGCTATGGATGCCGCGGCTATAAGGAAGGCTGTACTTTCAAGATCAACTCTGTGATATGCAACCGAGTGATCTCTATTGCAAACGCAAAAATGCTTCTTGAAACAGGCAGAAGTGCAAAGATCCAAGGATTTACCTCCAAAGCAGGAAAGTCCTTTGATGCTGTTCTTAAGATTGAGGGCGGACGAGCTGTGTTTGAATTTGATGACAGCAACAAAAAATCAGAGCGTCCACGCGTACATTCGCCTGTGGGATATTCTACATTTCAAGCTCCCACAAGTGATGATCTGCAGTTTCTCGAATCAATAACGCCGATTTTTGACAGCACAAATAATTGATACACATATTTAGGAAATATAAGTAAAAAAGATTACCTTTGACCGCGGTCAAAGGTAATCTTCTGTAACAGTTTATTCGGTTATCTTTCGTAGTTTTCGGACTTGTCCTGCTTGTTCTGATTCTGATTACTGTTCTGCTTATTCTGATTGTTGTTCTGTTTGTTCTGGTTCTGATTATTGTTCTGCTTGTTCTGATTCTGGTTCTGATTCTGGTTCTGATTCTGCATTATTTGATTCCTTTCTTCATGAAAAAACGGCTATTTTTGACCGTAATGATTGCAACCGAACGGTTGGCAAGCGACATTATTGTCATTTGCAAGATTAGTATTTGCAGTTTATCTGAACTTATACTTTTTCTTTATATATCTTGTACATACAAAATACGGAGTACTTTAATGAATAAACTTTACCCACTGAAACTCAAAGGCTGTTCCAAAAGCGCTATATGGGGCGGCAACATATTGTCCGAAAAATATAATAAGCTCACACATGATGATAATATAGGAGAAAGCTGGGAGCTTACCTGCCGCGACAAAGAGAGAAATTTGATCGAAAACGGTCCTTTTGCGGGCAAGACAATAAACGAATTTATAAAAACATACGGAGACACTGTGGTCGGTTCAAACTTCAAAGGCGGACGTTTTCCGCTGCTTATCAAGCTTTTGAACTCGGCGTCACCGTTGTCGGTACAGGTGCATCCTGATGATGAATACGCCTTAAAAAACGAAAATGAATACGGAAAGACCGAAATGTGGTACATAATGGAGGCGGACGAGGACAGCGAGCTTGTCATAGGTGTCAAAAACTATGATAAAGAAGCTTTCAGAATTGCCGCTAAAAACGGAAATCTTGAAAGCTTCCTCGGACGAGTAAAGGTAAAACCCGGTGATTGCTTTTTCATTCCGGCGGGTCTTGTTCATGCGATCGGTAAAGGCATATTGCTTTGTGAGGTACAACAGAACTCCGATGTAACCTACCGTGTGTATGACTATAACCGAAAGGACGCAAACGGCGATCTCCGCGAGCTCCATCTTGAGTCTGCGCTCGATGTTATCAGAGAATACACCTCTGATGAGGTAAATGCTCTGGCTCATACATCCGCACCGATCACTCCAGTGTCCAAGAACGCTGAAACATTGATAGCATGTGAAAAATTCGCTGTTGAAAAGGTCAAAGTCACAAGCTCGGATATTCTTACGTGCGATATGACGAGTTTCCTTTCTCTTACTTTTACAAAAGGAGAGGGAAGTATCGTATACAATAGCGAAGATTACAGCTTCAAGGCCGGTGAGACCTATTATATTCCCGCGGGACTCGGAGAATTTTCCGTAAACGGAGACGCAGAGATCATCTGTGCATCAATAAAACAATGAACGATATAATACTGACAGAAATCAACGAAAAGCTTAAAATATATCAAAACAAGGACGGGCTCACATTTGGCACGGATGCGTATCTTCTTTATGCGTATATGAAGAAGCGAACCAAGGATACCGCATGTGATTTCGGAAGCGGTACAGGTGTGATCTCCCTTCTCGCAGCCTCAAAAGAGAAGTATGCAAAGATCCACGCATGCGAGCTTCAAAGTGATTTTTACGATCTTATATGTGATAACATAAAAGAAAACGGCTTATGCGACCGTATTATTGCTCATAACTGCAACGTATGCGAGCTTACAGCGGATTTCTTCGGAAAAGCCGTGGAAGTCGTGTTTACCAACCCGCCTTATATGAAGGTCGACAACGGAAAAGGTAATATAAACGAAGCAAAAAATATTGCCCGGCACGAAACCTGCGGCTCAATTTATGATTTCTGCACTGCAGCTTCAAGAGTGCTGAAGCATGGCGGTTACTTTTATTGTGTATACCGTCCCGACAGACTTGCCGATCTCATGGACGCAATGCGTAAAAGCGCGCTTGAGCCGAAGAAAATGACGTTTGTACACGCGCGTCTGGAGCTTGCACCGTGTTTAGTCCTTGTTGAAGCAAAAAAAGGAGCGGGCTCATCGCTTAATGTTACAAAGCCGCTTATAATGTACAATGCTGACGGAACGTATACTGATGATCTGAATTATATTTACGATAACGGTGAATTCAATGAGCAATATAAATAGTTATGAAGAAAAAAATGCAATACTGCCCGGAGTTTTATATCTCGTGGCTACCCCGATAGGAAACTTAGCGGATCTCTCCGAAAGAGCCATAAAAACTCTGTCTGAGGTCGATTTTATTGCCGCTGAAGATACAAGAAACACGGCATTCCTTTTGTCGCGCATTGGTGTAAAAAAGCAACTCGTGAGCTATTATGAGCATAATAAATATGAGCGCGGCGGCGTTATCTGCGAGCGTTTACAGTCAGGTGAGTCCTGTGCACTTGTTACCGATGCCGGCACACCTGCGATCAGCGACCCCGGCGAAGATCTGGTAAAACTTTGCATTGAGAGGGGAATAACCGTAACGAGCGTTCCCGGTGCGTGTGCCGCTGTAAATGCGCTTATTCTTTCCGGAATGTTCACATCGCGCTTCGCTTTCGAAGGATTTTTGTCAGCAAACAGAGCCGAACGCAAGCGTCGCCTTGAAGAAGTCAAGAACGAACAACGCACACTGATCTTCTACGAAGCACCTCATAAACTCAAGCAAACGCTTAAGGATATGCATGAAATTTTCGGAGCAAACAGAAAAATAGCTCTTTGCCGTGAACTTACAAAACTAAATGAAGAGATAATGCGTACCGACCTTGAAGGTGCAGTCGCATATTATTCCGAGCATGAACCGCGCGGCGAATATGTACTTATAATTGAAAAGATCAGTGAGATAGAGCTTGAAGCAAGCGCTTTTTACGCTGAAATGAGTGTAAAAGAACACGTGGATCATTACATGAGTCAGGGCTTGTCAAAAAAAGACGCCATGAAAGCTGTCGCACGCGACAGAGGTGTTTCCAAAAGTGAAATATACAATGAATTACTATAAAAATATCCCCCAAAAGTGCAAGTCTTTTGGGGGATATTTTTACTTACAAAGGTTTATAGCAAAATCACAGATGCGTCTGGTTGAATCGGGATGCGCGTACAGAGCAATGCTCTCACGCATAAGCGCAAGTCTTTTGGGATTATGTGTAAGCGTGAATATTATCTCATCAAGCTCGTATGTAGATGAAACAGCCATGGCACATCCGTTGTTAACTAAAAATTCGGTATTTCTGTCTTCTTGACCGGGTATCGGGTTAACGATGACCATAGGAAGATTTTTCGCCATTGCTTCTGAAGTCGTTAGGCCTCCGGGCTTTGTTACTATAAGATCAGCAGCATCCATTAACTCGTCGACGTAATCAATGAACCCGAGATTTATGACCTTTTTGTTAAAGGTCATGCCGTCAATTTTCTCCTTGGTGCGTTTATTGTTACCGCAAACATTGATGATCTGGAAATCACCGTCGATCTGATCGAGCTTTTTTAGCGTCTTTTCGATGTTACCGTATCCCATACTTCCGCCCATAAGCAATATGGTCGGCTTGCTTTCGTCAAGTCCAAACTGGCGCTTTGCATCCTTCTTGGACATTCCGTGCTCAAACTTTGGATTTATCGGTATTCCGTAGGGAAGTACCTGTGAATCCGAAAATCCTTTTTGACGAGCCTTAAAGATAAGCGATTCGTTCGGGACGACAACATAATCGAGATTGTCTCCCTCCTCCCAATATGGATGAAACGCGAAATCGGTAAGTATACCTATAGTTTTAGCCCGCAGCTTTTGATCGCTTTTCAACACATCAACAAAAACGCCCGCAAATATGTGTGTGCAGATAATTACATCCGGGTCGTAGTTGTCAATGTACTTTTTCAGCTTGTTTGCCAGCATCTTAACAGTCAGAGCCGCCGGATTTGACTCTATCGTAGTTTTTTTTCGCATTTCGGCAAGTCTGTATGCACCCTTATATACCGGCTTAGCTCGGCTTGAAACGAAAAGATATCCCTTATCTACGGTTTTGCCGAGAATTCTGTTAATGTATCGCATAGTATCCAGTATGCGTGTATCAGCACCGACACCTGTAAGATAGTCGGAGAGCGCCTTGGCTGTTGAATTATGTCCCTGACCGGCGGTGACCGATAGGATCAGCACTTTCATGGTTATAAGTCCTTTCAAAGATAATTATCTCTATTATCAACATAATTAATTACATTATACACGTTTTTTATCAACAAATCAAGTGGATATAAGTGTATTTATGAAAATATTTCTTCAATCTATTGCTTTTGACCGAAAATAATGATACAATAACAATAATGAAAATAATGTCAAAATCCGACACTTTAATTTGGAGGTCATAATGATACAGTCTCTCAAGCCGCTTCATGATAAAAAAGCATTTATATGCGACATGGACGGCGTTATATACCACGGAAACCAGGTTCTTCCGGGCGTGCATGATTTTATTTCCTGGATGCAGAACAACGGCAAGGATTTTTTGTTTTTGACTAACTCAAGCGAACGCTCGCCTCGCGAGCTTTCTCAAAAGCTTGAGCGTATGGGAATTTCTGTACCCGAAACTTGTTTTTATACAAGCGCCCTTGCAACCGCTTCGTTCTTAAGGTCACAGTGCCCCGGCGGAAGTGTATATGTTATCGGAGAACCCGGACTTGTTAACGCGCTGTATGAGCAGGGGTTCACCATGAATGACTATAACCCGGATTACGTTGTATTCGGCGAAACACGTTCGCTAAATTATAACCAGATCGAAAAAGCGGTATTGTTGATCAGAAAAGGCGCTAAGCTTATCGGTACAAACAGCGACCTTACAGGTCCTTCCGAAAACGGTATCGTACCCGCTTGCCGTTCTCTCGTTTCTCCGATCGAGCTTACGACAGGGAAGAAAGCATATTACATTGGCAAACCCAATCCGCTTATTATGCGTCATGCTTTAAAAAGCCTCGCATGTCACAGAGTTGATGCCGCTCTCATCGGCGACCGCATGGACACCGATGTTATCGCAGGTATCGAAAGTGAGATCGACACAGTGCTCGTCCTTTCGGGCTGTTCGACACTTGAAACTGTAAACTCTTTCCCGTACAGACCTAAGTATATTCTCGGCGGAGTCGGCGATATACTCAATGATGAATACGAGCTCAAGATTCAATAATTTTATAGAATAAAGCAGTCCCTTCCGTAATAAAATGTATTGTGCCGCACAAAAACGGACAACACAAAAACGGAGGGGACTTTTATGTTAAATAATATTTACTTACCTGAAGGCACCATAATATCAACAAGCGAAAACAGGGAATATCTGAGCAGTATATGCGGCCTTGAGCGAGCAATGAACGACGGTATTATTCTTGAAGCAATAGCAACACGCTGTGACAGCAATTTCACCCTAAGCGTTGACCTTGGCACTTATACAGGGTACATAACGCGCGATGAAGCTGTTCTGACGTTTGACGGCGAGCCTGTAAAGGATATTGCTGTGATCACGCGTGTAGGAAAACCTGTGTGTTTTAAAGTAATATCAATCGTGCGTAACGATGACGGAGAGTGCGAGATATTTCTTAGCAGAAGATCAGCTCAGCAGGAGTGCTTAAATAACAAATTAGCTAAGCTTGTCCCCGGAGACGTGATACCCGCTAAGATAACACATCTCGAACAGTTCGGCGCATTTGTTGATATAGGATGCGGAATAGTATCACTTTTATCAATAGATTGTATATCGGTATCAAGGATATCTCACCCAAAGGATCGCTTTAGCGTCGGAAACAGGATAAGCTGCATCGTAAAAAAGAATGACGAAAACGGTAAAAGGATATATGTTACACACAAAGAGTTGCTTGGAACATGGGAAGAAAATGTGGAATCTTTTGCAATAGGTCAGACTGTTACCGGAATCGTCAGAAGTATTGAAGAATACGGAATTTTCGTTGAATTAAAGCCCAACCTTGCAGGACTTGCCGAATTCAAGGACGGAATCACAGTCGGACAGTCGGTCGCAGTGTTTATCAAGAATATAATCCCCGAAAGAATGAAGATCAAGCTTGTTTTGATTGATACATACGGTGCTGAGAACCCGACAGAAAAGTATGAGCTCAAATATTATATTGATACTGATACGAAGCATATCACAAAGTGGGTCTACTCCCCGACAGAAAGCAATAAAGTGATCGAAACGGCTTTTGAATAATCTTTTTTCACAAAAAAGTCTTGATTTTTAGATGCTTTTTTGTTATAATTAGGTATAAACGATAAATAAAGGAGGTGTATCTGTGTATAAAAACACAGTTATAACAATAGGAAGACAGTATGGAAGCGGCGGACGTGAAATAGGCAAAAAAATATCCGAGATCCTCGGCATAGGCTACTATGATGATGAATTGATATCTCTTGCCGCAAAAAACAGCGGTATGCATTCAGATACATTATCCGATGTAGATGAAAAGGCAACAAACAGCCTCTTATATACACTCGCGATGGGCGGTTCGCTCTTCGGAGGTAACGCAGCTATAGCGTACGAAATGCCTATAAACGATAAATTATATATAGCTCAGTCCGAAGTAATAAAGGATCTTGCCAAAAGGGAAGCGTGTGTAATAATCGGAAGATGTGCGGATTACGTGCTGAAAGATTATCCCAGCGTTATTAATCTATTTATTTACGCCGATCTTGACAAGCGCGCCGCGCGCGTATCGGCAAGAAGAGGGATCACCGAATCGAAGGCACGCGACATCATAATTAAGACAGATAAGCAACGAGCTAACTATTATAATTATTATACGAGTCGTAAATGGGGACGCATCGAAAACTATGATCTCTGCATCGACAGCGGGCGTATCGGATGTGATAAAGCCGCAGAGGTTATTGCCGAATACGTCAGCCACATCGAAAAATCAATTTGATCGGAATAACAGGGGAGCGAGTAATACATTTTCGCTCCCCAATTTTATACATGACCTATTATACAAAATGCAAATTTTATACAATTGAGGGAAGTGAAAAAGTTTCCTCAAGCCGCAGTACAGCTTTTGTAAAGCCATCAGCATCGGCTTGAGGAAATCAATTTATACATAATTAAAGCTCAAGGTGTCATTTTCACAATCTAATGAAATCGCAAAGATGTTTGAATCGTATCTGCTTATGATCTCCTCGGCGATAACATCCTCGATCTCGGTCTGGATATATCTGCGCATGTTGCGTGCACCGTATTTTTTCGAAAAAGATTTTTTAGCAATCAATTCCACGGCCGCTCGCGTCCACACGAGCTTAAGATTCTTTTCGTCGAGTGCTTTTTTCAGATCACCGAGCATTATCTCAGCTATTTTTACAAAATCGTCTTCGTCAAGTGATCTGAAAGTTATTATTTCATCAACGCGATTTATAAATTCGGGACGCAAAAATTTCGACAAGGCTTTTTCGGTCTTATTTTCATTGATCTCACGGTCGCTTAGCATAAATCCTGCAGTCGAGCTGTTTGAGTCCGATCCGGCATTCGTTGTCATTACAAGTATGGTGTTCTCGAAGTTTACTGTTTTTCCGTGAGCATCTGTTATTCGTCCGTCATCGAGGATTTGTAACAAAATGTTCATAACTTCGGGGTGGGCCTTTTCGATCTCATCAAACAAGACTACAGAATAAGGTTTTCTGCGTATCTTTTCGGTAAGCTGACCGGCATCGTCATAGCCTACATATCCGGGAGGTGCGCCGATAATCCTTGACACCGAATGTTTCTCCATAAATTCGGACATATCAAGTCTTATTAGGGACTCGGTCGAATCAAACATATCGGATGCCAAAGTTTTTACAAGCTCAGTTTTACCTACGCCTGTGGGTCCTGCGAAGATAAAAGACACCGGTTTACGCTTATATGATACACCCGCACGGTTGCGTTTTATTGCTTTTGTAACAGCTTCTACAGCCTTATCCTGACCGATAATATGGTCTTTCAGCCTATTTGAAAGCTCATCCAGTCTCTTAAATTCGCTCTCGCTTACACTGCTGGCAGGTATACCTGTCCAGATCTCGATCACGTTTGCAATATCATCAAGCGTTAACTCGACAGAATCATATTCAGGTTTTAACTTATCGTATTCAGCACGCAGACTTATAAGTTTTGTTTTTACCTTTGCAATGTTTTCATAGTCTTCTGGCGTTGCATCGGTCTTAGCCGTAAGCTCGGTCTGCATGTCATCGTATTTTTTCGCAATCAACGCTATGTCGGTTGCAAGCTGGTCACATTTGGATATAATTTCGGAATTGAGAACAACATGAGCTGCGGCTTCGTCAATAAGATCTATTGCCTTATCGGGCAGATACCTGTCAGTGATATAACGCTCACTCAACACAACGGCTTTAGCGGCAATGTCGTCAGATATGTTCACATTATGATAGTTTTCGTAGTAATGCTTTATTCCGCGAATTATATCGATCGATTCAGCGATCGTAGGTTCGTTTACTATTATAGGCTGGAAACGTCTTTCGAGAGCGCTGTCTTTTTCAATATGCTTTCGGTACTCAGTCATA
>JAFUMW010000176.1 GCA_017482465.1 Clostridia bacterium
CTGATGCCAATGACACCACTTGCGCCAAGCCCAACACCACCGCTTGCACCAAGCTTACCGCCAAGAGAACCGGATGGTGTGAAATTTTGAGCTGTTTCGTTAAGATAAAGGCTAAGCATAGCTTCGAGTTCGCCCTTAATCGTTGCTTCCCAGAAAACGGGCGGCCAAAGCCAAATCTGTGAACCGAATTCAAGCTGAACCGATGGGTTTACACCAACACCCGCATCAAGTATTACAATATCATTAGTGCTTGTAACGTATCCTTCGACGTAGCCAATTACAGTCAAATCCGTTGAAAATCCAAGCTTTGCACTGTAGTTGTTGAGTGCCTTTTTCCAGTCGGACTTTAGCCTTTTTATATCATATTTGTCCTTGGATTTATTAAAGCTCTCTTTTATGTTTTGAGATAGATATTTTGTAGTGTGTTCAAATTTGCTTTGAGAATTTCCGTTTATATTTCCGATAAAACTATAATTATCTTCAACCTTCTTTACATCAAGACCCAACACACCATAAAATTTGTTATCTTCAAAGGTGACTGTAAGAGGAATTAAAGGTACATCCAAGCCGATGTCAAGTCCACCAAGTATTGGAACCTCATCTGGTATATTTGCGGCGACACTGTCACCAAATGATAATTTGTAGTCACTTAGACTTTCGGACAATTCGTTGCTTTCGCACGAAAATTTTAGCCTTTTTTTAGTTACATTTCCGTTTGTGTCCTCGCAAACAATCCAAATATCCTTGCTGACATCAAAATTGTCGCTTAAAATAGTAGTAAGCGTGTTTCCTGTGAATTCTACGCGCTTTTGTTTCTGCATTAGATAGATTTTGCTAATTTGACCACTTTTCCAAACAACTTCTGCATCAAGCGTTATGCTTTCTTTGCTAAAAAGATCGATTTTGTACTCCTCGTTATATGCATCATAATCATCGATCCAAACGGCTTGAATAATTGGACCTATTCCGTAATTTCTTTGTAGGTATATTTTTCCCGTTTTGTTAGCTCTGGTAGAGGAAATTGTCCTATTAAGGTAACCATCATGTGTTACTGTAATATCTCCTTCGACTTGCTTTAACGTAACAACACCAATAGCATCCGAAGTGCCGCTGTCGATAGAATTTTTTACGGAGGCATTTTGCGCGAACAGGTACGAATCGACAACGGATGTGGATGTATTTGAATTTTGATAAATCTGGTATTTCACTGAGTTTGTGGTGTTATTATTTAGACTATTTTGATGAGTGTTATTTATACTATCAGGATCGTATGTGAAAGAAGATGCATCCTCATACGACTTAAAAAAGCCAAGAAACAATATATCAAAATAGTTATTGTCATTTTGTGAAATGAATGGTCTGAACAGTATACCCCAGACTGTATTTGTTTCAGATAAATCTTGCCACTGTCTACAAGCGAGAGTTTCTCCGCCTCTCCAATTCAAAAGAGAAAGGTTAATGATAAATGAATTCCAATTATCATTACCGTTTAAATTATTTAGTGTAGGTCCCCAAATTCTACCATTGGAAGAACAGATATTAAAATCGAGATATTCAGATAGGTTTGAACTTGATCTGTATACCATAGACATATATGGATATTTAGTTATATCGAAATTATCAAAAGTGATATAAGTTCTGTCTAAATCCATATTCTTATCTGAACCGGGATTTGTAAATCTCACATATGATCCAACATCTTTGTCTATTATGATTTGTTTACTATAGCTTCTCGAGTTTTTCGCAATTGCCGAACCATCATTAAAGGAAAAAATATAATGATCATTTGCGGTAGCGCTAATGCAAATTGTTAGTACAGTTACTAGCATTGAAAAAATGATGAATAATTTAAATTTTTTAACCATATATTCCTACTCTTATGCAAAAGCTCCCGGCGTAGTTGACCCACACCGGGAGTTTTTAATATATCCTTACAGTCCGAGAACAGCGGCACCGATGATTCCGGCATCGTTGCCGAGAACAGCGGTCTTGATCTGCGTTCTATTAGCAGGATCAAGTCCGTAGGTCTCTTTGTTTACCTTTTCGTTAAGCGGAATGAGAAGATTGTCGCCTTCATTGCATACACCGCCGCCGATAACGAGTATCTTAGGCATGAATGCGTTTATCATATTTGCAATACCGCAAGCGAGATATCCGATATATTCGTCGACTACCTCAGCACCGGCCTTGTCGCCTTGCTTCATTGCTGCAAACGCTGTCTTACCGCTGACCTTACCTTCCTTTTCAACAAGTTCGCTCATAAGTGTTTTTTCGCCGTTTGCCTTGCACTCGTCAAGCTTTTCGCGTGTCATGTTAATAAGACCTGTAGCAGAGCTGTATGCTTCCCAACAGCCCTTTCTGCCGCAAGAGCAGGGTCTGCCGTTATACTCGATAACAAGATGTCCGAGCTCGCCGCCTGCGTGATTAAAGCCGGAATATACCTTGCCGTCGATGATGATACCGCCGCCGACACCTGTGCCGAGCGTGATCATTACCGCGTCGCTGACACCCTTTGCCGCACCAGCTACAGCTTCGCCCTTAGCAGCGGCGTTGGCGTCGTTTTCAACGTACACCTTTTTTACCGGAATATAGCTCTTGAGAATATCTGCGATAGGGAAGTTGCGGAAGTTGAGATTGTTAGCATACTCTATATAACCGGTATCGCAGTTGACCGTACCGGGAGATGCGATACCCGCGTATTCAATATCATCGAAGGTGAGGCCTGCATCAGCAACGAGCTTTGCACAAAGATCAGCCATGTCCTTGATAACAAACTTACCCTCGCGCTCAGCACCGGTGGGAACGCTGCCCTTAACGACGATCTTATAGTTTTCGTCAACAATACCTGCGGCGATGTTAGTACCGCCCAAATCAATACCAATGTAGTACATAGTTTTATTCCTTTCAAAGAGCGGATATACTCCGCAAAATACTATGACCATTATAATATTTTTATCGGTACTTTGTCAAGTGATTTCACACATTCTTTATAAAAACATTTATTCTTCTTCGAATATCGGTCTGAGCTGTTCGCCATTTATCGCCGCGTCTGCGGAAATTACCACCTTGTCAAAATCCGCCACAAGCGAATACGGCTTTTTTACAGTGTCATCCTGTACCATAGGCACGAAATATATGTTCTTTCTGTTCATAAGCAAGCCGATGTTAGAAAGATTGGCACTTAAAGCATCGTTGCTTGCAAGAGCTATGAGAAGCGGGCGTCCGTTTCTCAAGTGCGCCTTTGCAGCCATGGTGACGGGGGTGTCGGTTATACCGTGAGCGAGCTTTGCAAGCGTGTTGCCGGTACACGGAGCTATCACCATTAGATCAAGCTTGATCTTTGGCCCGATCGGCTCGGCTTCTTTTATCGTCATGACAGGGGCTATACCGCAAATATCGCTCACTCTTGAGATAAGGTCGGCAGCTGTTCCGAAGCGCGTGTCAAGCTCGGCTGCATTAAAGCTTAATATGGGAAGCACATCGACGTAAGAGCGCTTAAGCTCTGAGAGTACCTCGAGTGACTTTTTATGCGTGCAAAATGAACCGCATATTGCATATCCTATCATATGTTGTCTCCATTCTTTTAAAGATTGTTCAGTATGCACTTTGAAAGCATGTCGCCGGCGGTGACAGGAGCGCATTTGCCCGGGAGCGAAAGCAGATGTACCGGCTCAAGTCCCAGCTCACGTGCATACGGAAAATCAATACCGCCCGGCTTTGAAGCAAGATCGATAAGACAAATGTCACAGTCCATAAGGTCAATTACCTGTTTAGATATAACCTCGCTGGGAACTGTATTAATTACTATGTCCGCATTCGCACAAACCTCGCCGAGTAACTCAAAATTACACGCGGACTGACCCGAGTGCATAAGCTCGCTTATGATATCCTCGCGGCGCAATACAACAGTAATTTGATTGGTGAAATATGTCAGAAGTCGGTGCAAGTATTTCGCGATGCGTCCCCATCCTGTGATAACGATTTTGCTATCACGAAGTGCGCGCGGGTATTCCGAGAGAAGATACCCGAGAGTTCCCTCGGCTGTAAGATAAGCCATTTCAAGTACGTATTTTTCGTCTTCGAGATAATTGATGTATCTTGATCCGGGTTTCTTGTAAATGGAGGGCAGACCGCCGGCAAAAACTACCGTTCCCGCGGCAAGCACCGAGAATATATCGGCAACGTCAACACCGCAGCTTCCGCGAATATGAACGCCGTCAATTGTAAGAGGTGCTGGCAGTACAAGGACGTCGGCGCGCCGTGCATATTTGATGTACTCGCCCGAAACAGCATCTGCATTGGTTTCAACATTCAGTATCAGAGAATCGTACCCGAGGGATAGCAGATATTTGTGAGCAGCAACAGCGCGGCTGTCTCCGCCTAAGAAAACAAATTTGTACATTTGTGATTTCCTTTCCCGAGTGCGCGTCTGAGGGACTTGGTGAAGGATGACGCCGCACCCGCGTTTTAATAAAGTCCCTACTATAAGTAATATGCCGAAAGTGTCGATATGACAAGATAAAATGCGACAAAAAAATCGCACCGTCAGGCGCGATTTCTTTGTCGCATTATTCAGGCATGTTATATTCGTCGCCGCAGGCGTCGACAAATATACTTGTGTCGGACGTCTCGACTATTTCGAGATAGAGCGGACGCGATCCATCCGAACCTATATCGTTGCGGAATGTTCCGTCGTTCTTCATGATCTTGTACGAAACTTCATAGACATATTTTGTGACCTCGCCGTAGTCCGGGTCTGTCATATCCTTTTCGAATATGTACTCGATCGTAATGTCGTACAGACGTTGCGGTGCAATATCAATATATTCGCGGTTATGGGCAAAATAACGCTGTGAATGCATTGAGTTGAATTTATCGGTGTCTCCGGCTTTAAGCGCGTCAAAGTACTCGCCGAAGAACTCAACGACAGCACCGTAAGGCGCATAATTCTCATCGGTGATACATTTTTTGATACCGTCACGCTCGTAGTAGATAAAAGGAACTGCCTTTTGGTAATCAGGATCGGCAAAAATGTCAGCGTCCTGTTCCGGCTCAAAGAATATATGGGACTTTGGCTTGTAGTCGGAGTTGTAGACAAATGAGGAAACGAATACGTCCCCATCGTCTTTTTCGAATAAAAGCACAAGAGCGCCTATGATCGAGATAAGCACAAATGCCGCCATAACGGCAATCATGATACGTTTCTTTTTGTTCATACCTGCCTCCTTATACTCATGCTCGCTTAAGCTTTGCAAATGTAGCCATAAGCTTTTTTGTTCCGACAGAGTCAAACATGACCTCGTATAGCGTGTCAGCACCCA
>JAFUMW010000177.1 GCA_017482465.1 Clostridia bacterium
CGTCTTAATTCCTTGCGAATAGCCTCGAAGATTATCATTTCGTCATGTTCAAGAACATATGTCTGAACAGGGAAGCGGTCGCCCGGCGCTTCATCAAGAATAGACATGTCGCGTATACCGCTCATAGCCATGTTTAGAGTACGCGGAATAGGCGTTGCTGTAAGCGTCAGGATATCCACATCCGACGCGATCTCCTTGAGCCTTTCCTTTTGAGCAACACCGAAGCGCTGTTCTTCATCAATTATAACAAGTCCGAGATCGTGGAATTTGACATCCTTTGATATAAGCCTGTGTGTACCGATTATTATGTCGATATCTCCGCGCCTGAGCTTGCGGACCGTCTCCTCATTTTGCTTTGCACTGCGGAAGCTTGAGAGCATTTCGCATTTGACGGGGAAGCCGCGCATACGAGATAAGAATGTGCGGTAATGCTGGAAGGCAAGTATCGTTGTGGGAACAAGAACGGCAGTCTGCTTTCCGTCCATTGCCGCCTTGAAAGCGGCACGAAGAGCTATCTCTGTCTTACCGTAGCCGACGTCGCCGCATATAAGTCTGTCCATGGGAACGCGCTTTTGCATGTCACGCTTTACGTCCTCGATCGCATTAAGCTGTCCGTCGGTCTCCTCATACTCAAAAGAACCGTCAAACTGCATCTGTGCGTCATCGTCCTCGCTGAAAGCAAAGCCCTCGCGTGTCTGACGCTCGGCGTAAAGCTTAATAAGCTCCTTTGCCATGCTTTTGGCGGCTGCTTTTGCCCTCGATTTGGCTCTGCCCCAGTCTGCACCTCCCATTTTGGAAAGCTTGACCGAGCCGTCATCGGCACGTGCGCCAATATATTTTGTAACATTATCAAGCTGGTTTGTCGGAATGAATAGCGTGTCCTCACCCGCATACTGAAGCTTGATATAGTCCTTTGTAACACCGTCTACTGTGAGCTGCTTAATACCTACGTATCTGCCGATACCGTAGTTTACATGTACGATATAGTCTCCCTCATGAAGATCGGTATATGAAAGTATTTGCTTTTCCTGTTCTTTTCTTGTCTTTTTTCTTTTGTTGGTTATTTGTACCGAACGCGCATAGCTGCCGGCAGGGAGCATACTCATCACGGCAAAGCGTGTACTTATAAGCTCAAAGCCCGGTATAGTTGTACCCGTGATAACATACGCGGTCTTCGGCGCAAGCTTCTCATACGTAAGACTGCCGTCGGCAAGCACGGCGTTGTGTCCCGCATCAAGCAGGGAAGCGTGTACGCTTTTTGCCGCCGCCTCGTTTTCGCTGATTATAACAACGCGGTACGAGCGCTTGAGATAGGTGGTAAGATCTTCGCTCAAAAGCTCAAAGTTGTCGCAATAGTTTACCGTCTGCTTTGCATCAAATGAAAACAGTCCGGCACTGCGCCTTTCGGACGCTGTTGCAAACGCATCCACAACAACGAATCCACAAAGATCGCAGAATTCATCAAAATCTCCGTGCCCCTTTGACCAGACTCCGTTTAAGCCCGAGAGACACCCGTCCGCGGCACGAGCGGTCAGCTCTTCGGAAAGATGCCATTGATAAGCTTTTACTCGTTCGGCACAGGAGGTGCTCTCCTGCATGAATACGAGCGGACGCTTACCCTTATTAAGCTCCTTGTCAAGGTAATAGTCAAGCAAACAGTACGGCTCATCGTAGATGAGAGGAAGGTACTTGTCGATAAACGAAAGCTCCTCGCCCGAATCAACAGCGGCAAGCTCACCTATAAGCTCGGTCTCCACGCGTTCATTTTTTACCTTTTTTAAAAGTGATTGAATATTCTTTTTAATAATAGCGCGCTTTTCAGCCGACGGTATAAGCTCGCGTGCAGGAGGAATTGTCACAGATACAAGATTCTCGCTCTTTCTCTGAGTCATCAGATCAAAATATCCGATCTGGTCGATCTCAGTATCAAAAAAGTCGACACGTACCGGATTTTCATAAAGCGGCGGGAATATGTCAACAATGCTTCCGCGTACAGCAAACTGTCCGACACCGTCGACCATCTCAACCCTCACGTATCCGCCCATAATTAGGCGACGTATCAGTTCGTCTCGCTCGTACGGCTCGTCCAGAGAAAGCCTTATGGTACATTCGCGCAGATACTCGGGCGGCATCGTCATCTGTAAAGCCGCGTCAGGAGTGGCGATTATCACACCGGATGTACCCGAAAGGGCAAGCTCGGATAACACTTTAAGCCTCTCATGCTCATAACCATGGGAGGCTGTCATATTATGAAAATTAAAATCTCTGAGCGGATATGTCAGCGGCTCAGTACCGCTGTCCGTAAGTACGTTCGATATACGCAACGCTTCTTTTTCGTCGGGAACAAGAATAAGCGGCGGTAAAGGACAGTCTCCGGAAAGGTCATCAATGACCGATGAATAAAAGGAAACACGCGCGCCGTCGGTCAGTCCGGTCACCGTAACAGGGCGCATCCGCTCGTAGGTGAGCCGTTCGCGAACCTTCAAGAACTCGCTGTATTCACGCTCGGATTTGATATTGTCGCAAATCAGTTTCATAGGTATCTCCGTTTGCAATAAAAGGGAAGATCAGTTAAACTTTGCCATGGCGGCGTCGGTCTTGTTTTCAAGCATCATCTCAAGAGCCTCGCCCGCGTGCATAAGTACATCAAAAAAGACCTCACGGCTCTCCTTTGGTATCTCACCGAGAACCCAATCGGCAAGATCGTAGTCGGGATGCGGCTTTGAGCCGACGCCGATCTTTATGCGGGGAAAATTCTCGCTTCCGATATGCTCGATGATGCTCTTGATACCGTTGTGACCGCCGGCGCTGCCTTTTTTGCGTATACGCATCTTACCGGGCTCAAGTGAGATATCGTCAAACATCACAATTATATTTTCGCTCGGTATCTTGTAAAAGGAAGCCGCCTCTCGTACTGCTTCGCCCGAATTGTTCATAAATGTCTGCGGCTTTATAAAAAGAACATGCTTTTGCGAGATAACAGCTTCGCCGCAAAGAGATTTGAATTTAAGCCTGTCAGTCTTGAACGAGTGCTTTTCGGAAAAAGCGTCAAGCGCCATAAATCCGGCGTTGTGACGTGTATGTGCGTATTTGTCACCGGGGTTTCCGAGTCCGACCACTATGTGGCTGATCGGTTGCTTCGGTGCATCCGATGTCTTTTGTATTTTCTTAAACAGCTCGAATATATCTGCCATTGTGTAACTCTGCGCTTTCTTAAAATATACAGGTAAAGCGACAAAAGAACTGTTACCGTCAAAGACAGATACAGTTCTTTTACGCACAACCTATTGTAATGTCGGGAAGAAACGCTTAGATGCGTTCCTTAACCTTAGAGCTCTTACCAACTCTGTTGCGGAGATAGTTAAGCTTAGCACGTCTAACCTTACCAACTCTGGTTGTTTCAACCTTAGCAACGTTCGGTGAGTGGAGAGGGAAAGTCTTTTCAACGCCGCATCCGTAAGCAACACGTCTTACGGTGAAGGTCTCGGAGATGCCGCCGCCGCGCTTAGCGATAACAGTACCTTCGAAGATCTGAATTCTTTCCTTGGCTTCCTTACCCTTGCCGGGCTCAACGATACGGATGTGTACCTTAACGTTGTTACCTACGACAATGTCGGGAACCTCGCTCTTTAACTGCTCATTTGTAAAAGCCTTAATAAGATCCATTGTGGCTTCCTCCTTTAAACGGGCGTTCGTGCAGAGCATTGCAGAGGACCGTCCTTACTATGTACATGACACGTATACGCACACGTACCTTGATAGTATACCACATTTTTTTGCAAAATGCAATAGTTTTGGCAAAAAAATATTGCATGCCTTGATTAACAAATTTTTTTATTTCAAAAGACAAAAAAATTATATTATTTGTCAAATATATTATATTTTTCTTGAACCGACATGTGATATAATGGAGAAAATGCGAGGATCTTCGCAGAAAGGAAGCATTGCAGATGAAAAAATATGTAATTTTTTTGCTCGTTATACTTATGTTTATATCGGCGTTTCCCGTATCGGTCGCCGCAGGTGATACTTCCATGCACCTGTTCACCGCTGATCGGTTTGCCGATGAAAAGCTCGGATTCAAAAGCAGAACGCTTGCGTTTGAGCTTGTTAAGGAAAACGGTATGAGCTATTACCACGGCACGGTATCATCGGGTATATACCTTGATTCGTGGGTCAACCTCTCTTTTTCACCTGCCGAATTCAGCCTTACCGAATATAAGTATGTAAAGCTGGGTTACCGTTCAAATTCAAAAAGTACTTCTCTTGATGTCTCATCTGAAAGCTCGGTGGGAGAGAGTTGGGTAAATGAACACCCGAAAGTAAACGGAAGCGGCATATGGACCGAGGAACTTATCTGTATCGACGACATAAAAGGCGGAGGCGGAAACATTCCCGAAAACGAGATCGGCGCAAGGCTGATATTCAAGCCGTTCGGTGCGGCAACCAAAAACACCGATTACAATTATGATCTCTATTTTGATATAGAATATGTAGCGTTCTTTAAGGACAAGAGTGCAGCTCAGGCTTATGACGGACTTTCGGACGCCGCCAAAAACGCCGATGCTCCTGTCGATAAAACAACCGAACAGATCGTCGCAGAGCTTCCCGAGGATGCTCCGAGCTCATACGCATACAGTGCATATGAGCTGTATGAAAACGACCTTATAAAATCGGCTTCCGGTATAAAAATCGCCGTGGGAAACGACGATGACGGATCCGTATATCTCAATGCAACCTCTGTTCCGGGTACATATAATAACGGACAGTTGTATATTCGCATAACTCCGACCGATTTCAGTCTCACCCATTATAATTATGTAAAGCTTGGCTTTAGAACCGACACACCGAGCCCAATAATCGATGTGTCCTCAGTAAGCTCGGTCGGCGAAAGCTGGTTTAATAAGCATCCGAGCATACCCGCAATAGGTGAGTGGACCGAAATGATCATTGATCTGGACGACCTTAAAGGCGGAGGGGGCAATATCCCTGCGGGTGAGATGGAAGCTAACCTCCATCTTAAGCCGTTCGGATCAGGAAACGTAACTCTCGAAAGCGATACTCATTTTGATATTAAATATATTGCTTTTTTTGCATCCGAAGCAGATGCTAAGGCATATGAGTTCAAAGAAGAGGATGTGGAAAAGTTTGACGAGAGCGCCGTCGATGGCTTCTTCTATGAGCTTGCCGACAGAGAGGTTATAAACGGATATCTTGCACAAGCCGAAGCGCTGAAGCAGGAGATCATCAACTCGCCCACGAGCGTCACAGTAACAGGAACAAAATACTATGTATCAAGCTCAAGCGGCGATGACTCAAATGACGGTAAAACACCCGAAAGTGCGTGGAAGACTATAGAAAAGGTCAATTCCGTAAAGCTCAAAGCAGGCGACGGAATATTCTTCAAGCGCGGAGACAAATGGAAGGAAAACAGAACGCTCCAAGTATATTCGGGTATAAGCGTTTCCGCTTACGGCGAGGGCGCTAAGCCGATGATTGTCGGCACGATATCCGCAGATTCACACGATGACTGGATAGAGACCGAATTCGCCGACATATACAAATATAAGAGTAATATAGATTTCGATTCCCACGATGTCGGTACGATAATTTTTGACGGCGGACGTGCTTGGGGAATACAGGTACAGCGCCGTGATAACGGTATCAGAATGGATAACGGCACGGTATACAACGGAATTGAGACCTATACAATACCTGTCAAGGAATTTGTCGGACCGCAAAGCCTCGAGGGCAACCTTGAATTCTGGCATGATCGTTTTACAGACAACTTGTACCTGCGCTGTGAGGGCGGTAACCCCGCCGAGGTCTTTGCTTCGATTGAGCTGTGTGATGATGGCAAAGGAATAGAATTAAGAAGCGACGCAACCGGCTACGCACACGACATAATTATAGACAATATTGCAATGTACGGAGTCAGCTATGGTGTTTCGGCAGGTAACGTAAGAAATGTCACGGTGCAGAACTGCACATTTGAATGGATCGGCGGACCTGTGCAGTCATGGAATCTCTTTGGAAGAGATTACGGAACAAGATACGGAAATGCGGTAGAATCATACGGAAGCTGTGACGGCTTTACTATAAAATACTGCTACGGAACAAATGTGTATGACTGCTGTTGGACAGTACAGGATGCCGCGGACGCTGTGTTCAAGGATCTTTCGATACACCACAATGTTACCGAATTTTCAAATAACGGTCTCGAGCTTTGGGGCGGAAACGGAAGCACTATCGAAAACGTGCAGATGCATGATAATTACACCCTGTACAGCGGTTACGGCTGGAGCCATCAGCGCCCGAACAAGGACGCAAGCTTCTTCTACGGCGGCGCAAATACTTATTCAAAAGATAATATAAGGAACACGGCGGTCTATAACAACGTAAATCTGTTTTCATCTTCTCAGGCGCTTTTTGTAAGCGCAACAGCTCCTCATCAGCTCAATTTCCACGATAACGTATATATTATGGAAAACGGCAAAAAGCTCGGCGGCACAACTGCAGTTCCCGGCAAGGGAATAGGTCAGATATCCGATATTATGTATACAGAGGAGAAGCTTAAGCTCGCCTATGCGTCCGGCTTTGAAAAGGGCGGAAAGTTCTATTATACAGAGCCCGAGCCGCTCGGTAATATGTACGAGTTATCAAAGCCTGATAACGGAGTAAAATCATTTACTGATATTTCCGAGAATTTCTGGGGCAGAGAAGCTATAGATTACGTTGCTCTCAAAGGGCTTTTCCAAGGCGTGAGTGCAGATACCTTCGCACCCGATGCAAAGATGACAAGAGCGATGCTCGTGACCGTACTTTCAAGGCTCTCAAACAGCTCGGAGTTGGCAAAAACAAGCTTTACCGATGTTGTGGCAGGAGCTTGGTATGAAAACGCCGTAGCCTGGGCAGAGAAGAATGAGATCGTAACCAAAGGCACAAGCTTCAGACCCGATGACAACGCTACCCGCGAGGAGCTTGCCGATATGCTTTACAGATACGCGTTCTCACGCTATAAAAAGACAGATATCATGGACGCAAAGCAGTTTGCCGATTCAGCCGATGTCAGTCCCGAATATGCGGATGCCGTCAAATTCTGCAGTGCGAACGGTATTATCGGCGGTTACACCGACGGTACTATCAAGCCTAAAAACACGGCAACACGTGCCGAGGTAGCAACAATGATAAAGCGCTTTGCCGCCTACCTTGCAAATGCAGAGACAGACGTTGAAAGAGCTGTAAAGAATTCAGCAAGCTGTATACTGACGGGAGACGAGCTTGTATACGCGACAGACATGAATATGTTAAAAAAGACAGTGCGTGAAGATAAGAACGCTCAGTATGTGCCGTTCAGCTCAACGGGAGCGCCTTACGTAAGAGTGCTTGACAGCATGGCTGATAAGCTCGATTATTCGGATTTCAGTTGCGTGGTAATAAAGTACAGTGGAAAACTCAGCGGCGACGACATTCGGGTAAGCTTTGATATCGCGGGAGAGGGAATGGGCGTAAGTGCCTCTGTTGACCGTGATTCTCAGATAATCGTAATAGATTACTCAAAAGTCTTTGAAAAGATTTCGAGAGATGCATACCAAAATGATCTTGAAATAAAAATATCTCCGTGGGGAGGTTCAAGCACAGAGCTTGATCATAGCGATGTGTTTGTACTCGAGTCAGTGGCGTTCTTTGAGAACATATACGCTGGCGAAAACTACGCGGCAGGATTATAATAGTCATTACGGAACAGACCGGAGTTATCCGGTCTGTTTGCATATATAAAAGAAGCTTGCCTGCATTTTTTGTCGAGTAAAGTTTAGTTTGCTATTGACAATGTTAAAAAGTTTTGATATAATCTAAAGAGGTTTATTTTAATATTCTGAAAGGAATAATTTAATAATGGAAAAAATGGAAACCATTGAATTAAGCATTGTCGATATATTGCGTACCCTGATCAAGCGTTGGTGGATAATCGCAATAAGCACAGTGCTTTGTGCCGTAGTTTTATTCTTGTACAGTGTTTTTGCCGTGACTCCTCTTTACGGATTGCAGATACAGTTTTATGTAGCGCCCGAGTTCGGTAACGCACAGGCTACCACCGCGGTCACTGCTTATCAGACATATACATACGCTAAAGAAGCGATACTTACATACATGACACTGCTTGAAAATGATGAGTTTTTCGATCTTTTGGAAGAAAATATCGAGGGCAAGTGCAGAGTGAACTATACTTCAAGCGGACTTGATTCAATGATCTCATACAAAGCGGTCGAGGACACAGATCTTTTTAATGCGACTATTGTTTCGGCGTACCCCGGAGACGCGTATACTGTCGCTACGGTTCTTGCAGAGCTTGCACCCGATAGGATCCACGAGATCAAAGGCTTTGACGCGCTTAAAGTGACCGATAAGCCTAAGTTTGAACGAGTTGCGAGAGTAAACAACAATGTCAGCCGCAACACCTTTATCGGTGCGATCGTCGGAGCGCTTTTCTCAACACTGACCATCATAGTTCTTAAAATGTTTGACGTAAGGATCGGTGATGAATCCGATCTGATGAAAGTATATGATGCCCCGATACTCGGAGTTATCCCGAATTTTGAAGAGATCATTAAGGATAATAAGAGATCGGCAATGTACGGATACGGAGGTAAAGTCGGTGAAAACAGCAAAAAATAAGGGACGTGTAATAAACACTGTCGACAGCACGACGAATTTCCAGATAACCGAAGCGTACAAGGCTCTCAGAACCAACGTACAGTTTTCTGTAGCCGGATCGGAGTCGAAATGCAAGAGAATAGCCATAACAAGTGCGCTTCCCAAAGAGGGAAAGACCATTACAACGATAAATCTCGCGGTAACGTTCGCTCAGACTGACGCGCGTGTACTAATAATCGACTGTGATATGCGCCGTCCGAGAATACACAGGTATTATGACCTTGAGAGCCGTGTGGGACTATCCAATATCCTTTCGGGCATGTGTACGCTTACCGAAGCTATCAAGCAGACAAACCGACCCAATCTTCATGTGATCCCGGCGGGACTTATCCCTCCGAACCCGGCAGAGCTCATCGCAAGTGAAAATATGAAAAAGATGCTTGACGAGCTTTCCGAGGTATATGATTACATAATAATAGACACTCCTCCCGTGAATATTGTTACAGACGCGCTTTCGCTCGTGCCTTATGTTGACGGAACGATAATAGTTGTCCGCTCGGCACAGAGTACCCATCCCGAAACCAAGAAGGTGCTTACCAAGTTCGAATATGCGAACGCACCTGTTCTCGGCTTTGTACTCAATAATGTAATAAGCAGCAGTACAAAGGGCTACACAAGCAAGTACAGGAATTACAGCTACAGATAATGACAGATCTGCATACACATGTGCTTCACGGGATCGACGATGGCTCTCCGGATATTGAAACAAGCGTGAAAATGCTTAAAACCATGTACGCGCAAGGCGTGCGTACGGCAGTGGCGACACCGCATTTTGATTATACCTGCGTCTCGCCGGAGGATTTTATAAGCGAGCGTGACACCAAAGCAGGCGAGCTTGCAAAAGCGGCTGAAATGATAGGGATAAAACTTCTTTGCGGATGCGAGCTGAGACTAAATTCCCGAATGCTTCATCTCGACAGCATCAAGAGCTTTTGCATCGGAAATACAAGAAATATACTTGTAGAGATGCCGTTTACCCGATCATGGGATCAGACAGTTTATGACAATCTTGCAAGCCTTATTGATTACTATAATGTAAAACCGATAATAGCGCATGTTGAGCGTTATCATCCGATCATCAAAAGCAATAAGATTGCAGAAGCTCTTATCGAGTTAGGCGCTTATCTTCAGCTTGACGCCTCAAGCCTGTTTGAAAAGCCGTATCAAAGAACTGCTAAAAAATTACTCAAAAGCAACCTTATAACCGTTGTTGCTTCCGATACACACAATACCGATAAACGTCCGCCCGACGTGCTTTGCACGGCTTTTGACGAGATCGGACGACTTTTCGGAAGGGACATGGTGCTTGAATTAATATCAAACGCCGATGAGCTTGTAAATTAAAAACTGCCGTATTTCGTTACGGCAGTTTTTGTATAAGAAGACCCGCATCAATGATGCGGGTCTTTAATAGTTTTATGCTACATATTCCTTAACAATAGGTTCGCCTGCGTGATCCCATACATCATAAGGAGTAAGCGTAACCGTGTAGTTCTTACCGACTGTAAGTCCCGCAACCGTTACATTAAGTGTATCGGGCATGCCATTAGGATCGTAATAACGCGATGTGAGATATTTCGTTATTTTTTCACCGTCGGCTTCAAAGGTCAATGAATAGTACCATACTATATCATCGTGTGTTGCCTGATCAAACACAACTCTGCATGTGCCACCGGCATTCTTTGTAAGATGGAGCTTAGCATCAGCGGAGAACTCGGGAGGCATTGAATATGCCTCTCTGTCGTCGGTGTAGGTAAGAAGATGCGTGTTATCGCTGTTCGGAGCGGAAATTGTAAACTCGTTTACAATATCGCCTCTGTAGGTATTGTAAGCCTTGAAGCGTACGTTGTTGTTGGCGTCGACCTCAACAAGCGTTGCTTCGGACGCGTATTCAAACACCTCGTTGTGAGTAGCGTTTGCGGGGATCTTGAATTCCCAGTTGATAAGGCTGTTGTCATCAAGATATCTGACCGCCGCGGTGTCAAGAGCCGTGAATGTGTCCTGCCAGATAGCGCGCGGATTGTCCAGACCGTTGTGGGTATGACCGCTGAAGAATATTACCTGAGGATAGTTGTCAAGAAGCTCTTTAAGCTTTGTCTCGCCGCTGTTCTTGCTTGCCTTTGTCGCATATACCGTGTCATTTGCGTGATAGTGGTACTGAACGAATACAGGCTTGTCAGGCTCGGCTGCTGTGATCTCATCAAGTCTGGGCTTTAAGTAGGAGGTGTAATCCTGATACATACCAACGATTAAGAAATGGTAGCCGTTTACAACAGCGTGGCGGTTACCGGTGTCAGGATCGGGATCTTCAACGTCAAATCTGAAATATCTTTCCTTGTCCGCATCGGTAGCTGTAAACGCATCAATAAATTCTTTTTCGAAGTGAACAGAACTCATACGGTCATGGTTACCCGTGCAGTATACCAAAGCAGTGTCACCTCTTAAGAAATTGTCGGTATGTTGCTTGAACGCATGGAGCTCATGAGTGTAATCGCCCTCATAGCAAAGATTTTGTACAAGGTCGCCGGCGGCAAAAACAAGATCAAGATCGCCCGACTTAGCAAGCTTATATGCGTTGTCGACCGCGTTTTTGTAGTTCTTTGCCGCACCGTTAAATGACGCGGAATCAATGTGGATATCGCTGACCGAAAGGAATGTGAGAACAATGTTGTTTTCATCAAAATCAACATTCTGATAATCAAGAATATCGATTTCATTAGCCTTGAGCTGTGAGTTGATGAATCTGGTGATCATCGTCGAGACCTCGGCACGGCTCGCCTTGTTTTGGGGCATGAATGAGCCGTCATCGTAGCCGTTTATGATCTTCTTTTCAACACAGTAGTCTACAGCGTCCTTGTACGCGGCAGTGATGGAAGCAGTATCCGTAAAGCTTGAGGACGTGCCTGCCTTGCCGTCGTTTGCGAAATTATAAAGGAAGGAAGCAAGCTCCTCACGGGTAATAGGCTCATCCGGACGGAATTTGTCAGACTGTGTATCTGAGATTTTGTTTGCGTATGCCCAGCCTACAGCCTTGTTGTACCAAGCGTCCTTTGCCACGTCAGTATACGGATGATCGGATACTGCAGCGTCAGATTCTGCAAGTCTCATGAGGACTGTTGCCGCCATAGCACGTGTCATAGTACCGTTGGGAGCAAATTCTGTCTGAGTAACACCGTTGAACAGCGAGCGTGCCGAGACAAATTTTATGTAACTGTTACCCCAGTGTCCCGCTGTGTCGGTAAACTCGGTGTAAGCATGAGTCTTGTATCCCACGGTTGCGGGAAGAGCGGTCTTGAGAACAGGGCGGGCGGTTATAACGCCTGAGTCAACGACCGCGTTGCCGTTGACAGTAGCGACCACTGTTGTATCGCCTGTTGACGCGTATATCAGCACGCGTACATTGTTTTTAAGCTTGATCTCTTTACCGTTTGAAAGCGCCGAGATCTTTATACCGTCGCCGTCTTTGATAAATGCAAATTCAACATCTGATGAAAGAGCGGCGAGCTCTTTGATGACCGCGCTGTCGAGCGTGATCTTAACTTCATCCGATATAACATTCACGGATGTGTTCTTTAGCTTAGAGTCAGCACCGGAGATAAACTCCTTTGAAAGCGTGATGTTGCCGTTTGTAGAACCGGGTGTGCCCGCAAACGAAACGTAGATGTATTTCGCATCGTTCTTTGCGGCATCGCTTACAACACTGTCAGCCTTTTCCGCTGTAAGAACTGCAGAGCCTGTAGCAGTGGGAACAAATGCTTTAGCCTCTTCTTCGGATTTGCAGAAAGCAATATACTTGA
>JAFUMW010000178.1 GCA_017482465.1 Clostridia bacterium
CAAAGCCGGGGATAAAACTGCCGGAGCCGATAACGAGCGACTGATGCTAAGCCTTTCCGCCGTCAAAGGGTACGCCGTCAACAGAGCCTTCGTAGTCAATGTCAACATTATCTCCGTTTTCTACTGCGCGGTCTGTGATGTCGATAAGACGCGAAGCCTGTACGCGCTTCTGCTCAACCTCTGTATTGATATCTTCCTCTGTTACTTCGATGGGAGCCTTTGTTACCTCGATGCCCTTGTAATCCTTGATCTCTGCCTCGGGCTTTGTGTAAACTCTAGCCTTGAAGACAACACCGTTGTCGTCGATGGAAACAATGTCAAACTCAGGCATAGATACGAATACGAGCTCGCAGTCCTTGATAGCTGCCTCGTATGCTTCGGGAAGTATCTCATTTACTGCGTCTTCATAGAAAACGCCCTTACCGTACATCTTTTCGATGATAGCACGGGGAGCCTTACCCTTACGGAAGCCGGGAACATTGATAGAGCCAACTTTGTTCTTATAGACCTTGGCAACCGCTTTTTCAAATGTCTCCTTATCCGCGGAAAACTCGAATTCCACTACATTTTTTTCGGGATTTGTAAGATTTTTCAAACTCATGCTGTTATTCCTCCGTTGCGGATATGTTGTTTTTTACACAATTATCCATAATATAGCATTATAGATTAAATTTTACCGAAAAATTCGCATAAAGTCAATAGTTTCTTGAGAATTTTTAATATTTTCTGCCTTTAATATAAATTTGAAGCCTTTTTTTTGATTCTTTAGGTCATTTTTACGACAAATTCCGATCATCTTATCTTTAGCGGTGTAAATTCAAGATAATCAGCCGAGGTAATATAAAACTCTATTCCCTCAAACTCAAAGTGCGGCGGCAGATCGTATGATGCGTGTATGTGACCGAAATAACATCTTTTAACGCCGTTGTTTTTCAGCGACTCGATTATCGGTCTGCACTCAAAGCTTCCCATGACCGGCGGAAAATGCAAAAACGCAAGTATCTCCGCTTCGGGATGCTCTGTTTTGAGTTTTTTGGCCGCGGCGAAGCTCATGTCGAGCCTTATGACCTCACGCGCCACGATCTTGTCAAAATCCGCGGAATCGGGTGCGTTTTTGTTATTTTCGTCAATATACCAGCCGCGCGAGCCGGCAATAATAAAGCCGTTATCGTAGTGAGCGTTGTTATACAAAAAGCGTATCGAGTCGATATCAAGCTCACGCATAAGCTCGTCAAGCTTTTTCATAGACGTCCACCAATAGTCATGATTTCCCTTGCCGATGATCTTCTTTCCGTTGAGATTATGTATGAACTTAAAATCCTCGGACGCGCCCTTGTGCGACATCGCCCACGATATATCGCCCGCGATAACGACCGTGTCATCAGGATCCACGACGGCATTCCAGTTTTTTTGCAGGCGCTCGGTATAGTTTTGCCAACGTCTGCCGAAAACGTCCATCGGCTTATTATCTGACAGTGACAAGTGTGTATCGGAGAGTACAAATAAAGCCATATGATCCTCTCTTATTATAAGCTTTACCTCCTCCCCATTTTTGAGGGAGGGGGATTTTCAAGACCCTTATTAAATACCGAGCTCGCCCGATATTTCTTCAAGCATGTCTTCCTTGTTTATAGACTTGTTAAATCTGACCTCTCTCTTATCAAGCCCCGAAAGAGGTGCGGGGATCTGCGTACCCGTAAGAGCCGAAAGCTTTTCAAGCGACTCAAGCGGATCTCCCTGCGGCTTGCCGTCAAGCGCCGCGAGAACGTCTACGGCAAACTTGTACGGACTTGCCGTAGAAGCTATTACCATTGGACGCTTGTCGCCTGTTTCGGCAATGTAACCGTTGGCGCATTTGAGCGCTACCGCGGTATGCGTATCTATGAGGTACTTGTCAGCGTCAAAGGTCGTCCTTATCGTGTCCGCAGTCTCTTTTTCATCGCAGAACGCACCGTCAAAGCTCTCTCTTATCTTGGCAAGGCAATCAGCGCTTACTGTGTAGCATCCGTCCTCTGCAAGCTTTTTCATGTAGCCCGCGGTCTCTTCTGCACCGCAGATAAGATAAAGCAAACGCTCAAGGTTGCTCGAGATAAGTATATCCATAGACGGCGACATCGTTGTGTAGAACTTACGGTTTCTGTCGTATGTACCGGTCTTAAGGAAGTCTGTGAGCACATTGTTGCTGTTTGACGCGCAGATGAGCTTGTTTATAGGCAGACCCATGAGCTTTGCGTAATAAGCGGCGAGAATGTTACCAAAGTTACCTGTCGGAACCGTGACATTTATGCTGTCGCCGAGATCAATATCTCCGCGGCTTACAAGGTCGCAGTATGCCGAAACATAGTAAACGATCTGCGGAGCGAGACGTCCCCAGTTGATCGAGTTAGCGCTTGACAGGAACAGTCCGTTCTTATCAAGAAGCTTTGCATACTCTCTGTCAGAGAATATCTTTTTCACGCCGTTCTGCGCGTCGTCAAAGTTACCCTTGATAGCGCATACACACACATTGTCGCCTGTCTGTGTAGCCATCTGTAATTTCTGTACACGGCTTACTCCCTCTTCGGGATAGAACACGGTTATCCTTATCTTTTCGATGTCCTTATAGCCCTCAAGCGCCGCCTTTCCCGTGTCGCCTGACGTAGCAACAAGGATGAACGCAGTTCTCTCCTCACCCGTGCCCTTGAGCGCGCCTGTCAGAAGTCTCGGCATTATCTGAAGCGCCATATCCTTAAACGCGCAGGTCGGACCGTGCCATAGCTCAAGAATATTTCTCGTGCCATCAAGCTTTGTCATCGGTGCCGCACCGCCGGGGAAGCGATCCTCGCCGTACGCCTTTTGCGCGCTTTCGAGAAGATACGCGCTGTCGTAGTCGGTCAGAAAGCGTCCGAGTATATCAGCCGCGCGATGGGGATAATCAAGCGTGCAAAGTCTTGTTATATCCTCCTTTGTGAGCGCGGGTACTGTTTCGGGTACGAACAGTCCTCCGTCGCAGGCAAGACCGGTTTTGATCGCGTACATCGAAGATACGCTGTTGTCCTTGCCTATCTGACCTCTTGTGCTAATGTAATTCATTGTCCTCAACCTTTCTTATCTTTTGCCGAGATGCTTTATCAAAAGCTCCCGTGCGTTATTATACATTATATTTTGTATTTCCCGACTGTCAAGTCCCGATTTTGCAAGCTCACTTGCAAGAATACGCAGACTTGTTACATCCTTTACTCCTCGCGGCAGGTTTGTCACGCCGTCAAAGTCGCAACCGAGACACACGCCTTTAGGATCGATCTCTCGGTAGTGCATTATGTGCCGTACGATATCGCTTATATCGGCGTTTTTTTCAGCAAGATGCTCGCACGCCATGCTAACACCGGCAACTCCGCCCAAGCGAACTATCTCCTTATAGTGCTCATCGGTAAGATTGCGCGAATGCTTATGTACGCTCTTTGAGTTGGAATGAGACGCGATCACCGGCTTTGAGTATGCGCTTGCAAGCTCAAGCACCTGTGATATCTGTCTTTCGTTTGAATGGGAAACATCGGGTATAATTCCAAGCTCAAAGCATCTTTTCACGACCTCGAGACCGAATTCGGTAAATCCGATATCATTGTCGTGAGCACCGCCCATCGGACACTCTCCGGCCCATACGAGCGTAAGTATCCGCACGCCGAGGCTGTACAGCATCTCAAGGCGGGCTATGCGGTTATCAAGCAATTTCGCGCCTTCTACGGCAAACACCACCGTAGAACAGCCATCCTTTTCATTTTTCAGTATATCCTCACCGCTTTTGGCAAGTCTTACTTTGTATCCTTTTGACTCGGCATCGGCAAGCTCACGCTTGAGTATGTCCGAGGCATCGAGAAAAGCGTCATAATTCGCGTCACAGGTCAGCTTATTCTCCGACCACATCGCCATAACCTGAATAAAGCTGTCGTAAGAGTCGAGCTTATCAAGCGATATGTGTCCGCTGTGATCGACCAGTCCTTCCTGTTTTTTTCTTATTTCAAACAGTGTGTCGCAGTGCAGGTCGCAGATCTTCATATATTGCTCCATTCTACCGAAGTGCGCCGTCTGAATAAAAGGCATTGCGGATATGATTGATATTACACGCCGAAAGCTTTAATTCTCCGCTTCCGTCGTTGTATCTTTCGTCGATCGGCGGTACGGTGATCTCTATAACGTCAACGCGTGATGACCGCCCCTTAAACAGCTCATCGCCGCAGTTTTCAGCTATAAACCTGTTTGCCGCCTCAACTATGTTAGCCCGTTTTTTCAAGCCTACCGCACGTCCCGGACGGTGGCTCGGCTTCGATTCTCTTTTTGTCCGGCATTTCACTTCAATGAATACAATATATTCACCGTCAAGCGCGATTATGTCGATCTCCTTGTGCGACGCGTAATAGTTTGAACCGATTATTTCATACCCGCACCTGTCACGCAGGTATTCGCGGGCGATCCGCTCGCCCTGTCTGCCAAGCTCTCTGTTATTTACGTTCTTCATCGTTCAAGAATTTGAGAAAGGTGCGTCTGTGCTCGGGGCACGGACCGTATTTTCTCACAAGTTCCATATGCTCTGCCGTGGGATAGCCCTTATGCTTTGCGATATTGTATTCGGGATACTCACGGTCAAGCTCAACGCACATCCTGTCACGCGTGACTTTGGCAAGTATCGACGCGGCGGCGATAGAGGGTGACTTCGCATCCCCCTTGACAACCGCAAACGCAGGTATCTCGAACGATCGGGTACAGTTACCGTCAACAAGCGCGGCATCTGCCTTAATGCCGAGCGCGGCTATCGCGCGGCGCATGGCGAGCATGGACGCGTTAAGTATGTTTATCTCGTCGATCTCGGCAGGGGTACAAAGTCCGGTCGCCCATGCTACAGCTTTTTCGCAGATAAGTGCATAGAGCTCCTCACGTTTCTTTTCGGTGAGCTTTTTAGAGTCGTTGAGCCCCGGGATCTCGATTCCGTCAGGCAGTACACACGCTCCGGCGACCACAGGTCCGACAAGCGGTCCTCTTCCCGCCTCGTCTGTTCCGCAGACGATCTTGTATCCCTTTTCGTGAAGCTCGTTTTCAAGCTCCCATGTCAGAGGCTCGGATATTTTCTTTGGCATATTTTTTGTCCTTTCAGGCTGTGTCAGTCGCGGTCGCCGACTCGCTCAAGAGTGATGCGTCCTATGATACCGCCGCGAAGCTCGTCAAGTAACATTCCGGCGCATCTCTCGGTATTTATCTCGCCTCCCGAGATTATGCATCCGCGCATACGTCCGATCTTCTCAAAAAGCTCGTAATCGGTAAAGTCGGCGTATTTTTCCATGTCACCGAGCTTGTAACGCTTCGACAACTCATTGGGGTAAAGGCGTCTGAGCCTTCCGCACAAGCGCATCGCGATAAGCTCAGTGTCAAGCACCTGATCCTTTATCGCGCCTGTCATGGCAAGGCTCTCGCCGACAGTTTCATCCTCGAACTTAGGCCAGAGTACTCCGGGCATATCCAGCAAGTCTATACCTATCGAAGTAGTCACCCACTGCTTGTTCACCGTAACACCCGGTCTGTCCTCTACCTTTGCCTTTTTGTTGCCCGAAAGCTTGTTGATAAGCGAGGATTTTCCGACGTTTGGTATGCCGACGATCATCGCCTTCAGGCGTCTGCCTGTCATACCCTTTTCCTCATAGCGCTCGATCTTGTCACCGAGTATACTTCTCACCGCGGGAGCGATCTCGTTTATTCCCTGTCCTGTGTTTACGTCAGTGATTATACATCCCTTTCCGTTTCCCGTATAATAGCTTTTCCACTCGTCAAAATGAGCGGGATCGGCAAGAGATGCCTTATTCATAAGCGTAAGCATCGGCTTATCGCCTGCAAGACGTGTTATTTCGGGGTTCTTGGAGCTATATGGTATACGCGCGTCCAAAAGCTCAATGACTATGTCAACAAGCTTAAGCGACTCGGATATAAGTCTGCGCGTTTTCGCCATATGCCCCGGAAACCATTGTATCTGATCTGATGGCATAATTAAATCCTTATTCGCCGTCGGAGGAGCTGTCGCCCGCACCGCAGCACTTCTTATATTTTTTACCGCTTCCGCAGGGGCAAGGATCGTTGCGTCCCACCTTAGCAGCACTTCTTACCGTAGGCACAGCCTTCGGTGCTTCGGGCGGCGTAGTTC
>JAFUMW010000179.1 GCA_017482465.1 Clostridia bacterium
ACGGACACGCGGGCATATACAATGTTCTTATAATGGAAGAAAACCATACGATATTCGCGCTGGGAGCAGGCGCCGTAGCGAAGTTCGTCAGATGGGACGAAAACGGAGAAAAGAAGCTTGAAAGGATCTTCGAGCCGAAGTATCCGTACGAATATATGCGCGAGGACGAGCTTGAGAACGAAGCCAGGTACAACGCGGCGATAGACAGATTTTTCTTCGGCAAATAAGGATCTTGTGTGTTTATCTCCGATGCGTTTTTGAAAGGAGATATTTTGGATATACTCACACATTTTGAAAACGAAGAAAAAATAAAGGAATATATAAACGCGTGCGAAACGCGATTTAAAAAAGAGATTAGCCTATGCGTACATCGGCTTACAGAGGACAGATCGCTCAGATTCATAACTCTCGGAGGTCCGAGCTGCTCGGGAAAAACGACGGCGGCTCATATCATCGTTGACGCGCTTGAGAATGCGGGTCGCAGTGTAAAGGTAGTGTCGATAGACGATTTCTTTCTTGAGAGGGAGCTTCTTAACAGACGGGAGATACTTGACTACGATTCGGTCGAAACGATCGACCTTGAGTTGCTTAAACAAACGGTCGACCTAATAGAAAACGGCGAAAGCGTAAACCTGCCGAAATTCGATTTTGTAACCGGAAGCCGTACAGGATATACGCGGTATGATCCGATGCCCGAGAGTATCACGGTGTTCGAGGGAATACAGGCAGTGTATCCCGAGATCGTTTCGCTTTTTGATAAAAACGACACAAGAAGCATATATATTAGTGTTGCACAGGATATGTGCTTTGATGATATAACGGTGGACGCGCGTACGGTAAGACTGCTGAGACGGCTGGTACGCGACTGCAAAAAACGCGGCACGGCGCCGGAGTTTACACTGACGCTCTGGGAGAGCGTGTGTGCAAACGAGGATAAGTCGATACTTCCGTACAAGGACGGCTGTGACTTTAAGCTTGACTCGCTTTTGGGTTACGAGCTTTCGCTTCTCAAGACCCCCGCGCTTGCACTGCTTGCGGAAATTGAAAAAGACAGCGTACACAGCACAAAAGCGCGTGAGCTTGAAAGCTTGCTTTCTCGCGTTTGCGCCGTTGACGCGTTATACGTACCGAAGGATTCACTGTTCAACGAATTTATTTAACGCAGACAATACGGCAGAATGGAGATTTTTATGTCCGGTCAGAAAAGATTTTTCTCGGGAATGCTCTTGTTGACCTTCTCGAACATTCTGATAAAAGCCGTCGGGCTTTTATTCAAGATACCGCTGACGAACCTTATAGGCGAAACGGGTATGGGTTACTTTAACTCCGCGTATACGATATACGCGTGGTTCTATATGCTTACCACCGCCGGTCTGTCGGTAGCGGTCTCGATGCTTGTCAGCGAGTACAGAGCGAGAGCAAATTCAAAGCAGATAAAGATAGTTCTTCGTACGGTTCTTTTACTGTTCTTTGCGATCGGACTTGTCGGCACGCTCATAATGGTGATCGGAGCGGATAAGCTTGCGGCATTTATACGCGCACCGGAGGCGGCTGTGTGTATTGCCGCTATCGCACCATCACTGTTTTTCAGTTGTCTTTCAAGTGCTCTGCGCGGATATTTTCAAGGATATCAGGTTATGTTTCCGACGGCTGTTTCGCAGATCATGGAGGCTTGCGGTAAGCTGTTTATCGGAATATCAATAGCAAAATATACGCTTTCGCTCGGGATGGAGATATCCGAGGTCGCCGCGTGCGCTCTTTTGGGTATCGCGGTCGGTATCGCTGCGGGATTCTTGTTTTTGTGCGGAACTAAGTTTTTCTTCAACGAGAAAAAATACGATATGGAATATACGCGTCTTGAGGGGGATGGCGATGAGGTACTGCCTGCTCGCAGGATCGCCGTGCGACTTGTCAAGATCGCCGTACCGATAACAATAAGCTCGTCTGTGATGAGCCTTACGAATATATTTGACACCCTTATAATGACCGACAGGCTCATGGCGTTCGGCTACACTAATGCCGAGGCAATAAAGATATACGGAAACTATACATCGCTTGCGGTGCCGATGTTCAATCTTCCTCCGGTGCTTATCTACGCGATAACCTATTCGGTAGTACCGCTTATAACAGCCTCTATCACACGGCGCGAATATGATGAAGCAAAAAGGTATATGCATTCGTCCATAAAGCTGACATCGCTGATAGCAATGCCGTGCGCGATAGGACTGGGGGTGCTGTCATATCAGATACTTTCGCTCTTTTTTGCAAAGGAGCTCGTTGATAACGGCGCAAGCATGCTTACAGTGCTCGCTCCCTCGGTGTTCTTTGTATGTATGCTGTCTATAACAAACGCGATACTTCAGGCAAACGGACACGAGAGAAAGCCGATAAGCTCTATGCTCGTCGGATCGCTCGTAAAGCTGTGTGCAAGCTATCTGCTCATTCCCGTGCTCGGAAAGCATGGCTCTCCGGTAGGCACATTTTTGTGCTATGCAACGATCGTTGTTATGAATATGTACTTTGTAGCTAAGTATGCCGGAGTAGTACCGAGCATTTCCGATGTTTATATCAAGCCTCTTGCCGCGGGAGCGCTCTGCGGTGTCACTGCGCTCGGTGTATGCCATATACTCTCGCCGCGTATCGGTCTTACACTGTCTACGGTGTCTGCTATACTCGCGGCGGCTGTGGTTTATGTCGCGGCTATACTTATAATGAAGTGTCTTAACAAGGAAGATATTATGATACTTCCGAAGGGCGAGAAAATATACGGTATTTTGAAGAAGATAAAGGTAGTTAAGTAAAGCGAAGAGGATAAAATGAAGGACTTGAAAAAAACGCTTGCACAAAAGCAGGATTATGACTTTAATGATCTGTGCGATATAATGAAGCTTCTGCGCTCGCCCGACGGATGCCCGTGGGACGCTGAGCAGGATCACAAGAGCATACGCAAAAACTTTATCGAAGAAGTATATGAGGTCTGCGAGGCTATCGATGAGGAAAACAGCGAGCATCTTTGTGAGGAGCTCGGCGATGTTATGCTTCAGGTCGTGTTCCACAGTGAGATGGAGCGCGCAAAGGGAAGCTTTGATATAGGGGACGTGATAAACGGGATATGCCGCAAGCTTGTACACCGACACCCGCATGTGTTCGGAGATGTAAAGGTGGACTCGGCGGACGGTGTGCTCGTAAACTGGGATGAGATCAAAAAAGCGGAAAAGGGACAGAAAAGTGTCGGGGACGTTCTCGAAAGCGTACCGAAGACTTTGCCTGCACTTATGCGAGCTCAGAAGATAGTCAAAAAAGCGGAGAAAAACTCGCTTGTCCTGTTTCCCGACTGTGCCGATCTTGATGCCCTTGACGCTGACGGATACGCCGAAATGCTGATGAGATTATGCAAGAGTGCCAACAAAAAAGGAATCGATCTTGAGGAGATCCTTGACCAAAAATGTACACAAATGGTTAA
>JAFUMW010000180.1 GCA_017482465.1 Clostridia bacterium
AACACACTCAGACAGGCTAAGGTCGGTGAAACGGTCAAGGTAGTGAAGCTTCATGGTGAGGGTGCTGTAAAGCGCAGAATCATGGACATGGGCATCACACGCGGCGTTGAAGTTTACGTTCGCAAGGTAGCACCGCTCGGTGACCCGGTGGAAGTAACCGTACGCGGCTATGAGCTTTCGCTTCGTAAGGCTGACGCGGATATGATCGAGGTTGAATAATCAACGCGGGGAATGGGCCCCGTAATTTTCAGACAAACGGTTAGCATACACTAACCAAGAAAGAGAGGCAGATAGCATGGAACTTAAAATTGCACTTGCCGGTAACCCTAACAGCGGTAAAACCACACTGTTTAATGCACTTACCGGTTCAAATCAGTACGTCGGTAACTGGCCCGGCGTAACTGTTGAAAAGAAAGAGGGTAAGCTTAAAAAGAACAAGGATGTTGTCGTGACAGACCTTCCCGGTATCTATTCGCTTTCGCCCTATACACTCGAAGAAGTAGTAGCACGTAACTACCTTATAAACGAGCGTCCCGACGCGATACTCAATATCGTGGACGGTACAAACCTCGAGCGTAACCTCTACCTCACAACACAGCTCGTTGAGCTTGGTATCCCGGTAGTAGTTGCGATCAATATGATGGATGTTGTAAAGCGCCGCGGCGACAAGATCAATGTTGACGAGCTTTCCAAGGAGCTCGGATGCAAGATCGTTGAGATCTCGGCACTCAAGGGCGACGGAGTTGATGCGGCTGCAAATGCGGCTATTGAAGCTGCAAAGAACGGCAAGGCAGTGCCTATGCATACATTCTC
Source organism: Clostridia bacterium (assembly GCA_017482465.1). Taxonomy (GTDB): domain Bacteria; phylum Bacillota; class Clostridia; order Oscillospirales; family CAG-272; genus UBA4717. The sequence continues at coordinate 814 of JAFUMW010000180.1, forward strand.
CGGCGAAGTAGAGCACGCGATTGCTCATATCGAGGAAGCGGCTGTACATAATATGCCCCTCGAGCGTCAGCGTTGGTACGCGGTAAAGATCTTCGAGCGCGATGACAAGGTGCTTGAACAGTTGAACCTTTCCGCAGATACACTTGCACACATCGAAGAGGACATCACCTCGGTAGAAAAGCAGCTCGATGATGACGCTGAAAGCATTATCACAAACGAGAGATACGTGTTCATCGGTCAGATGATGAAGGCATGCTATAAGAAAAAGAACGCCGGCAGCCTTACTATCTCCGACAAGATCGACCGTATCGTAACAAACAGGATATTGGCACTTCCGATATTCGTAGCCGTTATGTGGCTCGTATACACCCTTTCGATAGGCACTATAGGTGACTGGACAGTAGTATTTATGAACGACGGTCTCTTCGGCTCGTTCGCAGAGACATACGGCGAAGGCTTCCTTGCAAGCCTCAAGAGCGTACCCGAGCTTCTCGATATGGTACTTCTTAACGCAGAAGGCACACCTATCATCGCAGAATGGCTCTATTCGCTCATCATGGACGGTATCGTAGGCGGCGTAGGTGCTGTACTCGGCTTCGTTCCTCAGATGCTCGTACTCTTCTTGCTCCTTTCGATCCTCGAGGACTGCGGTTACATGGCTCGTGTTGCATTCATCATGGACAGAGTATTCCGTAAGTTCGGTCTTTCGGGAAAGAGCTTCATTCCTATGCTCGTAGGTACAGGATGCGGCGTTCCCGGTATCATGGCTTCGCGTACTATCGAACAAGACCGCGACCGTAAAATGACTATCATGACCACAGGCTTTATGCCCTGCGGTGCAAAGATGCCTATCGTAGGTCTTATCGCTTCGGCTCTCTTCGGCGGCAGTGCATGGATCGCTACCTCCGCTTACTTCATCGGTGTTGCGGCAGTAGTTATCTCGGGTATCATCCTTAAGAAGACAAAGATGTTCGCAGGCGATCCCGCTCCTTTCGTTATGGAGCTTCCCGCATACCACGCACCCGTTGTAGGCAATATTCTCAGAGCTACATGGGAACGCGGCTGGTCGTTCATCAAGCGCGCAGGCACGGTTATCGTTGCGGCTTCGATCGTTATCTGGGTTCTTAACAGCCTCTCGTTCGAGGGTGGCTTCCACTACATCGGCGACGGCGATGCTAAGAGTATCCTCCAGGTAGTAGGAGAAGCATTTGCTTGGATCTTCATGCCTCTCGGATTCGGTAACTGGCAGGCGGCAGTTGCAACAGTTATGGGACTCGTTGCTAAGGAAGAAGTCGTTGGTATCTTCGGTGAGCTCTCCTCCATGGCAGACGCTGACCTCGCGTTCGAGCTGGTTGATGCTGCTGACTCGGCAAGCCTTGCTGTTATCGGACAGGAATTCTTCGGCGGCAGTGCTATCGCAGGCTTCTCGTTCATGATATTCAACCTCCTTTGCGCTCCCTGCTTCGCTGCTATCGGTGCTATCAAACGTGAAATGAACAACGGCAAGTGGACATGGTTCGCAGTAGGTTATATGTGCGCGTTTGCATACATTGCATCGCTCATCACATACCAGATCGGCGCATGGTTCACAGGCGCAGGTAATGTCGTTGGTACTATCGTAGCTGTGATCGCGCTCGCGCTTATCGTGTACCTCATGGTTCGTCCCAATAAGTACAGTGACAATAAACTTACAGTGAAAACTTCCAAATAAGGTTTGATAATATGGAATATTTACCGACAATAATCGTTGCCGCTATCATCGCAGTGATATTTGTTGCGATAGTCGTAACAGGTATCCGCAATAAGATGAAGGGCAAAAGCTCATGCTCCTGCGGCTGTGACAGTTGCGGCATGGGTTGCCACGAAAAGGCAAAAACAAAGAAATAACAGAAAAGAACCGTCCGCACCCTCCTTGCGGGCGGTTCTTGCGTTGATAAAATTCATAATGCCCCTCTTGTATTTCATCACCTTTTGTGATACAATATAATTACCAAGATCTATGGAGGAAGAAAATGAAAAAATTACTCTTGATAATACTTGCACTTGTACTTGTGCTTGCGATAGCCGCCTGCGGTAAGGACGAGGGCAGTGACACCGATACATATACAGAAGATACTGTCATCGAAAGCGATACCGTCACCCAAGAAGCTGATACATCGGCAGATATAACAGACACCGATACCGTGATCGACGCGTCGGTAGATACGGCTGTTTCCGACACAAGTGCCGATACTGCCGAAGACACAACAGAAGCAGTGACTACAGCGGCAGAGATTACCGAAGCGATCACAATGGTACCGGATAAGGCTGTTGAGATAGTCGGTTCTGATGTTGCAAAGGACATAAATAATGTCGAAATACTCGGCGGAGCAGAGGAGCTGTTAAGCGGTGTTACCGACATTATCTATGCCGATATGAGTGAAGAAGATAAGCAAGCTTTTGTCCAAGCGGCGGCAGAGGATGGCTTTGAGGTTACATTCGGCGATGACGGAACGACTACGATAATATATGAGGACGGCACAAAAGCGGTTCAGAATACCGACGGTACTATCACAATAGTCGGAAACGGTGGCTTTGAGGGACAGATCGGAGGAGAGTGGCCTGAAAACGACCACACAAAGCTTATACCCGAACCCGAAGCCGGCAATATACTCACCTCCGAGCTTGAGGACGGCACATTTACAATAATGCTCGGCGGATGTACCATCCACGACGCGATAACATATACCGATCTCTTACAGGAAAAAGGCTTTGACAGTAATGTTACCGCCGATGATTCAATGTTTGACGAGGGAGTTTTCTCCTTCCGCGCCGAGAACAGAAAAAAGAATGCGGTCGCAACAGTAAACTACATATCCGACACATTCATAATAACCGTGACAAAATAAGTATTCGTAAATATTAAAACGGCGGGAGATAGACCATGCCCTACACGCGGAAAGCGGATTTTTCAGGGTGGTAATGGCTTGCTCCTGCCGTTTTTTTGCATTTTTCATCAGAATCGCCGACATGATTTTTTCAATAACCATATTTAAAAATTTTTTACAGCGATCGCTCAGCTCTCACCCTCTGAATCCCGGGGGAAGCATGGATTTGTTTATTACATGCGGCAGCTTGAAATCACCGAGCAGGGAAGCGGGTACAAGGGCGTTTTTACCGAAGCGCTTGCGGAGCATGTCCGCGGTCATCTCCTTGCGTTCAAGCTTGTCGGCACGCATGGTGTCGGTGAAAAAATCAAATGCGATCGGCTCGCTGTCATCGCACAGATTAGATACGCGCACCGTTAAAGCGCGTACATCGCATAACCAGCGGTAATCTCGTGAAAATGCCTCGAGAGCCGCTTTGAATATAGCTTCCCGCGACCGTGTCGGAGTGGGAAGACGCAGACTGTATTCGCGGGTCATAAGCGAAGCGTCGCGTACACCGACGGTCACGCTTGAGGCAAGCATGTGTTGCTCGCGAAGCTTTGTCGAAATGTCACCCGAAAGATACAGTATTACCTTTGATACCTCGTCGCGATCCTCGAGATCCGCGCGACATGTGACCCCGTGGCTTATACTTTTCGGCTTGATATAGAGATCAGCTTTTTCAACAGGCGAGTCGTCAAGCCCATTTGCATACGCGTGAAGCTGTGTGCCGCACTTGCCGAGCCATTTCTCAAGATAGACACACGGAGTTCGGGCGATATCGCCTATCGTGAAGATTCCGTGACGCTCAAGCGTGCGTGCGGTAGACCTGCCTACTCCGAGCATATTTCCTGCTTTCTGACACCATAGTCTGTCGCGGAAATCATCAGCCTGTATGACTGTTACCGCGTCGGGCTTTTTCATGTCACTGCAAAGCTTGGCAAATACCTTGTTGAATGAAACGCCTATTGAAACCGTGAGTCCGATCTCGCGCTTGACGCGTTTACGTATACTTTCGGCGATCGTTTTGCCGTCACCGAACAGAGAGGTACTGTGAGTAACATCAAGCCAGCACTCGTCCATACCGAACGACTCTACTTCATCTGTGTACTCGAGATAAATATCGCGTACGAGTCTTGAATAATATGTGTATCTGTCAAAATGCGGACTTACTATAATAATGTCGGGACATTTTTGCTTTGCCTGCCATATGGTGTCACCCGTTTTGACTCCCATGCGCTTGGCGTTTTCGTTTTTTGCAAGTACGATGCCGTGTCTGTCCTCTTCAAGACCGCATACCGCGATGAACTTGTCATTGCCCGCATACTCGGGATTTTCAGCAGCCTCTACCGAAGCGAAAAAATTGTTCAGGTCGCTGTGGAGAATGATTCTTTCCATTGTTTTTTCTCCTTTGTAAAAATTTTTGAGAAATTTTGCACTTCCTATTGACAAAAAGCGCAAAATGCGTTAAAATGTATGTGAAGATGAGTTGCACATATATTATACGCAATATTGATGCGCTTGTCAATAGTAAAATGCAAAATATTTTCGCAAAAGCAAATAAAATTTCACCAAAGGAGAAAACAACATGAAATTCGGCGAAAAATTGAGAACTGCACGGAAAAGAAAAAAGCTCACACAGGAAGAACTTGGAAAGATAGTCGGTGTTTCCAAGCGTACGATCGTAAACTACGAAAGCGGTGAGATCTATCCGAAGGGAAGAGCTATGTACACAACGCTTGCAAGAGCGCTTGATCTTGAGCCGAGCTATCTTCTCAGCGAGGACGAGGAATTTTTCCTGGGCGCGGGAGATATGTACGGCGGGCGCGGATATATGCAGGCAAAAAGACTTATAAACCAGGTCTCCGCAATGTTTGCGGGAGGCGAGCTTGACGATGACGATAAGCTTGCGTTCGTGCATCAGATACAGGAGCTTTATTTTGAAAGTAAGGAGTATTCAAAGCGTTTCACTCCGGATAAGTATAAGAAATAAGGAAAACACCGCAGAATGAAAAATACCATATACGATAAGGTGGAGCAGCTTGTAAAGCGATATAAAACACGTGATCCGAAAGCTCTTGCGGCGGCACTTGGTATTGAAGTTAAATATAACCCGGGATTCGGAAATCTCAAGGGCTTTTATTACATTATCAACCGTAAAAGATATATAGTGATAAACGATAACCTTGATGATAATGAAAAGAAGATAGTACTGTCGCATGAAATAGGGCATGACAGACTTCACCGGGATCTTGTAACCGTCGCGGGACTTCAGGAATTTGTCCTTTACGATATGAAAAGCCGCCCCGAATACGAGGCGAACGTCTTTGCATCGGAGCTCTTGCTTGAGGACAATGAGGTTGCAGAGCTTGCCAAGGAAGGTTATGATATTGAGGAAATTGCAAAAATGCTCGAGACAGATATAAACCTTGCCGCACTAAAGGTATCGGCGATGAACGGCAGAGGATACAATTTCAACTCGGTAATAATCCCCAAGCGCAACTTTCTCGCCAAATAGTAAAAACCGTGCATCGTACGATGCACGGTTTTGCTTTTGCTTGATATTACTTATATTCAAATCTTATAGCAACAGGTTCGCTCGGATGATCCCATACGTCGTATGCTTCAAGCACGGCTGTGTACACAACGCCGGGAGTAAGCTTGTGAGCACCGAAACCCTTGTGGTTATCATTGTCGGGCATATTAATGTCACTTAACAGAATGCAATCAATGGTATCGGGCATACCGTTTAAGTCGTGGTAACGAGAGGTGAAATAAAACTTCTGCGTTTCCTCGGTCTCGGCTTTGAACTTGATCGTATAATACCAAACGATATCATCGTGTACAGCCTGATTGAAGTGAACATTTACGTCGCCGCTGTCGGTCTGGGTAAGCTTGAAGGCGGCATCCTTGAACACAGGCGGCTTAGATAGCTTTTCTCTTTCCTGCGTGTACTTTAAGAGATGGCTGTTGTCAGCCTTCGGAGCGCCGACCGTGTAAATTGCAACGATATCTCCTCTGTTTGTGTGATAGCAGGTGAAGCGAACATTGCCCTCAGTGTCGACCTCAACGAGCATAGCCTCGCTCGCGTATCTGAACACCTCACTGTGAGTGGCGTTTACCGGTATCTTTATATTGCTGCGTATAAGACTGTTATCGTCAAGATAACGAAGAGACGCCGTGTCTATGGCGGTGAATTCACCCTGCCAGATAGCGCGGGGGTTATCGAGAGCGTTGTGCGAATGACCGCTGAAAAAGACTACCTGCGGATAGTTGTTCAAAAGTTCTCTGAGATCATCGATCCCCTTACCGTAGTGCGTAGCGTATACGGTTTCAGCCGCGTGGTAGTGGTATGACACGAACACAGGTTTTAATGGTTCTTTCGCCGTGATCTCATCAAGAAGCGGTTTCATATATGAAACATAATCACCGAACATGGCAACACTGATAAAATGATATCCGTTAACAACAGCATGTCTGTTGCCCGAGTAATTCATTACAGACTCCATATCAACGTCATATTTGTAGTATCTGTCGATGTCAGCCTGTGTGGATGTAAACACCTTGGTAAACTCTTTTTCGTAACTTTGATCCGATGTGCGGTCGTGGTTGCCGGTGCAGAAAACAAGAGCCGTACCGTCTCTTAAATATTTGTCTGTAAGCACCTTGTACGCGTCTATCTCGTAAAGATGTTCGCCATAGGTCTTGTCCCACGCGATATTCTGTGCTATGTCGCCTGCCACAAGAACAAAATCAAGCTTGCCGGTCTTTGAATATTTGTAAGCGAGATCCATAGCGTTTTTGTAGTTTTTGCTGCATTGATCATCTTCTTTGGCAGAAGTAATATGTACGTCGCTCATAACACAAAAGGAAACTGCGATATTATTATCATCAAAGTTTACTTCGTTTGTCATTTAATGATCCTCCGATTAAGTGGTTATGTTAATGTTATTTTAGCACATAAAAAAAGAAAAGTAAATATAATTTCAAAAATAATCGGAATGTACTTGAATTATTTTTCCTTTATGATATAATATATAATATTGTTTGATTATTAACCCGGAACGGAGCAAAAATTGGTGAAGCAAAATAATTTCTATATACAAATGTTAAAGCTCGCAGTGCCGATAGCACTGCAGAATCTGCTTGTCAGCTCGTTTACACTTGTTGATACCCTTATGGTCGGTCAGCTCGGCGACACAGAGCTTGCTGCTGTCGGAATGGCGGGACAGTGGAGCTGGCTTTTGCAGATCATACTTTTCGGAATAGTGTCGGGTATGTCGATATTCGTCGCCCAGTATTGGGGAGAAAAGAATATCGACGGCATACACAGAGTATACGGAATAGCACTTGCTTCGGGTGCGGTGCTTTCGCTTATATTCGCTGCGTTGGCGTTTTTTGTACCCGAATCGGTAATGAGTATATTCAACCGTGAGGCTGACGTTGTCGCAGCAGGCGCGTCATATCTTAGGATAGTGGCATTTTCATACCCGGCGGTTATGCTCGGTAATATCATGTTCGCACTCATGCGCTCGACCGAGTGCGTGAAGATACCCATGGTTATATCTCTTATCTCCACGGTGTTCAACGCAGTGTTCAACTACGGTTTTATCTTCGGCAAATTCGGACTGCCCGAAATGGGAATACGCGGCGCGGCACTTGCTACATGTATCTCTGCGTGGGTGAGCCCGTTAGCGGCAGTCGCCATCTCGAAGGCTAAAAAGCTTATACTTTCAGCACCGCTTAAAAAGGTGTTCGGATTTACACGGACCATGGTCTCCGAGTTTTACAAAAAAGCAACTCCTGTCATACTCAACGAGGGCATGTGGGGTCTGGGTACGTTTGTCATTACGCTCCTGTATTCAAACCTCGGCAGTGAGTACTATGCGGCAGTGACCATACTCAAGACCTTTGAAAATATCGCGTTTACTATATTTATCGGTATCTGTAATGCCTCCTGCGTGATGATAGGAAAGTCTATCGGCGCGGGAAATATCGAAGAGGGAATATCCGTTTCAAAAAAGATGGCTGTTATCGTTCCGCTGATCGCAGTTCCGATAGGAGCGCTAATAATCATATTCAGGGAACAGCTCGTGCACCTTTTCAATATGAGCGGCAACCTTACCGCCGAAACTCTGCGTACGGCTATCGGTATAACGACTGTGTACGCACTCGAAATACCGATACGAAATATCCCGTATATCCAGATAGTCGGAATATTCAGACCGGGAGGCGAGACCTCGCGCGGACTTGTATACGATATCGGATGTCTTTGGGCGCTTTCCATTCCGGCGACCGCGATCGCCGCCTATCTGCTTAAGCTTGACTTCGTGCTCGTGTATATAATAATGTACGTGTTCGAGGATATCCCCAAATCAATACTTTGCTTAAAATATTTCTTTACAAATAAATGGATAAAACCCGTTACGGATGCAGGTCGTGAGGGATTAAAAATATATTTTGAAAAAAGAGGTACACATTCATGAAAAGATTAACAGGACTTTCGCGCAATGCCGCTATCACACGCGAGGATTTTCTCGAAATGAAAAACGCGGGTATCGACTGTATCGAGGTTTCTCCGGTAGCGGAACAGTACGACACCGTACTCGATCTGCCCCGACTCAAGGCACTTGCAGACGAGTTCGGTATAACGCTTCGCAGCTTCCATCAGCGCTTTGGAGACGAGTTTGATATCTCTTCATTGGACGAAAACGTACGCAAGGGTGCTGTTGCTTACTATAAAAAATTTATCCCCGAATGTGCCGCTGTCGGAATAAAGATACACGTTGTACACGCAAGCTTTGAGCCTATCGAGGATGACGAAAGACAAGCGCGTATTGAAGCGGCTAAAAGATCGCTTGCAGAGCTTGCAGAATACGCGGCGGGATATGATGCTGTGATAGCGGTCGAGGATCTTCCCAGAAGCTGTCTCGGCAACTCCGGTGCAGATATGCTTGCACTCACTTCGGCGGATGAAAGGCTTAAAATATGCTTTGATACCAATCATCTGCTCGGTGAAAATATACATGATTTTATAAAGGCGACCGCACATAAGTACATAACCGTTCACTTCTCTGACTACGATTTTATAAATGAGCGCCACTGGCTTCCCGGTGAGGGCGATATCAACTGGTGCGAGCTTATGGACACACTTGATGAGATGGGATATAACGGACCTATCCTCTACGAGCTCGGCTTTGCCGCTCCTTGGTCAATAGAACGTCCGCGCGATCTGACAGCTTTCGATTTCAAGCGTAATCACGTTGAGCTTGAAGGCAGGCTTGAGCTTACAAAGATCGGTGAAAGAAAACCGAACATAGGTATGTGGAAGTAAGGTCGTGTTTTCTATACTTTTAGCTGTAATTATGCTTATAATGACGCAAATGCTGAATAAAGCGGTAGTGAAAAGATAAAAGAAGAGAGGCTTGGTCATGAGCAAGCCTCTCTTCTTTTATTTCAATAATTATATCACTCTTCTGCAGAGATTATGTACCTGTATACGCTCTGAGCTCCGGAAACAAGACTTACATTGTCCTCCCCGAAGATCTCCTCGAATTTTTTCGACATGAGTGCGGCTTCATCATCGCATACATCGATGCCGTAATATATAGTGATGATATCACGGCCCGTATCACGTATTTTTTCTATAAGCATATCCGCAAGCGCACTCTCGTCCTTGCCGCCTGCCATAAGCTCGCCCTCGCAAAGTGCGATGAAATCGTCCTTTTCGATGCCGAGTCCGTTGATGTCCGAATCACGGACAGCCGTTGTCATCTGCATGGTCGTTATGTGCTTGAGCGCGTCGGTCATAGCTGCTTCGATATCGTCAAGCTCAAGATCTATGTCGTACATCTCCATAGCGCACATGCCCTGCGGCACGGTTCGGGAGGGAATAACGATCACATTCTTGCTTGAAAGCTCGCGTGCTTGTTCGGCGGCGAGTATTATGTTCTTGTTGTTCGGAAGAACGAATATGTTTTCGGCGTTGACCTTTTCGATCGCCTCTAAAATATCATCGGTAGATGGATTCATCGTCTGGCCGCCTGATACGCATGCGTCAACACCGAGTGAGTCGAATACCTCTGTGATGCCATCACCGGGAGACACTGCAACGACACCGTACTTTTCGGCGGGAGCTGACACAACCTTATTAACCTCAGCTTCGGTTATTTTGGTTGAGTGCTGAATACGCATGTTCTCGACCTTGACAGTAACAAACTGACCGTAAGCAACAGCAAGATGTAGAGCCGTACCGGGATCGTTTGTGTGAACATGTACCTTGATTATTTCGTCGTCCTCGACGAAAACAAGGCTGTCACCGAGCTTTTCAAGCTCGGCCTTGAGCGTGTACGGATCATTTTCCCCCTCGCGGGATACGATAAATTCCGTGCAGTACGCAAAATTTATATCCTCTGTCTCGAAGTCGGAGAAATCAGCGGCGGCAGAAAGAGTTGAGTCAAATGCGGAAGAGCTTTCAAGCACTATTCCGAAAAGCGCATCCTTGACCGCTTCGAGAATGAGAACCCAACCGAAACCGCCGGCATCGACCACGCCTGCCTTTTTGAGTACGGGATTTAAGTCCATTGTCTGCTCTAAAGCCGTCTTTGCGGCAGATATAGCCGCGTCCATGACCTCGGCTAATGAACCGTCACTTTCCTTGACCGCCGCATCTGCGGCAAGCCGTGCAACAGTTAGTATCGTTCCCTCAGCGGGATTTGCAACAGCCTTGTAAGCGGCGGCAACACCCGATTGCAACGCACGGGAGAGAGCGGCGGCATCGCATTTGTCAAGTCCCTTGAGCTCGGTAGCGATACCTCTGAATAAAAGGCTCGTGATAACGCCGGAGTTGCCGCGCGCACCGCGAAGCATCGCTTTTGCGGCGATATCCGCAAGCTCACCTGCGCTTTTCGAGCCGGATCTTTTGATCTCGTGAGCGGCGGCGCTGACCGTAAGCGCCATATTGCTTCCGGTATCGCCGTCAGGCACGGGAAATACGTTCAGGTCGTTAAGCTTGGTACAATTGTTTTCGATCGCCGCGGCGCAGTTTGCTATGATCACACGCAAAGCGGACGCGTCGATCACTCTTACACAATTTTCTGTAGTATTCATTGTAACGGGAAATTCCTTTAATGATAAATTGATTTTTCAGTCGGACTCGTTCAGATCCGCGAGTCATCCGACATGGACTGTATTCAGTCTACGCGGGGCTCGCCCCAGAAAAATATGGCAACAGTACCGGGGCCGGTATGGCTTCCGATAGTTGTACCTATAGAATTTATAAGCACCTTGCCGTCAAGATTCTTGAATCTTTCTTCAATAAGATCAGCGACGGCACGCGCATCCTCATAGCAAGCGGAGTTTGAGATATAGCACTTACCGCTGTAATCAAGACCGTCCTTGGCGCAAAGCTCCATCTTGTCTACGATAGCCTTGATAACCTTAGGCTTAGTACGGATCTTTTCTCTCGGGATAAGCTTACCTGTGTTGCTTACATTGAGAAGCGGGCAAATCTTAAGTATCGTGCCGAACCAGCCGGACGCCTTGGTTATTCTTCCGCCTTTTACAAAGAATGTAAGGTCGGTGGAGAAGAACCAGTGATGCATCTCAAGCTTGTGAGAGCGTGCCCATTCGTAAAGCTCGTCGATGGTAAGTCCCGCATCACGCAGATCGGCTAATTTATCCATTAAGAG
>JAFUMW010000181.1 GCA_017482465.1 Clostridia bacterium
ACAAGCACTTTGATCTGATGTTATTTAATATTAATGATCTCCTCATCCGCCTCACTACGTTCGGCACCTTCTCCGCTGGAGAAGGCTTTAAAACAAGCGTATCCGCCAGCGGTCCGGAGGAACGCGTTTAGGCTGGTGCTGAGCGAACAAATTTAGTCCAAATCCCCGTAGACGAACGTATCCACCGTAAGGTGGTGCTGGACGAACAAATTCAGCCCACCCCCACAGACAAACGTATCCACCGCAAGGTGGTGCTGGGCGAACAATTTCAGTCCAAGGGAAGGGATACGTAAGGGAAAACCGCGAGGTTTCCCTTACGCGCGTCTTTGGTCACTTTCTGCGCGTGCAGAAAGCGACTCCCCCGGAAGGGTAACAAACAATCTCAACAAACAAAAATAAGTACCATAAACCCCTCCCAAACATAAACTAATCACACCAACAACTAAAAAGGTAAACATCTATGACCGATAAAAACCGTAACCCACACGCCTTTCATAACGTCGTCCGACTCGGACTCGAACGTATAACAAACCTGCTTGAAAAGCTCGGCAGACCCGACCGTAAGCTGAAATTCGTCCATGTCGCCGGTACTAACGGCAAGGGCTCGACCTGTGCCTTTATCGAAGCAGCTCTCGTCAAGGACGGCAAAAAAACAGGTAAGTTCACCTCGCCAAACCTCGTTCGCGTGAACGAACGTATCTGCATAAACGGAAACGATATCCCCGACTTTGACCTTGAACGCGTGCTCACAGCCGCCGAAGAAGCGTCGAAATTTGTCGAAAACGAAACAGGCGAAGCACCGACACAGTTTGAAATATGGTGCGCGGCGGCTATGCTTTACTTCGCACAGCAAAAATGTGACATCGTAGTGCTCGAAGTAGGGCTCGGCGGAGAATATGACGCCACCAATGTCATAGAAAAATGCGAGCTCGCCGTCATATGCCATATCGACATCGACCATACCGCATACCTCGGCGATACGCTTGAAGAGATAGCGCACGCGAAGTGCGGTATCATCAAGGACGGTATTGCCGCGCGCACCGTCGTCACAGGTACACAGTACCCCGAGGTAACAGAACTGATACGTGCGAGGGCAAAGGAACACGGACACACACTTACAGTCGCCGAAACGCCCGAGCCGATCGGCTTTGACGGCATATACGAGTACTATATAATGCCCGACGGCGAGCGCGTAAAGCTCGCTCTGGGCGGAAGCTATCAGCTTGCAAACGCGGCTGTAGCCCATGCCGCGCTGAAGGCGCTCGGCTTGCCCGATGCGTCGATAAAGGCGGGACTTGAGTCTGCGTCCCACCGCGGACGCTTTGAAATGATAGCCGACGGCGTGATATTCGACGGCGGGCATAACCCGGACGGAGTTCGCGCGCTTGAGGCGTCGCTCGACAGATACTTTTGCGACACGCCGATGACAGTAATATACGCGTGCATGGCGGACAAGGATATAAAAACAACTCTGTCGACGCTGACCAGAAAAGACCGTGAATTTATCTGTACTACCGTGCAAGGTAACCCGCGCGCAATGATGCCCGAGGCTCTGCGTGACTACGCGCGCGAAAACTGCAAAGTAAGCGGAATAGCCGCACCGAGCCTGCGTGACGCGCTTGCGCTTGCAAAATCGCGCGGCAGGCTTACGATAATATGCGGCTCGCTGTATTTGTATGGGGATTTGTGATTTGGTTTTTGTTTTTTTGCGAGGGGGGGTGCTTTTTGAGAAAAGCACCCCCCTGACTTTGCTTGCAAAGTCGTGGGCTCACCCCCGCAAAAATTTTGAGATATGGGCTCAATGAATTTTTACGTCCTCACACTGTATGAAGCGGATAAAAGCGTACTATAGCCTTCTCCGCCTACGACCGAAGGTCGTTTGAGAAGGGGGACTGCGGCAGCGGTGGATGAGGAGAGCATTTATTACAGATAAAAATTAAATTATTGCATTATTAAGCGGAAAGTAGTTTTTCCTTAAAACAAGCACTTTGATCTGACAACTTTCCATATTGATGATCTCCTCATCCGCCTCACTAAGTTCGGCACCTTCTCCGCTGGAGAAGGCTTCGGTTCAATAAATTTCCACATCCCCTCGCTGTGTGAAGCGGATAAAAGCGTACGTAAGCCTCCACCCGTAAAGGCTTACGCTTATGCATATGCTATAATGTTTTTATAAAATCCTTGTTCGGGTCGAGAGCGATGTCCTTATAGAACCATTCGAGTATCACCTTGTACGCACGCGTTGAACGCTGTCCCGTTTTCTCAAGATACGCGCCAAGCTTGTCTATGTACTCCTCAAGCACATCAGGATCCATTCGATCAAGCAGATCCTCATACTGTCGCTGCGTCATTTTGACAAGCCCGTGTCCGCTCGAGCTTACGTACTCGGCGTTGTTACGCCATTTCGTGTTCTCTTGCTTATAAGCTCGTATCTCTTCGTCGTCTTCTTCGTCCTCTTCGTCTGTGTCAAAGGCAGACAGACAGCGCGTCCCTGTCTTTCTTTCGTCTGAAAGAAAGACTAAATCTTTTTCTGTTTCTTTTTCTTTATCTGTCTCTGTATGCGGACTTGTCCCGTTTTTTTGCGGACGTGTCCGCGGACGATCTTTATCATCCTCAGGTAGGTTTTCAAGTGCCTCGGCGTCGGCAAGCTCGCGCTTTTTTCTTGCCCGTGCTTTGCGCTTTCGTTCCGCATCGCGCATCTTGCGAAGTGCCTCCGCGTTCTGGTGATACTCCCAATTCGGTATCATGTAGCATCCGTTTTCATCGGTGGTGAGAAGCCCTACTTCGAGAAGCCTTTTTGTTGATTTTATCAGTGTTTGATAGGTTATTCCGAGGTAAGAAGCAAGGGTTTGTGCGCTCATCGGCGAGCCATCGTCAAGGACGAATACGCCCGAGCTGTTAAGATCGCCTGCAAGACAAAGAAAGCGAATATAGTTCAAAACCATTCTTTCCCCATTCTTGCCGTTTAGCAAAGCCATAACCTTATTGTTGCGAAATATCGCGGTGTCTAATTTTATCCAGCTTATCATTTGCTGTCTATCATCTCCTTTGAAAAGTGTAAAATCATCGAGGTGTTATTCGGGTATATTTTTTTGAAAAAATTTGAAAAAATAATTGAAAAAATAAACAGAAAAATTTGAGAAAATGCAAAATATTTTCTTAAAAACAAAATCCCTCACACAGGGTTGTTGTGAAAGAAAATTTCTATAAGCGCGGTGTCGGTAAGCGCGAGATGCTGACGTATCCCGGCGATCTCGGTGCAGGTGAAGTCGGTCTGACCCGATAATTTTCTATACAGCGACGAACGGCTTATTCCCAAAAGCTCCGCGAGATCTTTATAGGAGCATTTCTTTTGATCTAACCTTAAGTTAAGTGCGTATATGTTCACTTTTTACCTCCTTTTTTTGACTTTATTGCGAAAATAAACTTCACTTTTGTTATAGTATACCACAGCGGTATACGCTTGTCAATAGTGTGAAAGAAAAATTCCCAAAATTGAGACAGCGTGTTTTGGTGTAGGAAATCAAATTTAAATTCTTTATTAAATCGAGCGAAAAGTATGGCAATTTGCATGAATATGTGTTATAATATAAGCTAATATATTATTTTATACCCGTGCGTGCGCGCGCACATTACTGAAAGGACATATAAATGCCGAATATCATTGAAAAAATAGAAAAGATCACTCTCCCTGTCATCGGGCTTACGGGTATCGTACCCTTTCCGTCACTGCCCTTTGCCGTGGAAATAGAACAGCAGCGCGACATCGACGCGTATAACGCCGCGATGGAGACCGACAGGAGCGTTTATTTCGCACTGTCGAAAACAGGTGACAATCAGCCCTACGGTCACGGCACGCTTTACGCGGTAGGCGCAGTTGCGCTCATCAAACAGTCGATGACGACCGATTCGGGTACTGTACGCGTTATAGTAGAGCCGCAGTGCCGTGCAAAGATCATGCGCTACGAGCCGCGCGGCGGTATCACATACGCGACCGTGCTTCAGAAAAAGATGACGCTCACAGACCCGGATGACATCCGCCTGCAGGCACTCAGAAGGGAAGCGGTCAACGCGTTCAGAGCGGTCGCCCGCTATGCGCCCGGCAACGTATCGGGTGCGGAGCTTGCGCTAAAGAGCATGACAGACGTAGGCCTTGCCGCGGATTTTATTGCGTCGCAGGTCATAGACGCACAGGAGAAGCGCCAGGAGGTGCTTGAAAAGTTCGATCCTGTAAAGCGCCTTGAGCACGTGCTCGTCCTGCTTTATGAGGAGAAGCTGATACTTGAAAGCGAACAGCGTATCAAGAGCCGCGTGTCGCAGAATATGGACAAAAATCAGCATGAATACTACCTTCGCGAGCAGCTCAAGGAGATACACCGCGAGCTCGGCGACGAGGATGACACCGAGGAGTACACAAGGCGCATCAAGGAAGCAAAGCTTCCGCAAAAGGCAGAGGAAAAGCTTTTGAAAGAGGCGGAGAGAATGGCTCACAACGCGAGCGGCTCGCCCGAAAACGCCCTTTTGCGTACATATCTTGACACCTGTCTTTCACTGCCGTGGAACAGCGAGTCCAAGGTGAAGATAAGCGTGGCAAACTCAAAAAAGGTGCTTGATGCCGACCATTACGGACTTGAAAAGGTAAAAGAGCGCATACTCGAATATATTGCCGTAAAACAGCTCTCGCCCGATATCAGGTCGCAGATAATCTGCCTTGTAGGCCCGCCCGGAGTGGGTAAGACCTCGATAGCATCGTCGATAGCGCGTTCTATGAAGCGCGAGTTCGTGCGCGTTTCGCTCGGCGGTGTACGCGATGAGGCTGACATACGCGGACACAGAAAAACTTATATAGGAAGCATGCCCGGACGTATCACCGACGCGCTTATCCGCGCCGGAGTGAAGAACCCGGTCATCCTGCTTGACGAGATCGACAAGATATCTCACAGCGCAAACGGAGACCCGTCCGCGGCGATACTCGAGGTACTTGACCCCGAGCAGAACAAGGCGTTCCGCGATCATTATACCGAGCTTGAGTTCGACCTGTCCGATTGTATGTTCATAGCGACGGCGAACACTCTTTCTACGGTAGCCCGTCCGCTTATCGACCGTATGGAGATCATCGAGCTTAAGACGTACACACGTCATGAAAAGCTTGAGATAGCGCGCCGACACCTGATACCCAAGCAGTTAAAGCGTCACGGACTTGATAAAAAGATGCTTTCAATAACCGATTCGGCTGTTCTCGAAATATGCGACTTTTATACCGCGGAATCGGGTGTGCGTAATCTCGAAAGAAAGATAAGCGCGCTCTGCCGCAAGGCGGCACTTAAGCGTGCAGAAGGGGATGAGCGTAAGCTCACCGTCAGAGCGCAGGATATAAAGGAATATCTCGGAAACCGCAGGATGCGTCCCGAGAAGATATCGGCTCACGATGAGATCGGTGTCGTAAACGGACTTGCGTACACAGAGGTCGGAGGCGACCTGCTCAAGATCGAGGCGAATGTGTACGACGGAAGCGGCAAGCTCGAACTTACGGGCTCGCTTGGAGATGTGATGAAGGAGTCGGCTAAGATCGCGCTCGGCTTCATTCGTTCGCGTGCTCATGAGCTTGGAATCGACCCCGAATTTTATAAGAAGAAGGATATACATATCCATGTACCCGAGGGTGCTGTCCCGAAGGACGGACCGAGCGCGGGAATAACGCTCGCGACCGTGCTTGCTTCAGTGCTTGGCGGACATGAGATCCGCCGCGAGATCGCAATGACAGGCGAGATCACGCTCCGCGGAAACGTGCTTGCCATCGGCGGGCTGAAGGAAAAGACGCTTGCGGCGTACAACGCCGGAGTCAAGCGTGTGCTGATCCCGGCAGACAACGCCGGTGATCTTGATGATATCGACCCGATCGTGCGTGAGTCGCTCGAGTTTATACCTGTCAAGCACGCAGACGAAGTGCTCGCACATGCGCTCATCCGTGCGGACGCGCTGACAGGTGTGCGTGACGCTGACAAGAAGAAAACACGCAAGCGTGCGCCGAAGGTGGCTGGTACTCGCCAGTCAACGAGAAGCCCGCGTAATCGTGTGTGATGGTTTTTAGTTGTTTTTTTTTTTTGTGGTTTTTGTGGGTGCTCTTTTTGATAAAAGCTCCCCCACACCCCCGCAAAAACTTTGAAGGTATGGGTTCAATGAATTTTATTGTCCCCTCACTATGTGCTGTCGTTGAATTTGATAGTTTTGCATCAAATCCGCGCTCTGCTACAACCATACACTATTCGCGCGGCTTACTCGGACAGCCTGTAGTCCAAGCGCCGCACTTACATGAAATTTTAAGTAGCAAACGTATCCGCCAGCGTTCCGCAGGAACGCGTGTAGTCACAAGCGCCGCACACAGACGAAATTCGACATTTAAAGCCTTCTCCAGCGGAGAAGGTGCCGAACGTAGTGAGGCGGATGAGGAGATCATTAATATTAAATAACATCAGATAAAAGTGAT
>JAFUMW010000182.1 GCA_017482465.1 Clostridia bacterium
CGCAAGGTGGTGCTGAGCGACCGAATTTAGTCCAAGGGAAGGGATACGTAAGGGAAAACCGCGAGGTTTCCCTTACGCACGCTTTTCCACCCTTTTCGCGTGACCGAAAAGGGTGTCCCCCGGAAGGGTAACAAACAATCTCAACAAACAAAAACAAGTACCATAAACCCACCCCAAACATAAACTAACCAGACTAATAACCCCAAAACCACCCCAAAAATCAAACTATCTCACTAACCGAAAGGTAACTTCAAAATGCCTACAAAACCCGAACTGTTGTCCCCCGCCGGCAACTTTGAAAAAATGAAAAGCGCTATCCTCTATGGCGCGGACGCCGTATACCTCGCAGGTAATGACTTCGGTATGCGTGCCGCCGCCGACAACTTTACCGAGGATGAGCTCGCAAAGGCGATAGCGTACGCACATGAACGCGGCGTAAAGGTATATATCACACTGAATACAATGCCTCATCCCGACGAGTATGCCCGTCTTCGCGAATATCTCGCTTTCCTTAAAACCACACCGCCGGATGCAGTGATATGCGTCGACCTCGGCGTGATCTCGCTCGTGAAAGAGATACTTCCCGAGACCGAACTCCATATTTCAACACAGGCGAGCGTTGTAAGCGCCGAAGCCGCGATAATGTGGCAGAAGCTCGGTGCAAAGAGAATAGTCCTTGCCCGTGAGCTCACCTTTGACGAGATACTCAAGATCAAGGCGAAAATACCCGATGATCTTGAGCTCGAAGCCTTCATACACGGCTCGATGTGCATCTCATACAGCGGGCGTTGCCTGCTTTCACAGCACTTTACAAACCGCGATGCAAACCGCGGACGCTGTGCACAGCCATGCCGCTGGAACTTCGAGGTCTATGAGGAAAAACGTCCCGATGACGTACTCGCGCTCGAACAGGACAAAAACGGAACATTCATAATGAGCTCCAAGGATATGTGTATGATAGAGCATATCCCCGAGCTTGTAGAGTCGGGCATCACAAGCTTCAAGATCGAGGGACGCATGAAGAGCGCGTACTATACAGCCGTTGTTACAAACGCTTACCGCATGGCGATAGACGCGTACCTGCGCGACCCGGATGGATACAGCTTTGACCCGGCGTGGGCGCGTGAGCTTGACAGCGTAAGCCACAGGGAGTATGCAACAGGCTTCTATTATGATCGCCCTCTTGATGACGCAAAGACCTGTACAACACCGGGATATCTGCGAGAAAAAGCCTACCTTGCCATAGCCGAAAGCTACGACGCCGAGAGCGGACTTGCGCTGTTTATTCAGCGTAACAAGTCTGTAAAGGGCGAGGACGCTGAGATCATCTCGCCCGGCAAGTGCGGACGCGCGTTAACGCTTGACGAGATGTTTGACGAAAACATGACGCCGATCGACTCGGCACCGCACCCGTTCATGAAATTTTATCTTAAAGTCCCCTTTGAGGTAAAAGCGGGCGATATTTTAAGGTCGTGACCTTATCACGAAAGGATATACCATGCTTGAGATATTAAGATCATTGCTTTTAGGCATAGTGGAAGGAATAACCGAGTGGCTTCCCATAAGCTCGACAGGACACATGATCCTTGTGAACGAGTTTATCGGAAACGAAGGCTTTACAAGCTCGGATCTGTACCTTTACGTCATACAGCTCGGAGCGATACTCGCGGTCGTGACCCTCTATTTCAAAAAGCTCAACCCGTTTTCGCCGTCCAAAACACCGGAAGAAAAAAGGGACACATGGCAGATGTGGTTCAAGGTCGTAGCCGCGTGTATACCGGCGGCGGTCATAGGATTGCTTTTAGACGATTTTATGGAAGAGATCGAAAACTGGTTCGTAGTCTCGCTTACACTGCTTGTCTACGGTATCGCTTTTATTATCGTGGAGAACAGAAAGAAAACACCGAACCTAACGTCAATGAGCGCGATGACATACAAGACCGCACTTGTTATCGGTGCGTTCCAGGTGCTCTCGATAATCCCGGGCACGTCACGCTCGGGCGCGACGATACTCGGCGCTATACTTATCGGAGCATCGCGGGAGCTTGCCGCTGAATTTTCGTTTTTCCTGGCTGTTCCGGTCATGTTCGGCGTGAGCTTTTTGAAGATCACAAAAACCTTGCTTGACGGCGATATCCCGTCAAGCTTTGAGCTTGTTGTCCTGCTTGTCGGCATGGCTGTTGCGTATGTTGTGTCACTGCTTTCGATGAAATTCCTTGTCGGATACGTTAAAAAGCATGACTTCAAGCCGTTCGGCGTATACAGGATCGTGCTTGCCGTGATCGTGTTTGCGTTTTTCACTGTAAAGACGCTTATATGTGCGTAAATTGGCAATAATAAACTGTATAAAACACGAAAATAAGCTGATTTTTTTGCAAATTACTAAAATCGTCGTTTTTTTAACAAAAATGCTTGCCAAATAAGGCAAATTGTGATACAATGTTAATTGTGAAAATTTGCGGAGCTATCCGTAATTATTAATATGTAAAAAAATTTATAATAAGAGGTGCAAAAAATGTACAACAAGAAAACCATTGAGGATATTGAAGTATCCGGCAAGAGAGTTCTCGTACGCTGCGACTTTAACGTACCGCTCAAGGACGGCGTTATCACAAGCGATAAGAGAATCGTAAGCGCTATTCCCACGATCAAGTACCTTCTTGACAAGGGAGCAAAGGTAATCCTTACCTCTCACATGGGCAAGCCCCACGCGGTTCTTACCGAGGGCTTCGGTCTGACAAAGAAGGAAAAGGCTAAAGTAGAGGCTCTTCCCGCTGACGAACAGGCGGCAGCAAAGGCAAAGATGCTTGAAAAGGCTGCAAAGGAAGATCCCGTAAACTTCACACTCAAGCCCGTTGCAGACAGACTCAATGAGCTTCTTGACGGCAAGGTAACATTTGCTACCGATATCATCGGCGAGGACGCAAAGGCTAAGGTTGCCGCTCTTAAGGACGGCGAGGCTGTTCTTCTCGAAAACGTGCGCTTCGACGCAAGAGAAACAAAGAACGACCCCTCCTTCTCCAAGGCTCTCGCTGAATTTGCCGACCTCTATGTAAACGACGCGTTCGGCTCGGCTCACAGAGCACACAGCTCCACAGCCGGCGTAACAGAGTTCATCAAGGACGCTGTATGCGGCTACCTCATTCAGAAAGAGATCAAGATCATGGGCGACGCGCTCAGCAATCCCGCACGTCCCTTCGTTGCTATTCTCGGCGGTGCAAAGGTATCCGACAAGATCGGCGTTATCAACAACCTCATCGAAAAGGTAGACACACTCATCATCGGCGGCGGTATGGCATACACATTCTTCCGCGCAATGGGCAATGAGATAGGCACATCCATCTGCGAAGAAGATAAGCTTGACCTCGCTACAGGACTTCTCAAGAAAGCAAAAGAAAAGGGCGTAAACTTCCTTCTCCCCGTAGACAACATCATCGGAAGAGAGTATAAGGAAGACACCGAAAACATGAGAATATACTCCGACTGCATCCCGGACGGCTGGATGGGACTTGACATCGGTACAACAACACAGGAGCTCTTTGCAAAGTCCATTAAGGGCGCGGGCACAGTTGTATGGAACGGCCCGATGGGCGTTTCCGAATGGAAGAACTTCGCGGCAGGTACAGAGTCTGTTGCAAAGGCAGTAGCTGAAAGCGGAGCTATCTCTATCATCGGCGGCGGCGACAGCGCGGCAGCAGTTGAAAAGCTCGGCTACGCAGACAAGATGACACATATCTCCACAGGCGGCGGCGCGTCTCTCGAATTCCTCGAGGGTAAGGATCTTCCCGGTATCGCATGCCTCAACAATAAGTAAGAGCAGGAGAATGACATCATGAATAAGAATCTCAGAAAGCCTGTTATCGCAGGCAACTGGAAAATGAATATGACCCCCTCCAAGACCGCGGCTTTCATCGAAGAGCTCAAGGTCAAGGTAGCGGGCAAGAACGAGTGCGAGATCGTGCTTTGCGTACCCTTTGTTGACATTCAGACAGCAGTGTCAAGTGCAAAGGGAACAAATGTAAAGATCGGCGCACAGAACGTACACTTTAAGGAAAGCGGCGCTTACACAGGCGAGATCTCGGCTGAAATGCTCAAAGAGATCGGAACAGAGTATGTTGTTATCGGACACAGTGAGCGCAGACAGTACTTCGGTGAAACAGACGAAACGGTAAACCTCAGAACACTCGCTGCACTTAATGCGGGACTCAAGGTCATCCTCTGCGTCGGCGAGATGCTCGACGAAAGAGAGCTTGGTATCACCGAGGAGATCGTTTCGATGCAGACAAAGATCGCCCTCAAGGACGTATCTGCCGAAATGCTCAAGAACGTGATCATCGCATACGAACCCGTATGGGCTATCGGTACAGGCAAGACCGCTACAGCCGAGCAGGCTGAAGAGGTTTGCGCTATCATCAGAAATGTTATCGCAAAGCTTTATACAAAGGCTGACGCAGACGCTACGGTTATCCAGTACGGCGGCTCGATGAATGCTAAGAACGCGTCCGAGCTTCTTGCTAAGGAAAACGTAGACGGCGGACTTATCGGCGGAGCATCGCTCAAGACCGAGGACTTTACTGTTATCGTAGACGCCGCTCAATAGGTCCGGAGCCCGGACAGGCAAATCGCGCGTGGAGTTTATGAAGGCTTGGAGTCCTAAGCCCATACCCCAATGTTTGATAAAATTTGTCGGCAAAGCGCGCGGCGGGCGGGTAGCACCCGCGGGCAAATCGCGCATGAGGCTTATGCAGATTTAAAGTCCTAAGCCCATACCCTGACATCTGTGAAAATTTGATTGAACAAGTTTTCGGAGTTCAGACGGGCAGATCAATTAAAAATTAAACTAAAAGCCTCCCTCAACGAGGGGGGCTTTTCACTGACAGGTACACAGAAATGAAAAAAATAGGAAACAGTATGCTTCTGATGCTTACGGCGCTGATATGGGGCATCGCCTTTATCGCACAGAGCGAGGGCATGAACTACGTCGGTCCGTTTACCTTCAACGGCATCCGCTCGCTTATCGGCGGACTTGTGCTCGTGCCGTTCGTTTTTCTTTTTCGAAAGCTTAACAAAGAGCAGACACCGGGCACACAAAGCGGAAAAACTCTTATAATAGGCGGTATCTCCTGCGGTGCGGTGCTGTTTGCGGCATCCTCCTTACAGCAGTACGCGCTTGTAGACACCAGCCCCGGCAAAGCCGGCTTTATGACAGCACTTTACATAGTGATAGTGCCGATCATCGGTTGCTTTCTGGGCAAGCGTCCGGGTATAAAGCTTGCGTTTGCGGCAATAGCGTCGCTTGTCGGACTGTATTTTCTCTGCTTCGACGGCGAAACGCTCGTCTTTGAACGCGGAGACATACTGCTTATCCTCGCCGCGGCGGTCTTTTCCGTACACATTCTCGTCATCGACTACTTTTCTCCAAAGGTCGACGGTGTTGCAATGTCCTGCATCCAGTTTTTCGTCTGCGGACTTTTATCGCTTGCGCCGATGCTCATATTTGAACAGCCAACCATAAGCGCGGTTTTTGATGCGAAAATACCGATACTGTACGCGGGCGTGCTGTCCTGCGCGGTGGCGTATACGCTCCAGATCGTGGGGCAGAAGAACGTCAACCCGACGCTCGCTTCACTGATACTCAGCCTTGAATCGGTGTTCGCCCTGCTTGGCGAGTTCGTTTACGGCAGGATAACAGGAGAGGGCACTATGCTTTCGCGTCAGGAGATATTAGGATGTGCGATCGTATTCTGCGCGATCATACTCGCACAGCTTCCGGATAAGCAAAAAAGAATATAAATAAGCCGAAAAGGCTTGACTTTCATATAATAATACGCTATAATTCACCCAGTATCAATGTGAAAGGGGAAAACACATGAGAGAGATAATAAAAGCGGCGACAGCCGATATGATACCCGCGCTCGACGCTGAATTTGAAGCAAGAAAAAATAAGATACTCGCAACCAAAAGCGAGTGGGAGCTCGGAGAGGGCGGTACGGTATACTACATATCCGCAAGCGGAAACGATGAAAACGACGGAAAGAGCCCGGAGAGCGCACTTAAGAGCATTGAAAAGATCAATACAGACGGCTTGCTTAAAGCCGGCGATGTGGTACTCTTTAACCGCGGTGACAGATTTTACGGCATTCTGCAGTCAAAGCCGTACGTTACATATTCGGCATACGGCGAGGGCGCAAAGCCGATGCTTTGCGGCTCGATCGACGCAAGCCGCAGTGAAGACTGGGAAAGATGGGGCGAAAATCCGTACGTTTACAAGTACACCGGCTACATTGCCAAAAATCTTCCCAACGCAGAAGGCAAGTACCGTTCGATCCCGTCGGATATCGGTAATATCGTGTTCAATGACGGCGAGTATTACGGCTCGCGCGTACTCAAATATGAGGATCGCGACATAAGCATATTCGTTGGTAATAACGGACTCACCTCAAACGGCAAGGAGTTCTGGTATCGCGGTGAAAAGAAGTTTGCAGACGCAAACGACCTCGGTCATAACCTTGAATTCTACTTTGACTACACAACAAGTGAGCTTTTCCTTTACTCGGTCTACGGAAATCCCGGCGATGTTTTCGAGCGCATCGACCTGTGCAAGAAGCAGAATATAGTACGCGGTGCAAGCGGTATAACGCTTGATAACCTGTGTCTTCGTTACGGTGCGGCACATGGCATGGGCTCGGGCACAGCACATGATGTTACCGTGCGTAACTGTGAGGTTGGCTGGATCGGCGGCTCGATACAGCATATCAACGCAAACGGCTGGCCTACACGCTTCGGCAACGCGATCGAAATATACGGCTATACGCATAATTACAAGACCTATAATTGCTATATCCACCAGGCGTTTGACTGCGGTCCGACCATACAGTGGAGCGGCGACCTTTCAAAGGAAGACCCTCAGTGGGGACTTCAAAAGCATAACAAGAACATCCGCTTCTACGGCAACGCGATCGAGAGATGCGACAGTCCGCTCGAGGTATGGATAACAACGCCCACAAAGCCCACAGCCGAGAGATATGCAAAGCTTGAGGATATCCGCATTTATGATAACCTCTGCCGTTATTCAGGCTATGGCTTCGGCGGATTTACCCACCAGAAGGCAGACTATAATATGTTCTACGGCGGCGGTCAGACAGAGGCAGAGTACGATGAAGCGTACATCGAAAACAATTTCATGTGGCATATCCGCCTGTTCTTACAGTTTGCTGTGCCGACAAATACAAAGAAAGGCCGCGGCTTCAACTGGAGAAATAACGTCATAATCAAGCCGTACGGCAGTGAGCTGTCGCTTCTCGGGCAGGATTATGAAAATGCAAAAGGCTCTTTCAAAAAGTATTTTTACACTAACGAAGAGCTTGAAAAGCTCATAGACGGCGGCGCACTCGGCGAAAACTTCTTCTATCACAGTATGCTGACCGAGTCCGACCGCTGGAACGGTATCGGAAAGAAATAACACAAAAAGCTCACGCAACAGCGTGAGCTTTTTACTTTTACATTCACTTTTACTCGTCATCCTCGTCATCGTCCTCGCCGTTTGGTACGGGGATATCCTCGGCGACTGCAGACAAAGCCGCACCGCCGTCGAAGTAATCGGCCGTTTCGACCGGGAGCTTGCGTTTTTCAAGACGCCTTTCGACAAATTTCTTTATAAGTGTGTATATTACTGCGAAGGTCGGTGCGCCGATAAGCATACCGAACAGTCCGAAATAACCGCCCATGACTGTGATCGCGAACAGTATCCACAGCGAGCTTATACCGATAGCCTCGCCGAGTATCTTCGGGCCGATGTAGTTTCCGTCGATCTGCTGGAGTATGATAATGAAGATGACGAACACAAGGCAGTACCACGGGCTCACCGTGAGCACGATGAACGCGCATGGAACAGCGCCGATGAACGGACCTATAAACGGAATGACGTTTGTGATGCACACGATAACGCTGATAAGCGGATAGTAGGGCATACCGATGATTCCGAGCACTACAAGCGTTATAAAGCCGATGATAAGCGAGTCTATTATCTTACCGATGATAAACGAGCCGAACTTCTTGTCGGTGTCATCAAGGAACTCATAGAACGCACGGTACGCCTTTTCCGAAAGCAGACTGCGGATGATCTTGCGTATCTGCGCGGCAAGCTTTTCCTTTGCCGCAAGGAAATAGATCGAGAAGATCATACCGATAAGCACATTCTTGAACCCGACGAAGAAATCGGAAACGTAAGTGACAAGGCTCGGAACGAAGCCCGAGAGCAGGGAATAAAGCTGATTTATCGCGTCCTCGATGTACTCGGTGATCTTTGTGAGATCTACAACGCCCGCAAGCTTTGAATAGATGTTGTAAAGCTCAGGGAAGGTGGTCTTGAGAGCTATCGGCAGGCTGAGTGTCTCATCAACATTGTTGATAAACTCGGCAGTTATGACCTCAAGCTTTGAATAAAGGTCATTGTAGCTGGTGATGACTTGAGGGAGAAGCAGCATGAAGAACGCGGTGATTATCGCGAGGATGATAACATAGGTAAGTAAAAGGGAGAGTGCGCGGCGCAACAGCTTGCGCTCCTTCTTCTTAAACTTAAAAACCTTATTCTCAATGAATTTGAGCAAAGGATTGGCAATGTATGCAAAGATAAGACCGTAATAGACCGGAGCCATGACCGCGTTGAATCTGTTAAACGCGCGCGAAAAATAGGTCGCGTTCGCGCCGAGAAAATAAAGTCCGAGAATGATCGCGGCGCAGATACACACGTATACGGATATGGTTATGTACTTCTTGTTTATGTTGAGCTTCATTTGAAATTCCCCCTATGCTTTATTTATTTTATAACAAATTTACACAATAGTCAAGTGTATACGTGCTAATATTATAATAAATCATGAAAAATATCAATCCACTTGAAAAAAAGAAAAAAATGTGATACTATATTAGCATAATATAATGGATAGGTTTATCCATGATCGTCAAAACGGAGCTGATCTACATGACAAAAATAAGCAATAACCAGACAGACGCAATACTAAAATACGCGCTCGAAGAGGATATAGGCACAGGAGACATCACGACCCTTTCCACCATACCCGAAAACGCGCGTGCCCACGGCAGATATATCGCAAAGGAAAGCGGTATAATCTGCGGACTTGACGTCGCCAAGCGCACCTTTGAGCTTTTGGGTGCTGACGCGGAGTTTACCATGTACAAAAAGGACGGCGATGCCGTCGAAAAGGGTGATGTGATCGCCGAAGTGGTCGGCAACGCTGTCGGCGTGCTTACAGGCGAAAGAACAGGGCTCAATATCATGCAGCGCCTTTCGGGAGTTGCCAGCGCAACAAACAAAGCGGTCAAGGCGATAGAGGGAACAAAGGCTAAGATATGCGACACCCGTAAGACAACGCCCGGACTTCGGGTGCTTGAAAAGTATGCGGTCAGAGTAGGCGGCGGCACGAATCACCGCTTCAATCTTGCAGACGGCGTGCTTATTAAGGATAATCACATTGTAGCCGCCGGCTCGATAACAAACGCGGTCAGCGCGGCGAAAAAGAGCGTACCGCATACGCTCAAGATAGAGGTCGAGGTCGAAGATCTCGACCAGCTTAACGAAGCACTTGCCGCGGGAGCTGACATAATCATGCTTGATAATATGTCAAACGAGGACATGGCAAAGGCGGTAAAGCTCACAGCGGGCAGAGCGCTTCTTGAGGCGTCCGGTAACATGGGCGAGCGCGATCTTCGCGCGGTAGCCGAGACAGGTGTTGACCTTATCAGCATAGGCGCGCTCACACATTCGGTAAAAGCACTTGATATAAGCCTGAAATTCAAGCTTATCTGAAACAGCCGTACAGGCGGAGAAAAAATATGAGAAGATACATATACAGCGAAGATATAACCGAGCTTGAAGTCAAAGACTATGATGTGCTCATAGTCGGAAGCGGACTTGCGGGCATATACGCTTCGCTTCACATTGATGAAAGCAAGAGCTGTGCTCTTGTAACAAAGGTCAATATCGAAAATTCAAATTCGTGGCTCGCACAGGGCGGCATCGCCGCGGTCATCGACCCAAATGACAACTTTACAAGCCATGTCGAGGATACGCTCAAGGCAGGCGCGGGAATGTGCGATCCCGAAGCGGTAGAGGTGCTCGTCAAGGAGGGCCCCGAGAATATACGCGAGCTTGTAGAGATGAATGTCCCCTTTGATACGAATCCGGAGGGCGAGCTGATGATAACACGAGAGGGCGGTCATTCCTGCCGCCGTATCGTTCACTGCGGAGGCGACGCTACAGGACGCGAAACTACAAAGAAGCTCGGCGAGATAGCGATGTCAAGACCTAATATAACACCGCTTTTCGGCACATATATGATCGACATCATCACAGACCGCGGCAAGGCGGTCGGCGGAATATTCTACGACACAAAGGCGGCTAAGACCTTTATTATCCGCTCGTCTAATATCATATTGTCTACAGGTGGTATCGGTGCGCTGTATAACCATACGACAAACCCGCGAGACGCGATCGGAGACGGTATAGCCGCCGCAATGAGAGCGGGTGCTGAGGTCGTCAACATGGAGATGGTGCAGTTCCACCCGACAACGCTCTTACCTCACTCCAACAGCGACAGACTCTTCCTTATATCGGAGGCAGTGCGCGGAGAGGGCGGTATACTTAAGAACCATGAGCGCAAAGCGTTCATGAAAGGACAGCACGAGCTTGCGGACTTAGCGCCGCGCGATATCGTAACGCGAGCGATACTGGCAGAGCTCAAGCGCTCGGGAAAAACTCATGTTTTCCTTGACGTTTCCTCTATGACAAAGGAGTTCTTCTCGCACAGATTTCCGACGATATATAATGAGTGTACCGACTTCGGTATCAATATCCCCGAGGATATGATCCCCGTGCGTCCCGCACAGCATTATCTCATGGGAGGTATACGTACCGACCTGTGGGGAATGACCAATGTCGAAGGTCTCTATGCCTGCGGCGAGTGTGCGTGGACAGGTATACACGGCGCGAACAGACTTGCAAGCAACTCAATGCTTGAGTGTCTCGTGTTCGGCAGACGCGCCGCACAGCATATAAACGAAAAGACTCTGCCCGGGCATGAGCTCAGACTGCCGTATACACTCGTTGCCGACAGCGAAAAGCTCACGGAAAAATATATAAACGGAACGAAAGGTAAAATACGCGATATCATGACCGAGTACGCAGGACCTGTGCGTACCGAGCACGGACTTGCCGAAGCCGCGGGTAAAATTTACCGTATCTATAACAAGCTCCAAAATATCAAGCTTGATTCTACCGAAGAATACGAGCTGTATAATATGACTGCGAACGCGTATAAAATAATAACCGATGCCTTGTCGCGCAAGGAAAGCATAGGTGCTCATTATTTATTAAGTGAGTAATTTTGGGCGTTTTTTGCGGGGGAGCCTTTTTAGGCAAAAAGAGCTCCCCCGCACCCCCACCAAAAACCTTTATAAATATGGGCTTGGTGATTTTCCACGTCCCCCGGAAGGGAAAACAAACGATCTCATCAAACAAAAAAGGGCAAACAATATGCTTATCAACAAAACCACACCCGTCGCAATAACAGGTGTAAACGACTATAATACCGAAAAACTTACACAGATCATAAGCTCACACTTCGACACAATAGGTATAACTCCCGATACATTCAATAATAAGCATGTCACTGTCAAGCCTAACCTTATAATGAAAAAATCCCCCGAGTACGCGGCAACAACCTCTCCCGAAATACTCGACGCTCTGCTCAATATTCTCGATACATACACCCCCGCGTCGGTAACAGTAGCCGAAAGCTCGGGCGGACCTTATACAAAGCAGTCTCTCGAAGCCGCGTATACGGTCTGTAAGCTCAAGGATGTCGCGCTGAAACACGGCGCGATACTTAATTATGATACGTCGTATGCCGAGCTTAACTTCCCGGAGGGAAAGGCGGTCAAAAGCTTCAATGTTATCACACCGATCGCCGAAGCGGATGTGATCATCAACCTGCCGCGCCTCAAATCACATTCACTTACAGGTATGAGCGCGGCGGTCAAAAATTACTTTGGCGTAGTACCCGGACTTGAAAAATTCGAGTTTCACGCCCGCTTTCCCGACTATAACGACTTCGCTTCAATGCTTGTCGACCTGAATCTGCTTTTGTCAAGCCGCGCCGAAACAATAAATATTCTCGACGCGATCGTCGGCATGGAAGGTAACGGTCCTACAGGCGGTACACCGAGAGCGATAGGATGCGTGCTCACCTCGCGCTCGGCTTTCGCAATAGACAGTATCGCAAAGGAGCTGATCTCGGAGGGAGAGGTGCTCACGGTAAAAGAAGCTCATGCGCGCGGACTTGCGGATATTGATGCAGATAAGATAAACCTTGTCGGCGGTGACTACAAGAAATTCATTGTACGCGATTTCAAGCGTCCCGACTCACGCAAACGCGGCATGGTCGCGTTGCTGCAGACCTTCGGAGGCGGAGTGATAGGCGAGTTTTTCAGACCGCGCCCGGTTATTGGAGATAAGTGTATCGGATGCGGCGAATGTGTGCGAAGCTGTCCTCAAAATACGATAACGCTGGTTGAAAACAAGCGCGGAAAGGTCGCGTCGATCGAGCTTGATAACTGTATACGCTGCTTCTGCTGTCAGGAGCTATGCCCGATACATACGATCAAGGTAAAAAAGCGCGGTATAGTGGCATTTGTCAACCGCGCGAAAAGGAAAGATAAATGAAAAGGATAACACTTGACGCACCCGCAAAGATAAATTTATATCTTGATGTCACATCAAAGAGAAATGACGGTTATCATAATATAGAAAGCGTGATGCAGAGCGTTACACTTGTCGATACCGTCACGGTAACGCTCGGAGAGAAAACAGGGCAGCATATCACACAGCATTTTGAAAATTCGAGCCTGCCGTGTGACGAGACGAATATCTGCTTCAAGGCGGCACGCGCATATCTTGACCGCTTTGGAATAAACGACTATGATATCGACATAAGCGTAATAAAAAACATTCCCGAGGCGGCAGGGCTTGCCGGCGGAAGCACTGACGGAGCGGCTGTATTGCGCGCGCTCGATATTTTGTATGAAAATAACACAAGCACCGAAACGCTGTGCGAGATCGGACTTACGGTCGGCTCGGACATAGCCTTTTGTATCGTCGGCTCAACGGCGGCGGTAACGGGCAGAGGCGAGTATGTAAAAAAACTCGCGCCGCTTTCTGACACAGGCTTGTATCTGGTGATAGCGAAGTCGCAGAAAGAATCGGTGTCAACGCGCGAAGCGTACAGACGTATCGACGCTGACAGCATATCTGCGCGCGGAAGTGTCAGCTTTGACGAATACGTAAAAGCGGTGGAAAATAAGGACATAAAAACGCTGACCGAGGGCGTGTACAATATCTTCGAGCGCGTAATGAGCGATAGTTTGACCGACACGTATAAGATCATATCCATAATGAAGGACGCAGGCGCGCTTGCGTCAATGATGAGCGGAAGCGGCCCGTCGGTGTTCGGAATTTTTGAGAGCAGGGAAGCGGCGGAAAAAGCCTGCCATATACTTGAAAATGATTATTTTGCAACGGTGTGCGAGCTCGGATGAGCCCTCTCACCCAACTACGTCGGGAGCTCCCCAAAGGGGGGAGCCTTTTTGAAAGTAGATTTAAACTAACTAAAAGCCTCTCCTAATGGGAGAGGTGGCACGCGTCAGCGTGACGGAGAGGGAGAAAAATCCATGCATGAGCCCTCTCACCCAACTACGTCGGGATGCTCTCAAACGACCGCGAGCGGTCGATTAAAGGGGGAGCCTTTTTGAAAGTTGATGCAAACTAAATAAAAGCCTCTCCTTATGGGAGAGTGTGTCAAACAGTTTCTGCGAAACTGTGCTAAGCGTGACGAAGAGGGTAAAATGGAACGTGTACCAATACTAAAAAACAATAAACTATTAGAATATGCAAAAGACTTGAGAGCCAATATGACACCACAGGAAAAGCATCTGTGGTATGATTTTTTACAAAAGTATCCTGTCAAAATTTATAAACAGCGTA
Source organism: Clostridia bacterium (assembly GCA_017482465.1). Lineage (GTDB taxonomy): Bacteria > Bacillota > Clostridia > Oscillospirales > CAG-272 > UBA4717. Next base: position 14,060 of record JAFUMW010000182.1, read on the forward strand.
TAATCGACAATTTTATTGCTGACTTCTACTGTTGCAAAGCTCGTCTTGTCATAGAGATCGACGGTGCTCATCATTATACAGCTGAAGGTAAAACTCACGATAGGCTCAGAACCGAAGCGATTGAACGATACGGCTTATATGTTTTGCGTTTCTCTGACAGTGATGTTGATTATCGCTTTGATCAAGTTTGCGAAAAAATCAATAACGTCATACAGACCCGAATTAACGAAAAGCCTTAGTTTTTCCCTCTCACCCAACTGCGTCGGGAGCTCTCCCATAGGGAGAGCCTGTTAAAAGTAGATTTAAACTAACTAAAAGCCTCTCCTAATGGGAGAGGTGGCACGCGTCAGCGTGACGGAGAGGGACGGAGAGGGACGGAGAGGGACGGAGAGGGAGAAAAATCCATGCATGAGCCCTCTCACCCAACTACGTCGGGAGCTCCCCCAATGGGGGAGCCTTTTGAAAGTAGATTCAAACTAACTAAAAGCCTCCCCCCCGTCAGGTGGAGGCAAAAAACAGGCGATGCCACGGCATCGCCTGTTTTTAGTTTCTGTTATTTCTTAACACCTCGAATGCGAGAATACTTGCCGCGGAGGCTGCCGACAGCGCCTGCGGAAAATCACGCCCGTAATCAAGCCTTACTATCTCGTCCGCGTTTTCGATAAGCGACTTCGACAGACCGCGCTTTTCACCGCCTACGCATAAAAGTATGGGCTTGTTTAGCTTGGCATCATACACCGATACAGAATTTTCAAGCTCGGCGCATACCACCCTGTATCCCGCCGACTTGAACACCCTTGCCGCATCATCCGCGCTTGCCGTGAATATCCGTACCTGCTCGCTCGCGCCCGCCGACGCACGGCATACAACGCCCGCCGCACTCATCCAGTTGCGCTCTGGCAGTATTACTCCGTCAACACCCGCGGCGTACAAAGAGCGCATCGCGTAGCCGAAATTGTACGGATCTTCAATACCGTCAAGCATCATGTAAAAGCCGCCCGAGACAAGCCTTTCCTCTGATAAGGAAGGGAAGTGCCGCTCTGTGGCGTAGACGATCACACCGCCGTGACTTGTACCGATAGCGATCTCTTCGATCGCCTCGCTGTCAACCGCTTCAAGCACAAAACCGTGCTTGTACGACATCGCCTTGATATACGACAAATGCCCGGCAAGCTTTTTTGCGCGTGACTTGTCATATATGACCTTTTCTATTTTTCTGTCGGATATTCCCGACTCAATGCCCGCTATCAGTGCGCGGAAGGATACCATTCCCTCAAATACATTCGAGTCGGCAAAGCGTGATTCCTCTCGCTTCATTTCGTGAAACCGAGCTCGCGCCTTACTTCGTCGGGCTTTTTGCAGGAATACGAGCCCTCCTGACACTTGCCTCGCACGCATCCGGGTCCTGCCTTTGCAAACAGCAGAGGAGCAGCCTCGCGTACAAGCTTGAGCATCTCTACCGCAAGCTCGCGTATCTCCCACTGTGCGCGTCTGCAGCAGCGCAGAGCAAAGAAATTGTGAAGTGAGCGCACATTCATGGTCATGATGATCTTGGTGTCGCAGGAGTTGGGAAGCACAAAGCGAGCGTCCTCGTTCGCCTTCTTTTCAGCCATTCTGCGGGCTTCCTTTTCGTCTATACCCTCGTCTGTAAAGCTCTTGAGGTGCTTTTCAATAAGTAAAGCTCTGAGACTCTCATAGTGAGCCGCATCCTCTTCCATCGCACGGATGTATTCTTCCTTTGCCTCGGGTATCGAAGCTATCTCGGGAGGCATGATGTATTCAAACGAGCTCTTGTCAACATAGCGCTGGCTCTGCACCGAGAAGGACGCGATCCTGTGGCGTGTGAGCTGTGCGAGAAGCGCACGCGATACGCCCTCGATACCGAAGGTGAAGCTTGCGTGCTCGATCGGACTCGAATGACCGAGATCGTTCAGTAATGTAAGAAAGGACTCGACCTTGTCGGGGGTAAGATTATCCATAAGTGTGGGAATATCGCTTCTTGAGTAGCAAAGCTTTGCCGCGGACGCGACGAGCTTGTCCGCGTCGGGGGTATATGTGAGAAGAGTAACAGTCATTTAACTCACGCCTTTCCAGTAATTTTTGCAAATATCGTACCGAATACGAACTTTGGCAGCTTCATCATTCTGCCGATACGCTTCGGCTCTTTGATAAGCCTGTAGAACCACTCTAAATTAAGCTTGATGAAAATGTCGGGAGCACGTTTGACAGTGCCCGCGTACGAGTCAAGGCTTCCGCCCAGCCCCATTATAAGACCGATGCCTGAAAGCTTGTCTCTGTTAGCCATGATCCACTTTTCCTGTGCAGGTACACCGAAGCAGACGAAAAGAATGTCGGGCGAGAGAGCGGCTATGTCATTTATCACCCTGTCGGATTCTTCACCCTCTTTTTTGAAGTAGCCGTCATGCGTGCCGACAAGCTTAAAGCCCGGGTATTTCTCTCTAAGCTTGTCCGCGGCAAGCTCGGCAATACCCGGCTTTCCTCCGAGGAAATATACGCCGTAGCCTTTCTTTTCGGACAAAGCGATCGCGCGTCTGCCGAGATCGACTCCCGCGACCTTGCCCTTAAGCGGCTTTTTCAGTATCTTTGACGCAAGCACGACGCCCGCGCCGTCGGGGACTATAAGATCCGCGGAGTTTACGATACCGCGGACATTTTCGTCCTCGATGCAAAGCTGTACTATCTCCGCATTGGGAGTAAATACCGCGTGAAATGACTTTGACGCGGCAAATCCGTCGATGATGCTTTCAGCCTCGTCCATTGTAACATTGTCGATGTTCACGCCTCTTATATTTATCTTGTTTTCCACGTCAAATATCCTTTCGTGATCACTTGTTTATGTCCACATACTCGAGTGCTTCGATCTTCGCGCTCTTTCCTGGATCGCGCTTGAGAAAATCGTACGCGAATCTCCTGCAGGTGTGATCCTCGCGCACGATACCCTTGCGCGAGCAGAGCACATTGTCCGAGTCGTCTATAAGTCGCGCACTCTGACAAAATCTGCATATATTTTCGGGATTCTTTTTCTTAAAAAACATATCCTCATCCATTCTGCCGAAGTCCGGCACAGATATACTTTATTACATTATACTACGCAAACAAAATAAAATCAAGACTTGAATTGCAGTATTTTCCTTTATATGCCGCCAAGCTGTTCTCTTATCTGTAAGGCAAAGTAAAGCGCAGTGTTCTGATCGTTTGACCAGACGTCATAGAATCTGCCGCGCTTGCCGTTTACCTTGTAGGGATAGATGTACGCACAGCTGCCGCTTCCGTCGCTGAAATAATTGCTTAAACAGTTTCTGACGCACGCTTTCGCCTTGTCGATGTATTCCTCGTTATTTGACGCGACACCGTAATCGGCAAAAGATCTTGCGGTAAGACAGCTCCAATAATGCGGCATAGTGTCGCCGAACTGCATAGCCTTTCCAAACCAGAAGCCGTCCCAATACCGCACAGGTATCTCGTTTAGACGATGGCTTGGCTGCTTTCCGTCAAAACGCTCTAAAAGCTCTACATGCAGAGCCGCCGCATCTATGTACGAGTCCTTACCCGTAAGTAATTTCATTTCCGAAATAAAGGTAGCCGCGGGAGAGACGATCGTCTGCTCGTAATTTACTTCGTGAGCAGGGAAGCTTGTCCCGATCTTTACCATATTGTCTACGTGTATCTTGAATTTGTCAAAAAGCTTTTCGGCATCATCTTTTAAGCCAGCGTGCCTAAGGGCGTCCACGCATTTTTTCGGCGAAAAGCCGTTTGGATAGAAGTGATCGCCGCCATGCTCGTAATAAAAATCGAAAATTTTGATTATTTCCGAAAGATACCTTTTCTCGCCTGTAAGGTAATATACCTCAACAAAGAGATCTGCGACCCACGGCGCGTCGTACAGCCGTATCCTGGGCTGATCTTTGCCTATTGACGGGTAGACCCTGCCAATGTTCTCGTCATAAAATTCCCTGTATAAGAAATCGAGATATTTATTTAGCGCCCTTTTGTACCTGTCGTTTGGATGGTCTTGCAAGTATTTTGTGAGAAGAAGCGCCATTCCGATGCGCTCGTGACACGCGTTGTGATCGGGAATGGTGTCGTCGTATATAAGATGCTTTTCTTCGCAGTCGTATATAAGAAACGCCCCGTCAAGATGACTGCCCTCTCTGTGGTACTGTTGCTTGTCAACTATGAAATCCACCGTTCTTTCAACCAAACTGTCAAGCTCGGGCGACACGAAAAAGTCGGCATGTGTACGAATACCGTTTATCTCAATATCGAAGCGATGCTCACCGATGCGCTTTGGCAAACAGCTTATATTAACACACCCGTTTTCAAGCGAATACGGCAGGCTTGTGCCGTCGAGAGCGATCTTTATATCCTTTGGTGCGGTGTGCGTGTACAGCGAAAACTCGATGCTTTCGTTTTCAAAAAATGTGAAGTATTCAGCCGACACCTCAATGTGAGAGTCATACTCCTTTAATATGCGGATAAAATCCTCTCTTCCGGTGTGCCAGAAAAGCTCCCATTCGAGAATATATTCTTCTTTGGGTAAAAGCTCTGTGTGAGCCGGATTGAAGATAAATCTGCCGCGGTCATTTGAGTCAACGCCCTCCTGACTGTAGCTGTCAAGCGCACCCTTAGTAAGCACAAGACCGAGGTTTATCTCAGACGGCCCCATTTTAAGAGCGCAGACATTTGACACGTTTTTCCCGCACCAGATATGCGTGTTGCACCTGTTTGTCATACAGACATCGGCGGAGGAGTACCTGTCGTCAAACGGGAGAGTGATACCGAAATTGTCCGGCTCGATAAATATATCGTAATCGGTGGCGTTGCGGATCGTGTAGCGCTCGACGAGCCTGTCGTTATCCTTGAAAAAGCGCTCGACTCTGACGTCGACCATGCCGTTTGAGTATTCGGCAGACATACGCTTGTCTTCAAGCCTTACGTCCTTTACCGTCATATGGGTGATACGCTCCTTGTAGTCAAGCCAAATGCCGTCGTAAACGTCGCATTTGATCTCCCCCCATTTTGCATCAGGCCGGCAAAAATTCATTTTGTATACGTCGTTTATATTCGAGATACTTGTCAAAGTGCCGCTCTCGCTGTCGACCACTATGTCAAAGACACTGTTTTTCATGGTTTACCTCACACTATGAAAATACTAACCTTAAGTATACAACAAAGCCATGGAAAAGTCAAGTACATAGGGCTTTACACAGCATATAGACCGCCGCCGAGACCGCCGCGATCAGCGCTTGCGTAAGCTTCAGCTTAAGATGTAAGCTCACCGAAAGCTTGTGAGAGGCGCACACCGATGCCGCCTGCATATGTACGCACAGTCCGCCGAAGCTCAAAGCCGAGCACACCGCGATAAAGCTATACGCAGTACCAACTCCCGATGCCGCCCGCGAACCGCTCACGATCTCGATAAACGGTTTTATGTACGCAAGTATGTTATTCAACGGCAACAGCGAGAGCGCATCGCTCACGCATGAAAAGAGTATCACATACGCGCATAACACCGCGCACGAGCGTATACTCCCCTCGACCGAATCGGTAACGGCTCGAAGCGCGCTTGAGCGCATCTCGGGATAAACAGGCTCATAGCGCTCGCGCGTGTGCTTGCGAAAGACAAAAGCGCATATAAGCGATGAAAGTATCTGTATAAAATAGACAGCAAGACCGCACGATGTGTCGCCGAAAAAAACGCCACCTATAAGAAATACCGGCAGAGCAGGGCCGGTGTTGTTTGAGACAGCCGCAAGCCTTTCCGCGTCTTCTTTTGTCACCGCGCTTGATTTATAAAGCTGTGCGGCGGCTATGACGCCTGAGGGAAAGCCCGATAAAAATGAAAGTAAATACACCCCGGCGCAAAAGGAGGGAAGACCGGTAAGCATATAAAACAGCCTGCCGAACGGCTTGCTTATAACATACGCAAAGCCCGAAGATACGATGATCCGAGTGAGAACCGTAAAGCAGAACAGAGAGGGGATAACGCTCTTAAGGCATACGCTTACAGCGTCGCGCGTACTGCTGCCGAAATACTCGGGCATCGCCGTTATCAGAATAAAAAGCGCGGATACGCATGCGAGAGTGAAAAACGAGGCAAGCTTGGTTTTTGACCGTACTATAATAATCGACGCTCCTTTGAAATATAATGTAATATACTATATTTGCTTTGGAGCGTAAATATGAAAACAGGCAAAAAACAAAAGCAGGGTATGATCAACAGACTTGAGCAGGGTGCAAAAGAGCTTGTAAGTCCGTCGATGTTTATAAGCTCGAACAGTGAGCTCTCGTTTTACAGATGTACGGGACTAAAGGAGTACAGTAAGGAGAGAGTGGTACTTGACACGGACGAATTTGTGACAGAGATCATCGGTAATGACCTTGAGCTTATGACCTTTTCGACAAGCGAGATCACAGTGAACGGCAGAATAAAGAGCGTGAGCTTCACAGAGCATAACGGAGGACACAAAGTTGGATAAGCCGACACTGAAGGAGAGATTTTTCGGATACGCCGAGATCACACTGCCGCACGGCAAGGAGTTAGAATATCTTGATCTGTTCATAAAAAGCAGGGTCATCTTCAAGACCGTGGATACCGAGACACAAAATACACGCATCAGAGTGCCGTACCGTGAGCTGGGATATATAAAAAAGCTCACACAAAGCGATTACAGCGCGCTTGAGATCGTCTGCGGCGGCAGTATAAAATATCTGATCGCATACAGACACCGTCCGGGAATACTTGTCGGAGCTGTGCTGGCACTTGTCATAAGCGCGTATTTTTCCACTCTTGTCTGGAATATCGAGATAATCGGAAACAAAAGCATATCCGACAAGCATGTGCTTGAATTACTTGACAAGGGCGGACTGCGCCCGGGTGTGCCGCGCGGCTCGGTCGAGCTTGACACTCTCACGAACAATATCATTATCGAAGACGGGAACATAGGCTTTATAAGCGTCAATTTCAGAGGAACGACAGCCTTTGTTGAGCTGAGCGAGTATGTACCGCCCGCAAATGAGGTGCAGGCGGCGGACAGCGCGTGCAATATAGTCGCCTCGCGTGACGGCGTTATAGTCGGGCTGGATGTGTACACGGGAAGCGCCGCGGTAAAAGAGGGGGACACCGTAAAAAAAGGAGAGCTTATCATCAGCGGAATAGTTGACAGCGCAAATGAAGGCTATAAGCTCAAGCGTGCTTACGGGAGCGTTATCGCCGAGGTAGTCGACACTGTATCGGTCGATATACCCTATAAATATACCCAAAAGGTGTCGACAGGACGCTCAAAAAGCGAAAAAACATTGATTTTTTTCGGAAAACGTCTGGAATTTTCAAAAAACAGTGGAAAAATATATGACAGTTGTGATATAATAGAAAATATAAAAAGGATAGAGCTTTTTGACAGCGTTAAATTACCGCTCGAGCTTGTCGAAACGACCTATAACGAATACAATGAAAAAGAGCTCACTTATACGCGCGAACAGGCGCGTGAGCTTGCTTACGCAAAGCTTAAAGAGGATATCGCCGCGCTTGCAAAACAGGGCGACATCACCTTTACAGCTGTCACCGAAAGTGAAACAGCAGATTCGTTCAGCGTGGAAGCGCTGGTGTATCATACACAGGATATATCCAAAAGCTTGCCGATATCTCAAAGCAAAAGCACAGAATGAAAAACCGAAAGGAAAAGTATAAATGCCTGAAAAGATAATAAGGACCGATTCGATCGAGGAATTGCTCGAGCTTTTCGGCGCGTTTGACGTAAACGCAGAGCAGATCGAAAAAGCATTCGGTGTACGCCTTTTCAACCGAAGCCTCTCTGACGCGGGAAGTGCCGCGCTTACCGTAAGCGGTGAGAACGAGGACAGCGTTAAGATGGCATCGAACGCTGTCAACTGCCTCTTGCGGATAATAAGAAGCGGAGGTACTGTCAACGAGCAGAATATCGGATATATCACCGATATGATAAAGGACGGACGCGACGAGGAATTACGCGGCTTTGATGATGACTGCATCTGTCTTACCAACCGCGCAAAGCCGATCAAGGCAAAGACGGTCGGACAGAAGAAATACGTCGAAGCGATAAAAAATAATACGGTGATATTCGGAGTCGGACCAGCGGGTACGGGTAAGACCTTTCTCGCCGTAGCCATGGCGGTAGCCGCACTGCGCGAGAAGAAGGTAAACCGTATCATACTCACGCGTCCGGCGGTCGAAGCAGGCGAAAAGCTCGGATTTTTGCCGGGTGACCTGCAGAATAAGATAGATCCGTACCTGCGTCCGCTTTACGACGCACTTTATGAGATGCTCGGAAGCGAGACATATCTGCGCCACGTGGAGCGGGGAACTATCGAGATCGCGCCGCTTGCTTATATGCGCGGACGCACGCTTGACGATTCTTTTATCATACTTGACGAGGCACAGAACACAACGCCCGAGCAGATGAAGATGTTTTTAACGCGATTGGGCTTTAACTCAAAGGCGATAATCACAGGCGACATCACGCAGACCGACCTGCCGTTCGGGAAAAAGAGCGGACTTGTCGAGGCGACAAAGATACTTGAAAATATCGAGGGCATCGCGATACACTATTTCAGCGACCGGGATGTCGTACGCCACCGCCTGGTGCAGAAGATAATTCTCGCATACGAAAAGTACGCACGGGAGAATAAAGCAAAAGAAACACAAAAATTCACGTATAAGACAAACAGGGAGAAAAACTGACAATGAACCACCGCATCATAATAGTAAACGAACAGGACAAAGAGCCGTTTCTTAAGGAAACGCAGAATCTGCTGACGCATGTAATAAGAGAATCGCTCTTCATGATGGGCGCGATATTTTCCGCAGAGGTGTCGGTAACGCTTACGGATAATGAAAAGATACAAAAGATCAATAAAGAGCACCGCGATATCGACAGTGCAACAGATGTGCTGTCATTTCCGCAGTACACCTCAAGCGAGCTTGACGAGTTTGAGCTTGACGAAAAGATCGTCCTTGGCGATATAGTTATATCATGTGAGCGGGCACGCGAGCAGTCTGTAGAGTATGACCACAGCTATACGCGCGAGCTTGCGTTCTTGGCGGTGCATTCGGTACTGCACCTGCTCGGCTACGATCACATGACGCCCGACGAGGAAAAGGTTATGTGCGAGCTGCAGAACTACATCCTTGACAGCATTGGAATAGTAAGGTCCGGACACCCGGGCAGGCAAAACGCACGGTTTCTTTGATGAAAATGGAAGCCTTTAACCCATCCCCTTTATAGATAAAAAATAAACAACAAAAAGTTTCATCAAACAAAAACAAGTACCACCCTATAAAACACAAAACTAACAGAAAGGTCACCACACCGAAAGAATGAAAAAAACAGGATTCATAGCAATAGTAGGCCGACCCAACGTCGGCAAATCCACACTTTTAAACGCACTGCTCGGCGAAAAAATAGCGATCGTGTCGAAAAAGCCGCAGACCACGCGTAACCAGATACACGGCATTCTTACAAAGGACGAAACACAGTATGTCTTTGTCGACACACCGGGTATGCTGCGTAAATCCTTTAACCGCCTTGGCGACTATATGGTAAAAAGCGTTAATACCGCTATCGGCGGAGTGGACGCGGCATATCTTGTCTGCGACGTTACCAAAAAGGTCTCGGACACCGAGCGCGAGATCGCGGACAAGCTTAAAAAGCGTAAGATCCCCGTGATACTCGTAATAAATAAGACCGACATAGCCTCCGCGGCACGCCTTGCAGAAGCGATAACCGAGTATAACGAGCTTACCGAGTTCAACGCGGTAGTTCCGATGTCGGCACTCAATAAAAAAGGAGTGGACATACTGCTTGAGGAAACGGACAAGTTCATAACAGAGGGCGAGTGGCTCTTTGACGAAGACATGATAACCGATCAGCCCGAACGAAGCCTTGCCGCCGAGATAATACGCGAAAAGCTTTTGCGTACGCTCGACGAGGAGATACCGCACGGCACGGCAGTCGTTATCGAGGGCTTTAAGGAAAACTCAAAACTCATAACGATAAACGCCGAGATATATTGCGAAAAGGCTTCGCACAAGGGCATCATCATAGGCAAGGGCGGCGAAACGCTCAAGAAGGTCGGCACTTATGCAAGAGAAGACCTTGAAAACTTCTTCGGTGTCAAGGTGAATCTCCAGCTTTGGGTACGCGTAAAGGAAAACTGGCGCGACAGCGCGGTAAACCTTGCTAATTTCGGATTTTCGGAAAGCGACCTGTAATGGAGATAAGTGCAAGAGGGCTGGTCATAGGCGAGACCAAGCTCGGCGACAATAAAAAATATATACGCGTGCTGACCGACGAGTACGGAACGCTTTCGGTGATAGTACACGGCGCGTCGGGTATAAAAAGCAAGCACCTCGCCGCGGTCAGACCGTTTACACTGTCGTCGTTCGTGCTGACAAAAAAGCGTGACAGCTATACGCTTAAGGAAGCCTCGGTGGTAAAAAGCTTCTTTAACCTCGGCAGTGACCCCAAAATGCTGGCACTCGCATCCTACATAGTAAGTGCCGCCGGGTATGTCTCTGCAGAGGGCGAGGACATGAGCGCGCTCTTGTCGCTTACGCTCAATTCGCTGTATGCTCTGTCCGAGTCGAAAAAGCCGCACGAGCTGGTAAAAGCCGCGTTTGAACTTAAATGCGCGTCGGTTATAGGCTTTGCTCCCGCGCTGATCGCTTGCTCTAAATGCGGCGCGGATATAGCAGGCGGTTCGTATATGCACATATACAATGGCGATTGCGTCTGCGAGAACTGTAAAAATAAGGTGACTTACCCCGAATATGAGGTGACATATAAGCTCACTGCCTCGGTCACAGCCGCGATGCGCTATATTGTCTACAGCGACATAAAAAAGATATTCTCGTTCACCGTCCCCGATGACGAGCTCGAGATCCTCTCGGAAATATGCGAAAAGTTCCTGAGCGCTCATATTGAGACTGCTTTCCCGGCACTTAAGGTTTATAAGGAGCTGTGAGGTTGGTTTATTTGCTTTTGGGGTGTTTTTTGCGAGAGGTGACTTTTTGAGAAAAGTCCCCCCCTCGCGCTCCCCTTCAAAAACTTTGAAGGCTCTGGCACAATGAATTTCTCCATCTCCACACTGTGTGAAGTGGATAAAAGCGCATGTTTAGCCTTCTCCAGCGGAGAAGGGGGACCGCGATAGCGGTGGATGAGGAGAGCATTTACCGCAGATGAAAAATTAGATCATTGCGTTGTTGAGCGGAAAGTAGTTTTCCTTAGGACAAGTATTTTGAACAAATAATATTTCATATTGATGATCTCCTCATCCGCCTCACTATGTTCGGCACCTTCTCCGCTGGAGAAGGCTCTGGCACAATGAATTTCAACATTCCCACACCCAGAAGTACAACTAACGATTTCAACAAACTAAAAACACAGGAGAAAACAATGCCCGGATTTGAAAGATCCATAACAACACTTGAATTTGATAAGGTGCGCGAGCTTCTGTCCCATCACGCAATGACAGAGGGCGCAAAGGGAATGGCACTTAAGCTTGAACCCGAAACGCGCATCGACAAAATACGTATATTGCAAAAGCAGACGAGCGATGCAAAGAATGTCTCGGCTTCCAAGGGAGTACCGTCCTTTTCTGCTGTAAAGGACGTGCGCGACGCGCTCGAACGCGCCGATAAGGGCGCGACTCTGTCTGCTCGCGAGCTTCTTGATATCGCCGGACTTCTTCGTTGTGCGCGTACCCTTACCGATTACGCAAACGGGCAAAACACAAACGTCGGAAGCCTTGCCCCGATATTCTCGCGGCTTATCGTTGACAGAAAGGCAGAGGAGCGAATATCAAAGGCGATAATCTCGGAGGACGAGATCGCAGACGAGGCAAGCCCGGAACTTGCAGATATCAGACGCAAGATACGTGCGGCAAACAATAAGGTGCGTGACAGCCTGCAGTCTTTCATAACAGGCGCACGCTCAAAATATCTGCAGGAAAATATCATAACCTCGCGTAACGGACGATTTGTTATCCCCGTAAAGGTCGAATACAAAAACGAGATCAAGGGACTGGTACACGACACGTCATCATCGGGCGCGACACTGTTTGTCGAGCCCATATCGGTAGTCGAAGCAAATAACGAGATACGCGTGCTTACCGGAAACGAGCAAAAGGAGATCGAGCGAATACTTGCATCCCTCTCGTCAATGTGCGCGGGCATTTCGGACACACTTGCCTTGAATTTTGATAACATCAACCTGCTTGCATTCATATTCGCAAAAAGCGAACTTTCCTATAAGCTAAACGCGGTCGAGCCCGAGGTCAACGATAAGCGTAATATAAACCTCATAAAGGCACGCCACCCGCTTATAGATAAGGATAAGATCGTTCCGATAAACGTAACGCTCGGCGACGGCTTTGACACGCTCGTGATAACAGGCCCGAATACCGGCGGTAAGACTGTAACGCTCAAAACGCTCGGACTTTTTTCGCTGATGGCACAGTCAGGACTTCATATCCCGTGCAGTGAGGGCTCGTGCGTCTGCGTTTTTGACAGGATATTTGCAGACATCGGCGATGAGCAGAGCATAGAGCAGTCGCTTTCGACATTCTCGTCGCACATGGTCAATATCGTCGGCATAACAAATGAAGTAACACCAAGCTCGCTTGTACTCTTTGACGAGCTCGGAGCGGGCACAGACCCCATAGAAGGCGCGGCGCTCGCCGTGTCGATACTCGAGCATATAAGAGAGCGCGGCGCGTTATGCGCGGCAACGACGCACTACGCCGAGTTAAAAATGTATGCACTTGAAAATGAAGGTGTGCGAAACGCATCATGCGAGTTTGACGTAAACACACTGCGTCCCACCTACAGACTTATAATCGGTGCGCCGGGCAGATCCAACGCGTTCGCGATATCGTCAAAGCTCGGTATATCCGACGCTATAATCGAGCGTGCGTCAATGCTCGTGTCAAGCGAGAACAAGCACTTCGAGGACATTATCGGCAAGCTTGAGGAAAGCAGGCTCGAAATGGATAAGAACCGCGTCGAGGCGGAAAAGATGCGAGCCGAATACGAGGTGTTCAAGAGCGAAAAGGAAGCCGAGCTCAAAGCAAAGCTTGATGAAGCGGAAAAGCAGCTTGCACGGGCACAGACACAGGCGGCGGGAATAATCAGAAGCGCACGCGCCTCAAGCGATTATATCCTTGGTCAGCTCGAAGAGGTCAAGCGTCACCGTGAAAGCGAAAAGCTTGCCGAAAAGCTTGAATCGGCGCGTGCCGATATCAGACGCAAGCTCAGGCAGGCAGGAAATGAGGCAGACCCCGTGATCGAGCGTAAGCTTGAAAACTACGTGTTGCCCAGACCGCTCAAGGTCGGCGACAAGGTCCACCTCGTTGATATCAACAAATCGGCGACCGTTACCGAAATATCGGACAGAGACGGAAAGCTCACGGTAAAGGCGGGCATACTCACCCTCCGCACGAACGTGTCAAACGTAATGCTCGACGAGGATGACGGCAAGGGTGCAAAGGATGCCAAAAAAGCAAAGGCTTACGCCAAGTACCATACCGCGGTCAGAAGCGATTTTACGGACGAGCTTGACATACGCGGACAGCTCGGCGACGACGGTTGCTTTATGATCGACAAATATTTCGACGAAGCGAAGATCGCGGGAATACGCACGGTACGCATCATTCACGGCAAGGGCACGGGAGCACTGCGTGCGGCTGTGTGGGCATATCTCAAAAAGGACACGCGAGTCAAGGAGTTCAGACTCGGACGCTACGGCGAGGGAGACATGGGTGTTACCGTGGTCGAGCTTAAATAAATATTCGTTTTTTCACTAATATACAATTTTTTCTTAATTTGTAAAAAGGACTTTATTTTTAAGGCAAAATTTGCTATACTTGGTACGAAATAAAATGCCGTGAAAGACGGCGGAACGGAGCTTATTATGAGTAACAAAATTGCACTGGGAATTCAGCTTTTCTCACTCAGAGATCACCTTAAAACTGTTGAAGATTTCACCGAATCCATGAAGAAGATAGCCGACATCGGCTATAAGTATGTTCAGGTATCGGCGATCGGTCCTATTCCCGCAGAGGTGATCAACGAGGAAACAAAGAAAAACGGACTTGAGGTCATCCTCACACACTGGAATCCCCAGAAGATCAGAGAGGAGACCGAGCAGGTTATCGCAGACCACACCGCCTTCGGCTGTGACGCGATCGGCATCGGCGGACTTTACATCTACGGTACAGGCGGATGTGCGGGCGTGCCTTATGAAGCTTACGATATGTTCAAGAAGGACTTCGGTCCGGCTCTTGAAAAGATCAAGGCGGCAGGCAAGACCTTTGTATATCATAATCACCGTTTTGAGTTTGCAAAGCATAACGGTAAGCTCGATCTTGTTTACATGATGGAAGAAAATCCCGACATACAGCTTGTATTCGATACGTTCTGGGCTCAGTCGGGCGGATATGACCCCGCGCTCTTTATAAGACAGTACGGCGACAGAATACATACCGTACACCTCAAGGATATGAAGGTCGTACAGGACGTACCGAAGTTTACAGAGATCCTCGAGGGCAACCTCAACTTTGACTCTGTAATGGAGGCAAGCCTTGAAAAGGGCATCAAGTATATGATGGTAGAGCAGGACGAGATCGAAATGGAAGATAAGTTCGCAAGCGTAAAGCTCAGCTACGACAACCTCATGAAGCGCTACGGCGATATACTTAAGTAATAACAGACTGTATCACTCAGTGGCGGCTTTGATATTATACCAAAGCCGCCATTTCTATGGGTTATTTTAACTTAATGGGGGCGATTTTAACTGAGTGACAAAAAATGCGGCGAAAAATCGGCAATTTTATGCTGAAAAAATATTAAACAAATACTTTATTTTTTTCTCCGGCTGTGATACAATATAAAGGTCGGAGCACGAAAGGAAAAAACATGGCAAACTTTAAGATATGTGCTTTTGCGGACGAATACTCTCCCAATATCGACGAGCAGATCGTCGGCATGAAGCAAAACGGTGTTGAATACATTGAGATACGCAACGTGGACGGCACGAATATAGCGGATATAACCGAGGATAAGGCTCGCGAGGTAAAGGCTAAATTTGACTCGGCGGGTATAAAGGTGTGGTCGATGGGCTCGCCTATAGGAAAGATCGACATCGACGGCGATCTTGACGCGCATCTTGAAAAGCTGGGGCATGTTATAAAGCTCGCTAAGATATTCGATTGCGATAAGATACGTATGTTCTCCTTCTTTATTCCCGATGGCGCTGAAAAGAGCGCTTTTCGCGAAAAGGTAATGAGCGGACTTGAGAAGATGCTCGATCTCGCCGACAGAGAGGGAATACTCCTCTGCCACGAAAACGAAAAGGGAATATACGGCGACACGGTCGCGTCCTGCCTTGAGATCAAGGAAAGATTCGGTGATCGTATCAAGCTGATCTTCGATCCCGCAAACTTCTGTCAGTGCAATGAAGAGACCTACCCCTACGGTTACTCAAAGCTCGGTGAGCATCTTCACTATATGCACATCAAGGACGTAAGGCTTTCGGATCAGACCATAGTACCTGCAGGCAAGGGTAACGGACATATCCCCGAGATACTTTCCGAGATCAACAAGAGAGTAGAGGGCGACTTTATACTTACACTTGAGCCGCACCTTTCTGTTTTCGACGGACTTGCCGGACTTGAAAAGCCCGGTGACACAACAAAGATAGGAAACGCCTATGCAAGCAAGGCAGAGGCGTTCAAGGCTGCGGCTGATGCGTTAAAGGCGGTCTTAGCCAATATCTGATCTAATTTTTGCCGCCAAAGGCGGTTGTGAGGTTCATTATGAAAAATATCAAAATGCTTGCCGTAGACCTCGGAGCATCGAGCGGCAGGACGATCGTCGGAAGCTTTAACGGAGAAAAGCTCACGCTTGAGGAAAACCACCGCTTCCCGAACGAGCCTGTAATGTTAAACGGTAATTTCACATGGGACACGGTACGTATCTTCCATGAGATCAAGCAGGCGCTTAATAAGTGCGCCACAAGTGATGACCGTGACATAAAAACGATCGGTATCGACACATGGGGCGTTGACTACGGATTGATAGATAAGAACGGCAGACTTATGTCAAATCCCATGCACTACAGAGACCTTCGCACAGATAAGGTCATACCGCAGGCTCATGAGATAGTGCCGCGTAAGGATATCTACGCGTCCACGGGCATACAGTTTATGAACTTCAATACAATATATCAGCTTTTCGCGGATAAGGTAAATAACCCCTATTTACTTGAAAACGCAGATAAGCTTTTGTTCACACCGGATCTTCTCAACTACTTCCTCACGGGAGAGAAGAGATGCGAGTACACGATAGCGTCAACAGGCGCGATACTTGACGCGAAAAAGCGTCAGATCGACACGGCGCTTCTTGCAAAGCTCGGAATAAACGCGGAGCTTTTCGCAAAAATGGCTATGCCCGGCGACAGCGTCGGAAAGCTTGCCTCGTACATAACAGACGAGATAGGCTCGCTTGATGCAAAGGTGGTAAACTCGGCATCGCACGATACCGCAAGCGCGGTCGTAGCAGTGCCCGCGGGCTCTGCCGAGGACTTTGTTTACATAAGCTCGGGAACATGGTCGCTTATGGGCACAGAGGTGTCCGAGCCGATCATCACCGAGGAGTCGCTTAAATATGACTTCACAAACGAGGGCGGATACGGCGGAAAGATACGTTTCCTTAAAAACATCATGGGATTGTGGCTCGAGCAGGAGTCGCGCCGTCAGTATAAGCGCGAGGGCAAGGACTATTCCTTCAATGACCTGTCCGAAATGGCAAAGGCTGCAAAGCCCTGCGCGTCGCTGATCAACCCGGACGACCCGGCGTTTGCCACCCCCGGCAATCTCCCGAAGAGAATAGCCGAATACTGTGCAAAAACAGGTCAGAGCGTACCCGAAACGCCCGGCGAGATCGTGCGTACTATATTTGACAGTCTTGCGCTCAGATACCGCTGGACGCTTGAAAAGATAGACAAACTCAAGGGCAAAAAGACACCGTTTATCAATATCGTAGGCGGAGGAACTAAGGAAGAGATGCTCTCGCGTCTTTGTGCAAACGCGTGCAAAGTGCCCGTGTACGCAGGACCTGTGGAAGCAACGGCTACGGGAAATCTGCTCGTACAGGCGATAAGCCTTGGCGAGATAAGCGGGCTTGCACAGGCAAGGGAAGTGGTTAAGAACTCATTTGAGATCAACTGCTACGAGCCTGACCTTTCCGAGTCGGCTATGTGGGACGACGCATATGATAGGTTTTTGAAACTTATATAATTAAGAGGGTTTGGAAAATGAGAACAGAAAAAGCATACGAGATAGCAAAAGAGCTTTACGCATCTATCGGCGTTGACACCGATAGGGCGATAGAAAAGCTTAAGACCATACCCGTGTCTATTCAGTGCTGGCAGGGCGACGATGTTTGCGGCTTTGAAAACTCGGGCCCGCTCACCGGCGGTATTCAGGCAACAGGCTCTTACCCCGGCAAGGCGAGGAATATCGACGAGCTTAAAGAAGATTTTCTTTTTGCTTCAAAGCTTATCCCCGGTAAAAAGAAGCTCTCGCTTCACGCGATCTACCTTGATAACGGCGGCAAGAAGATCGAGCGCAACGAGATAGAGCCCAAGCACTTCGATACATGGATAGATTATGCAAAGGAAAACGGCTTCGGACTTGACTTCAACCCGACCTGCTTCTCGCACAAAATGAGCGAGGACGGTCTTACCCTGAGCCATCCGGACAAGGCTGTACGCGATTTTTGGATCGAGCACTGTATCGCTTCCAGAAAGATCGCGGAGCATATGGGACGCGAGCTTGGCATAAGAGCGGTCACGAACCATTGGGTTCCCGACGGATTCAAGGACATTCCGGTTGACAGATACGCGGCTCGCGCAAGACTTTTGGATTCGTATGAAAAGATATTCGCATATAAGGGCGAAAAGGAAAATAACCTTGACGCGGTAGAGAGCAAGGTGTTCGGTATCGGCGCGGAGAGCTGTACCATAGGCTCGCACGAGTTCTATATGGGACTCGCTTCAAAGCTCGGTATCGCGCTCACCCTTGACACGGGCCACTATCATCCGACCGAGGTAGTGTCCGATAAGATAAGCTCGCTTTTGCTTTTTGCTGATGAGCTTCTTTTACACGTCTCCCGTCCGGTAAGATGGGACTCCGACCATGTGGTCATCTTTGATGACGAGCTCAAGGCGATCGCGTCCGAGATAATACGCGGCGGCTTTGAAAAGAGAGTGAATATCGGACTTGACTTTTTTGACGCGAGCATAAACCGCATTGCCGCTTGGACTATCGGTGCGCGCAATATGGAAAAGGCGCTTTTGTACGCGCTCGTTGAACCGTCGGAAAAGCTTAAAAAGCTTGAACTTGAGGGTGACTACACATCAAGGCTTGCTCTGCTTGAGGAGCTTAAATCCTACCCGTTCGCGGCAGTATGGGATATGTACTGCAAGAGCTGTAATGTACCCGAGCGCGACGAATGGCTCGCGCTTGTGAAGGATCACGAAAACAAGGTGCTTGCAAACAGATAAAACAAAAGGTGCAGAATTAGCGTGATACTCTTAACGGAGTATCACGCAACTCTATTCGCCTGCGGCGAGTGATATTGCCACGCAGTTATATTCGGCTTACGCCGAGTTATATTTGCTTCGCAAGCTTTAGGCGAATAGAATATCACTGCGAGGCAAAGCCGAGCAATATCACTTCCCGACAGGAAATATCACTCTTTGCGTGAGCAAAGAATATCACTTTAATACTAACAGAAAAAGAGAGGACATTTCGGATTTCCCGATTTGTTCTCTCTTTCTGCTTGAAATAGGGGTTTGGGCTTAGCCCATATTGCGTTTGACCAGTCAAATGCGATGCTCGCACTTGGCTGAGTTTGTAATTCTCCGCTAAGAACATCACCCCTTTCTCTGCACCTTCTTTTTCATTACATAATTATCTTGTTTCCGCCAAGCATGTCAAAGTATTCTTCCTTGCAGGTAAGAAATATTACCTGATGCCTTGACGCGAAATCCTTTATCATCTCACATGATCTTGCACTGCGCTCCGCATCCATGTCGGTGAGCGGATCGTCAAAGACTACGACAGCGCCGCCATCGGGAAACAAATGGTCAAGTACGGCTAATCTGAAAGCAAGCGAGACGGTCTCCTTCGTTCCCTCGGAAAGCTTACCGTAGCTTAACAGCCTGTCATTACTGTATATGTTCATGTCAAGCTTGTCCGCATCGGGAAATTCAGAGTATATCCCGCCTTGTGAGATCTCACCGAGATAGTGAGTGAATTTTTGTGCTATATCGTTCATCGGCGAGTCTGTAAGCTCGCTTTTTTGCTTTTCAAATGCTTCCTTTATGCCAAGCCAGTGATCGAGAAGCTCCTTTTGCTCCGCAAATCCGATTTTTGCTTGCTCAAGTACAGACACAGGCTCGTCCTCAAGCGTTGACCTGTACGCTTCAAGCGCGCTTGCGGCGCTTGCCTTTGCACTCAGTGCCCGTTCTTTTTCCTGCCGTGACAGCTCAAATAACTGCTTTAGCTTTGCGGTGTGAGCCTCGGGATCGGATATAAGCATGTACTCCTCGGGAATGTCCGATCCGCATTCGAGCGAGGCTTGTGAGCGTTCAAGCTCGCTTTTTATATCAAGCGCCTTTTCCTTGAGCATATCAATACTGCCGTGATCCGACTCGTTCTTTGCAATAAGAGCCTCCAGACGCGCGATAAAACGCGAAAGCTCGGTCTCGCCGCACAGCTGCTTTATTTGATAAGCGATCTCATCGCCTGCACGCGGCGAGGCTGTGATGCTTTTTACCGATGCTTCGAGCTCATCGATCTCCGTGTCGCCCAAAACAGCAGAAAGACGCATACCGTAAGCGTCGACAGAGCTTTTTAGCTGTGCGTACTCCTGAGCGAGCTGTTCAAGCCCGTCAACGGTGTCCACACCGTATTTTTCATATATCCCGTCAAGATCTGCACGTTGCTTTTCCGCCTGCTTTGCGATGCTTACGGTGTCAACATCGGCAGGGGAGAGCAATATCTGTGCAACATCGGGTATAATTAAGCTGACAGCCTCTGTGATCGCAATGTCCTCACCCGAGCCGTCGAGTAATTCCCCGGTTCTGAGCGATCTTACCTCAAGCCTGTTGCCGCCGAGCATTTTTATCTTTGCGGATATGTTCATGCCGCAAAGCTCGTTTTCAAGACGAATGATGGCGGCAGAAGCGGCTTTTGCCGCGCTTATATCATCTGCGTCGGGACATACCTTGCCGTCAAGACGTGAAGTATACTCCGAAAGCTCGTCATAAAGCTTCTTTGCCGCGTTATACTTATCAGTAAGCTCGCGCTCCGCCTTTTCCTTTGACAGCGACTGTGCAAGCTTAAGCTCGTCTGCCATGCGCGGCCACTCGCTTAAAAGCGACGCTGTCCGGCAGAGCTCTGCTTCAAGCTTTTTGATCTTGGCACGCCGTTCGCTCTGAAGCGCCAGACGTCCTGCGAACCTGCTGAAATTTTCGTACTCTGCCTCA
>JAFUMW010000183.1 GCA_017482465.1 Clostridia bacterium
ATGAGGCTGAAAGCAAAGAAGATGCTTCCGGCGAAGGCTTCTTGGCACATATGGCTACAATGATCGAAAACGGCGAGTCGGTTTACGAAACAACAAGCATTGAATCGGACGACTTTGATTTCGTTGAAGATGTTGTGAAAAATGAAGAGCCTGTTAACGTCGCAGAGGGGAAGACTCTTCCGCCTGTATCCGAAGACGGTTCACGTGAATATAAGGGATTGGACGGCGCAGAGCTTGATACTACCGAGATCAATCTCCTTAATCTGTTTAAGGACAAGGAGGAGCTCGCAGAGGAATACGGACAGGAGCGTGCTGATGAGATAGTCCGAGAGGGAGACAAGATCAAGATGCCCTCTGCTCCTAAAAAGAAAAGATTTTACGAGCTGTTTGAGTCGGACTATGAGTATAAAGATGAAGAACAGCGTGATGAGATAAAGAGCAAGTATACCTCGGCTTTCAGAGGCGCGACGGTAAGGTTCTTGCTTTGCATTGTATTTGCGGTCTCGCTTCTTCTTTTTGAAAACTCGGGAATGTTTGCTCTGAAGCTTCCCGGTCTGCTTACCGTTTCTGTTTATCCTACGGTATGCGCGATGATAGACCTTCAGCTTGTTCTTTTATGTGCACTTATGTATGTTGATAAGCTGGCTGTCGGATTTTCCTCGCTCTTTAAGTTCAAGCCTTCTTTTGAGTCTATACCTGCGGTATTGCTCACTGCTTCGGTAGTGTACACAACGATCATTACTTTGATCCCAGGTACAAGAAGCGCGGTGTTCTATAATTTCCCCGTGGCTCTTACCTTTGTGTTCGCTATCCTTTGTGAGATACTTGATCTCAAGCGTGAGGTGATGAGCTTTGGCATTATTTCTTCGAAGTCGAAGAAATACGCAGTGAGAAAGCTGACTGACGAGGAACGTGCGCGGGACGCACAGCTCTTCGAGGAATATGTGTCTCCGGACTCACCCATGTTCGCGGTTACGAGAGTGAAGTTTGTTGACGGATTCTTTGAAAGAATACGCAATCGCGGAAAGAATGGGCATTTACTCGTTCTCATGCTTATCACGCTTGCGGAAATGCTTCTTGCCATCGGTCTCGGAATACTGATGAAATCAAGTACATATGAGATAGTAACTATGGCATACCTTGCCGTTGTGCTCGGTCTGCCGGGCACGGTGCTGATCGCCGGAAGTCATCCGTTCTACCGCGCTGTGAAAAATGTGTATGAGAGCGAAAGCACCGTAGTCGGTGCAGGATCTCTTGAAGAATATTCTGACGGCTCGGTAGTATTCTTTGACGAAAAGGATATTTTTCCGTCTACGGGAGTAAAGATCAACAGCGTCAAAGTGTACAGCGATAACCGAATTGACGGTGTTATATACTATGCTGCAAGCATTTTTGCAAAGATAGGCGGTCCGCTTTCGGATGTTTTCAGCCTTGCGACCGGTGAGATCGGTCACAGTGAAAACACAGAGTTGATTGATGTTTCGGACAATGGAATACAGTGTACTATAGACGGTGAAAGTATATATCTCGGAAGTAATGATTATATGAAGTCGATGGACTTTGAAACACCGTACGGTGACAGTGACGAAGCTATGGAAAAAAACAGCGGCGTCAGACTTATGTATGTTGCAAACGAGCAGGAGATACTTGCCAAATTCTACGTACAGTATACTGCTGATTCGGAATACGAGCTTATCTTCAAGCAGCTTTATAAAGCGGGAATGTGCGTCGGTATCAGAACGCGCGACCCCAACATTGACGAAGAGTTCGTTGTAAGAAAGCTCGGACTCAAGAGCGATTACCCCGTAAGAGTGGTACACAGTAAGCCCGGCAAGGAAATGCCGTCAAAGGCGGAAAGAGCAGACAGCGGTGTCGTTTCGATAGGAACGGTAAAACCCTTGCTTCGCGCTCTCTCATTGTGTGACAGAATTAAGTATATTGCAAGGATACACGGCATATTCGAGATAGTGAGTACGGTGCTTGTTATGCTTGTGATCTATGCGGTGGCGGCGCTCGGTAAGCTTGGACTCGGTTCGGCATATGCCGCACTGTATCAGATCTTCTGGCTCATACCAATAGTGTTTGTTGCCATTTTCACAGAGTAAAGTAAGTATACCGTTACGGTGACATTCTGTGCCGTAACGGTATTTCTTTGACGAAAGGATAAGGTCGATGAAAAAGAATATCCCGTTTGAGCGAATTCTCAAACGCGTTGAAAAGCCCGGAAGATACTCCGGCGGAGAATTCGGACAGATCATTAAGGATAAAAATGATATAAAGGCGAGAGTTGCGTTTTGTTTTCCGGATACCTATGAGATAGGTATGTCAAATCTCGGTGTGAGGATACTGTACAGCGTGCTCAATGAGCACAAGGATATCTGGTGTGAGCGTGTATATGCTCCGTGGTCGGATATGGAAGAACAGATGAAGCTTCACGGAATACCGTTGTATGCGACCGAGAGCGGCGATCCTGTACGCGATTTTGATATAGTAGCGTTTACGTTACAGTATGAGATGTCGTATACAAACGTTCTTTATATGCTTGAGCTTGCGGGCTTGGAGCTTTTGGCGTCGGAGCGTAAAGATGACGATCCGATAGTGATCGGCGGCGGTCCTTGCGCGTATAACGCAGAGCCTGTTGCTGACTTTTTTGACGTTTTCAGCATAGGAGAGGGCGAGGAGGCACTTGTCGAGTTTACCGAGCTTTATATAAAAATGAAGCAGGACGGGACCTATACAAAAAGCGCGTTCTTGCATGAGGCGGCAAAGCTTGAAGGCTTTTATGTCCCGTCTCTTTACAATGTTGAGTATAATGAGGATAACACGATCCGTTCAATCACTCCCTTGTATGATGACATCCCGGCAAAGATCACAAAGCGCATAATCCGCGACATGGACAAGTCCTACTTCCCGGATAAGTTTGTTATGCCGTACATCGAAACCGTTCACGACAGGATAACTCTTGAGGTGTACAGAGGCTGTATACGCGGATGCAGATTTTGTCAAGCCGGTATGATATACAGACCTATACGCGAAAAATCTCCCGAGGTATTAAACGATCAGGCGAAAAAGCTTTACGACTCGACCGGATATGACGAGATCTCGCTGATCTCGTTGAGTATAAGTGATTATTCCGATCTGCATCCGCTGTGCGAACAGCTTCTTAGCTGGACTGATGACAATATGGTCAGTCTTTCGCTGCCCTCACTTCGTGCTGACAGCTTTTCAAAAGAACTCATGGAGAAGATATCGTCGGTAAGGACCGGAGGTCTCACATTCGCGCCCGAGGCCGGTACTCAGAGACTGCGTGACGCGATCAATAAAAATGTAACCGAGGAAGATCTTATGCACGCATGCACGGTTGCTTTCGAAGGAGGAAAAAGTCAGGTCAAGCTTTACTTTATGCTCGGACAGCCAACTGAAACGTATGAGGATCTCGCAGGCATCGCAGAGCTTGCCGATAAAGTAGTAGATAAATTCTTTGAGCTCAAGCGTGAACATAAGGGCGACGGAAGCTTTAAGCGTCCGCCGTCGGTAAGCGTCAGTGTTTCGACCTTTATCCCCAAGCCGTTTACCGCTTTCCAGTGGGAAGCGCAGGATGAACTTGATATAGTTTACGATAAGCAGAGGTTTTTGGAGTCGAAGATGACAAACAAATTTGTCAAGTTCCATCATCATGATGCGAAGGTGAGCCGCGTTGAAGCTGTGCTTGCACGCGGGGACAGACGCTTGTCAAAGGCTCTTCTTGAGACAAGACGCCTTGGTATGTGCTTTGACTCATGGGATGAGTTTTTTGACTATGACAAATGGATGGAGTGCTTTGAACGTGCGGGTGTCGACCCCGCGTTTTATGCGAACCGACGTATCGGAGATGATGAAATCTTGCCGTGGGATATGATAGATTGCGGTGTGACCAAAGAATTTCTTTTAAGCGAAAATAAAAAGGCACACGAAAACATAACTACACCCAACTGCTCGCAGAAATGCTCAGCATGCGGCGCAAACAAGCTCGGAGGTGAAAAAACATGGTGCAAGCGACAGCTGTAAGACTCGGATTCACCAAAACAGGTAAGCTTCAGTTTATATCTCATCTTGACCTCGCGCGTACCATGTCACGTGTTGTTGTGCGTGCGGGTATACCGATATGGTACACCGAAGGATTTAATCCGCGTCCTAAGCTCGTATTCTCGCTCCCGCTTTCGATAGGGACCGAAAGTGTATGTGAGTTTGTTGATTTTAAGATCGTGGAGGATATGACCTGCGAGGAGATCGCGAAGCGTATAGGCGCGGAATTTGCGCCCGAGATGCAGGTGAACGGTGTCTGGTATCCCGAACACAAGATCGCCGAGATCGGATGGGCACAATATGAGATAAAGATCAATACCTCCAAAGCAAGCAAAGAGCTCGCATCGGGGATAACAGAACTGCTTTCAAATCCGCTCATAATAACCAAGAAGAGCAAGAGCGGCGAAAAAGAGGTCGATATAAATCCGCTTATAAAAAGTCAAGAGGTAAACTTTATTGACGGTGCGATCGTAATAAACGCGACTCTTTCTTGTGACAGCGCCGATTATCTCAATCCCGAATATGTCGTAAAAGCTGTTGCGGATAAATTCGGTATAGATTTTGAGAAGGTAGACAGCGAGTATTACTCGATCCTGCGCTACGGTGTAAAGCTTGCGGACGGTGTTACCGATTTCAGGTGATCACAGTATCGTTTCGTGTGAGAGCTTTCCCGAAAAGCTTATGTGCATGACAGCATGCTCGAATATTTTTTTGGCAGCCATGAATTCGCTGGCGTTGTTTGTCTTTGCATACACTCGTATAAGCGAGGCGGCGTTCGTTACCGCTTCGGTCTCGGCATGAACGACAGATATCGAAACGAATGGCTCGATCTTGTTCCATTGTTCGACCAACTTTGATGCATTGTCATATTCCATGAGCGGATCGTCGCTCATGAGGTGGACTGTTTCAAGAAGCGAATCTGCACATTTGTCAAGGATCACCGCGTTTATAACAAGAAGTATTATGATCGTCAGAAGTATCGATGCTGAGATGATTGCACTCTTCATATATTTTATACCTTTCAATACATCGGGCGCGTCACTTAGTGTCGCGCCTGATAAGTTTTTCGTCACCGTGATCGTCAACAGTGAAAATAAAAACGTCTTCAATTCGGCATCCGTAAGACTTAATTTTCTTTTTCAACCATTCCTTGGTCTTGCCGGCGACCTCAAGATTCTGGTCGTTTATCTCACCGTCAATGATAAGAGCGTGCGCGATGCCTTTTTCGGGAACATCGATGTTGACATCGACAGGAGAAAGAGGTTGTACTTGACTCCTTGTTATCACCGAAAGCTGTCCGTTTTGTTCGAGTATCGCGTATTCGACCTCGTCAAGAGAAACGATGCTTTTCATACGCAGTTGGCTGAAAAGCTCCTCGACGCTGATGCGGTTGCGTTCGAGCTCTTTTTGATCAAGCTTTCCCTTGCATATTATCATGGTTGGCCGACCTATGAATATGCGCTTTAATCTGTTGCTTTTGGTGACCGCGTACGCACCGATCACTTCGAGGGCAACAAGTGTCAGTATCGGTATTACGGAGAACAATAAAGGTATACTGTCATCGGTGATAGGGAATGAGGCGAGCTCGGAAAGCAAAAATGTAGTGACAAGCTCTGATACCTCGAGCTGTCCTACTTGACGTTTGCCCATGATACGTATGGCAAGTATAAGTGTTACATATATAATGATAGTTCTGACAAATATAGTCGTCATATCGTGCTCCGTTATTAATGATTTGATAAGTGTGGTGCGTTTTCAACATAAATGTCGGTTATACACTTTATGATTTGCGCATTTTCGATAAAGATGCAAAAATCAACAAAAAATGTTGAAAAACTTTTAAAAAAGGGGTTGACAAGGGAAGAAATAGGTGATATAATAGACAAGCTCACCTCGAGAGAGGGAGTGAAAGACATACGAAGCTGATAGAGAGTACGGAGAAAAAACTGAAAAAAGTTGAAAGAAAGTACTTGACAAGAGGCGGAGAGATGTGATATAATAATCGAGTGTCCGAACGAGGGTACGAGAAGACGGTCCTTGAAAATTGAACAACAGAAGAAGGAAGTACAAAGCTAAAAAAGCAAGATACGACCAAGCAAGAAACTCGAC
>JAFUMW010000184.1 GCA_017482465.1 Clostridia bacterium
ATTACGTCAATGACGTTTCGTATTCGGCGCAGATGTCTATAAGCTTCAGGGTATATGACAAGGACATCCAAGCCCACGAAAGCGATATTAAGATAAACTATAAAACGGATAAAGCCGACAAGCTTGATATAAGCCCGGTTTTTGCCTACAACTGATACAAGGAGACAGAGCATGAACACCGATATACCAAACCGTCTCAGAGCGCTCAGAGAATGCATGAAAGAGCAAAACATTTCTGCATGCATTATACCCTCCGAGGACTGTCATATGTCCGAATATGTGAATGATTGTTTTAAATACAGGCAGTATTATTCGGGATTTACAGGCTCAGCGGGTACACTGTATATTACCTCTGATAAGGGTTATCTTATTACAGACGGGCGTTACTTTCTTCAGGCTGAAGCACAGCTTGAAGGCACGGGTATCAAGCTTGTTCGCGACGGAGTAAAGGGCGAACCTGATATATTCGCACTTTGCAAAAGTACGCTCGGCCGCGGAGACAGGCTGTTTTCCGACGGACGTTTTATGAGCGCGTCATTTGCTGACAAGCTCTCAAGCCTTGCCGAAACGCAGTCGTTTGATATTCTCACCGAGAACAGCCCTGTTATAAAAGCCTGTAATGATCTTCCTTTACAGAAATTTTCAATGATATCCGAACTCCCTATTGAGTTAACAGGTGCTTCGCGTGAAAGCAAGCTTTCGAATATTCGAGCAAAAATGTCAGCACTTTCCGCCGACGGACATGTGATATCCTCACTCGAAGAAATAGCGTGGATACTTAATCTGCGCGGCTCTGACATCAAGAATACCCCTGTGTTTTACGCCTATATGTACATTACTGCAACTAACGCATACGTTTTCCTTGACAGCAAAGCGTCATCGAACATAACAGCTTCGCTCGATAGCAGTAAGATAACCGTGCTCGATTATTCGACTTTCTACACTTTCATTAAAGATATAACCGAAAAAAAGATCCTCTGCGACACTACCGCTGTTAATGCGGCGATCATCTCAGCTGTAAAACAAGCGAATGCAGAGATAATCGAAAGGTGCGACCCCGCCGTACTTTTCAAAGCTGTAAAAAATGCTGTCGAAATTGAAAATCTTAAGCGTATACACCTTTATGACGGACTCGCCGTGACAAGATTTATGCATCTGATAAAAAATGCTAAAGACGGTGAATATACCGAGATCAGTGCCGCTGATAAATTAAGGCAGATACGTGGATCGTGCCCGTCATACAACGGTGACAGCTTCGACACGATCTGCGGATACGGCGCTAACGCTGCGATCGTTCACTACAGCGCAACGCCCGATAGCGATACAGCAATAATGAGATCGGGAGCGCTTCTTGTTGATTCGGGCGGCCAATACAAGGGCGGAACTACCGACATTACTCGTGTATTTGTGCTCGGAGACACGTCTTATGAGTTCAAGCTTCACTACACACTTGTATGCAAAGCAATGCTAAGACTGCAAAAAGCTGTTTTTCAAAAGGGTACACGCTGCGCTGTGCTTGACGCTATTGCGCGTCAGCCGTTATGGGAGCACGGTCTCGATTTCAGACACGGTACGGGACACGGCATCGGCTATATGCTCAGCGTACACGAGGGTCCAAACAGATTCCATTACGCAAACAACGCACCTGCGATAGAAGCAGGAATGGTGACCTCCGACGAGCCCGGTCTTTATATCGAGGGTTCTCACGGGATTCGAATAGAAAACGAGATCCTCTGTGTAAACGCTTTTTCAAACGACCACGGCGACTTTCTCAAGTTTGAACCGTTGACCGTTTGCCCTATTGATCTCGACGCTGTTTTGCCTGAGTACCTTGACGAAAGCGACATCAAGGCACTTAATGATTACCACGCTTTTGTTTTTGAAAATCTCTTTCCTCTTCTCGAACCGGACGAGCATGAGTGGTTTTCGTCATACGTCCGCAGGCTTTGAACCGCTAATTTACTTTTACACTTTCCCAAGAGTGTTTATTGACATTGGTGATAAAATCCTGTATAATACAAAAAGGCTTTTGCTGATCGCATCATTAAGCCTACGGGAGTTTTCCCCACTTTATGAAAGGTAAACTTAACGCATGAAAAAAATCAAAAAAAATCCGCCGAAGATAGTTTCGGATTTTAAAGAGCTTGTATTGACAAGCGCCGAAAAATTCGGAGATAAAACATTCTATGAATACAAGGTCGGCAAAGAAACAAAAAAATATTCTTACAACAAATACTTAAGCGAAATGAATGCATACGGTACAGCACTCAATGCTCGCGGATATATCGGTAAAAACATCGCCGTTATCGGTGATACATCTCCGTATTGGGCGCTTACTTATGTTACTGCTGTCAACGGCAACAGTACAATAGTTCCGCTTGACAAAGAGTTATCCCTTGATGCAGTTTGCGATTTTATCAACCTCTCCGAGTGTGCGGCTATTGCTTACACCGGTGCGTTTAACGGTAAGATCACAACGCTTGCCGAAAAGATCCCGAATGTTTCGCTGTTCATCAGACTCAACAGCGACGACAAAGAGGTTGATTCACCTGAGGGAGTTAATGTAGTTGACATCAATACTCTTATTGAAGAGGGTCAGGCGCTTTTAGACGGCGGTGACGCTTCGTACACCTCGATCACACCGGATACTGAAAAGTGCTGTTCGATACTCTTCACTTCAGGCACGACCGGTACGAGCAAAGGTGTTATGCTCTCACAGAAGAACATTATCACATCCGTAAATGCGGCGTGCGAGCTTGTTCCGTTTGACGACTCCGCAAGCCTTGTTTCGGTTCTTCCCATCCATCACACTTATGAGTTCACCTGTACGCATCTTGCCGCAATGAACATCGGTGCCAGCGTATACATCAACCCTTCGCTCAAATATGCCTCAAAGTCCATGCAATATTACAAGCCTAACGGACTTGTTGTTGTTCCCTTGTTCTTGGAAACGGTACACAAGAAGGTATGGGCTAAGATAAACGATGAAAAAATAGCCGGCAAGGTCAAGGCCGGCATGAAGTTGTCTAATATCGCTCTTAAGCTTGGTATAGACATAAGACGCAGGATATTTGCAGACGTGCTCTCGGCTTTCGGCGGCAACATCGAAACCATCATCTGCGGCGGTGCTCCCATTCAGCCGAACATTATAAAGGATTTCAATGCATTCGGCATCACAGTTCTTGAAGGTTACGGCATCACAGAGACCGCACCGCTCGTTTCGGTAACTCCCTATCAGGCTCCCAAGATCGGTTCGGTCGGTCCTGCCGCTATAGGTACACAGGTCAAGGTGGACGAAACTACTCTTGATGATTCTGGACGCGGAGAGTTGCTTGTAAAGGGCGGAAACGTAATGCTCGGTTATTACAAGAATCCCGAGGCGACAGCCGAGGTTTTCACCGAGGATGGCTGGTTCAGAACAGGCGACATCGGTTACATTGACGCCGACGGTTACATTTATATCACCGGCAGAAAGAAAAATGTCATCATTCTGTCAAACGGCAAAAATGTATATCCCGAGGAGCTTGAAGAGAACCTTTTATCGTGCACATACGCAAAAGAAATAGTAGTTATCGGCAGACGGGATGAAAAAGGCAGTGAGACCTCAATAGTCGCAGTTGTATTCCCGGACTTTGAATCACATGAGGATATGTCGTCCGACGAAGTAAAAGCAAAGGCGCTTGAACAACTAAAAGCTCTGAACGAAAACATGCCGTCATTCAAGCAAGTATCGGTATTCGAATTCCGCGATACCGAATTCGAAAAAACGACAACTAAGAAGATCAAGAGATTTCTTGTAAAATAAGGAGGACATTATGTTCGAAGAACTTAAAGACATTATAGCCGCACAGTACAACATTTCCCCTGAAGAGATCACACGTGAGTCCGATCTCCGCCGAGATTTCGGAATTAACTCCATTGAGCTTGCAGAGCTTGTACTCGAGCTTGAGGAGAGGTACGACTGCGAGATCGATGACAAGGCCATCTCAAAAAAATCAACTGTCGGTGAGGTTGCCGATTATCTTGAAAAAGAGCTTGCCTGAGGTGTCATCTTGTCGGAAATTTTAAAATCCCCGATATTTATAACACTGTGTATGATCTCCGCGGTCATTCTGATCGCGGCGGTCATACTCTTTGTGACGATAAAAGTTAAATCTCAAAAGCGGGTACACGAGATCGAAAAGTACGGCAAACCGAGTGAGGAAAGGCTCAAGCAGGTGCTTGAGGAAGCATTTTCTCCTACAGCTGTCTTTACAAATGTTTATATTCCTTATGTTAATGCAGGCAAGGACAGATATGCTGAGATCGATGCGATCGTCGTTAACAGAAGCGGTATATTCGTAATAGAATTAAAGAGCCACAACGGCAAGATCATCAACGGCGATACGCGCAAATGGACACAGATATACAATGATAAGCGTATATCCTTTTATAATCCCATCTACCAGAATGAAACTCATATAAAAGTAATAAATGAGATTCTCAAAAGCGAAGGTCAGTACAAGATCCCGATCTACAATGTCGTTACCTTCTCTTCAAACAGAGTTACATTCACTCAAAATTACAGAAACCTTGTAAAACTTGATGAGCTCGTAAGATATATCAAGCGTATTGGCAAGCCCGAAGCAATTTCCATAAGGCAGACCTCACGCATACGTACAATACTTCACTCCTACATCAGAACAGGACGAAGCGTCGAGCTTAAGCACAAACGATTTGTTAGAAAACGCAAATAATGAAGCACAGGGGGATATCCCCCTTTGTTTCTGTTTATGGAAAGAAACGGACTGAAAAAATGGCAAACGAAGTTTTGAATCAACGCTATATCAGCGCTAAAAGAGCGCTGTTTGATACATATTATAACCGCATGAACAGCTGTCAGCGCGATGCCGTTTACACCGTAAACGGCCCCTTACTCGTTCTTGCGGGTGCAGGAAGCGGAAAGACGACCGTTCTTGTAAACCGTATATCACACATAATAAGATATGGAAACGCGTACTACAGCGAAAGTGTTCCAAGCGACATTACAGAAGCCGAAATCGAACGTATTGAAGCCATGAGATCGCTCGACAGCGAGGCGCTTGCTGAAGCACTGTCTGAATTTGCCGATGCACCCTGCCCTCCATGGGCGGTTCTTGCCATTACCTTTACAAACAAGGCGGCAGGCGAGATAAAAGAGAGACTTGAAAAGGTCATCGGAGACCCGGACGCGGCAAAAGAGATATGGGCCGGTACATTTCACTCGATCTGTGTACGCATTTTGCGAAGATACGCACAGCTTGCGGGATATGAGTCATCGTTTACTATATATGACACGGATGACACAAAAAAGCTTATCACTTCATGCATGAAGCGTCTCGGAATCGACGAAAAGGTCATAGCGCCCAGAGCCGCTATGAGTGTCATAAGCCGTGCTAAGGACAAGCTTATGACAGCCAAGGAGTTTTCCGCAGAGGCCGCATCCGATTTCAAGCTTTCGCGTATAGCGCAGATATATCTCGAATACGAGCGTGAGCTTAAGAGCGCAAACGCTCTTGATTTTGACGATATAATCATGCAGACCGTTCTCCTGCTTATGGCAAACGAGGAGGTCAGAACGTATTATCAGAATCGTTTCAGATACGTATGTGTTGACGAATTTCAAGATACCAATATTGCTCAGCTTAAGCTTTGCGAGCTTATCAGCGCAAAGCGCAAGAATATCATGGTAGTCGGCGATGATGACCAGAGTATTTATAAATTCAGAGGAGCGACGATCGAAAACATTCTTACTTTTGACCGTGCCTTTTCAGACTGTAAAGTCATAAAACTTGAGCAAAACTACCGCTCAACAGCCAATATATTAAATGCCGCAAACGCTGTTATTGCCAACAACAAAGGCAGAAAAGGTAAAAGTCTGTGGACTGACGGCGGCGACGGTGACAAGATCACCGTAAAGCAATTGCCTAATCAGAACATCGAAGCGCAATACGTAGCCGACCGCATACTTGAAAGTGTGCGCCGCGATGGCCTGCGTTTTTCGGATTTTGCCGTTCTCTACCGCATGAACAGCCAATCTGCTCCTCTCGAGAGCGTGTTTACCAAAAGCGGTATTCCCTACCGCATGCTCGGCGGTCTGCGATTCTTTGACCGAAAGGAGATCAAGGATATCGTCGCTTATCTTTGTGTCATCTCAAACAGCCGAGACAGTGTTAGACTAAAACGCATCATCAATGAACCTAAAAGAAAGATCGGCGACTCTACCGTCGGAGCGGTCGAAGCTCTCGCCGCAATTGAAAACACCGATCTTTATGATATTATGAAGCGCTCAAATCAGTATATGCAGTTGACCAAGGTCTGCGACAGGCTTCTTGCGTTTACAGACTTTATCGACCGAATGCGCTCGCTTTCGCAGGCAGTCACGATAGGCGAGCTTATCAACACGGTAGTTGAGGAATCCGGATATCAC
Source organism: Clostridia bacterium (assembly GCA_017482465.1). Lineage (GTDB taxonomy): Bacteria > Bacillota > Clostridia > Oscillospirales > CAG-272 > UBA4717. Next base: position 6,449 of record JAFUMW010000184.1, read on the forward strand.
GATATGCTCTTAGAAGAGGGCGAGACCGGTATCGAACGCTTGCGTAACATCGACGAGCTTATCGCCAGTGCGGCAAGCTACGACGAATCTGCAGACGACCCCACTCTTTCGGGATTTCTTGAAGAAGTTGCACTTGTCAGCGATACCGATAACTATGATGCCCAAGCAGATGCTGTTGTAATGATGACTATTCACAGCGCAAAGGGGCTTGAATTTCCGACAGTTTTCTTACCCGGTCTTGAGGAAGGAATATTCCCGGGCACGATGTCGATCGGAAACGACGAGGAGATCGAAGAAGAACGCCGACTTGCATATGTTGCAATAACAAGAGCAAAGAAAAAGCTTTACATCTTGAACGCTCGTGAGCGAATGATGTTCGGCAAAACAAGATACAATCCGCCGTCATGCTTCTTGACCGAGATCCCACCGCAGTATATAAACAACGAGACCGAGGGATCACGCGAGCCTGTGAACATAATGCATACAAGATACAAGCCGGAGCTTTCAAAGGAGATGACAACACCTGTTACATCCTCGTCGCCGATAAAGCGGACGCCGCTTGAGATCTTCTCGGAGGGTGAGCGCGTTGTACATGCAACATTCGGCGAAGGTACGAGACTGTCGGTCAAGAAAATGGGTGATGACACTCTATACGAG
>JAFUMW010000185.1 GCA_017482465.1 Clostridia bacterium
GTCAGATCTCTTGGTGGTTATGAGGTCATACATTATAGGCGATGCCTTAATCTCGATACACACCTTGTTCTTGTTGGCACAGAGAAGTGCTTCACCTCTGCCGTTTCGGATAATCTGCATTGTTTCCTCATCCGAAAGCGACAGATATTTTTGTGCTGTGAACGCCTCATCTTCCTCAAGGTGAAGAAGAATCTTGAAGCTTGAAAGGTTCAGTATGTCCTTGCCGTATCTTCCGGTGTCAGCGGAAAAGCTGCTTGACAAGTCCTGCGTTGTCTGAATTGCCGCACCGCCGAAGCCTCGGATAAGCCTGAAAATCTCCTGCACATAGTTTGCCGCAAGCTTGTTAGCACCTGCGCCGATGAGTGTCCACAGCTCGTCAAGAAAGATTACTTTCTTCTGAATACGGCTTTCCTTTGCCTTATCCCACACAAATTCAAGTGCCATAAACATACCGATGGGCTTGAGTGCATCCGTCATTTCGGTCATATCAAGCACGATATATTTGTTTGATAGGTCTACATTTGTTTCTCTGCCAAATGATGCAAAAGAAACCGTAGCAAACTTCTCAATCATAAGGGAAAGCTTCTTTGTTTCCTCTCTTGAACAGAGTTCAGCATACAAGTCCTTGAGTGTAGGCATCTTCTTGAAATTGCCGTCCTCGTTGTAAAGTGAGGCATTGTCAAAGGTGATACCGAAGGTCTCGTATGTACGGATAACGGCACTGTCAAGGAGATTTAATTCGTCCTGCGTTATGTCATTCTTTATGAGTGTGAAGAAGATCATAAGGCTCTGGAGCTTCTCGGCAAGTATGGAGTCGTTACGGGTGTCAGCCTTTATTTCATAGTCTGTTGTAAGGCTTGTTTTGCGAATCTCCATAATGTTGATGCAGTCCTTTGCTGATACATCGTAAGGAATACACCAGCAATTTTTAGGTTGGGGTTTAGTTTTTTCTTAACCATTTCAACAGTTCCAAGCATTACCTTGAGGCTTTCAAAACTTAGGTAATGAGCTTCAACGGGGATAAGAACGCTGTCTGATGCGGTAAGTGCGTTTGCTACCATAAGTCCGAGGTTAGGCGGACAGTCGATAACGATGTAGTCGTAGTCCTCACGAACTGCATCAACAATTGCTTTAAGAACACATTCACGGTTGAAAGCGTTCATAAGGCGATAGTCAATACCTGCAAGCAGGAAGTTCGACGGTAGAATATCAACGATACCAACGTTGTATATACATCCAAGCACCCGCTGTTTTGTTACCTCGCCCTCGATTGCTTCTGTCATAAGAGCAACAATAGTGTTTGGATTTTCATCGTAGTTCCTGCCGAGTGCCTATGCAATGTTGCCTTGGCAGTCGGTGTCTATTATAAGTACTTTCTTACCAAGCTTTGCGAAAGAGTGTGTGATGTTGATACTGGAAACGGTCTTTCCGATTCCGCCTTTTAAGTTGATTAAGCATATTACTTCACTCATATATTTGTCCTCCTGAATTTTTAGGGTAGAATAATTTTATCGTGCCATTTTTTATTTTGCAAATAAATCACGGTCCAATAAAACTTCTGGACATTTTGTCCAGAAGTGAACGACGATTAAAAATATCCATGTATAACAAAAGGCGCCTATCCGTAGATAGACACCTTTTTCATTTGACATCGTGTAAAAACATTATTGTAATGCCGCTGATGTTTTATTTTCGTCAGACAATTCAAATCAATTTGCTTTCCGTAAGTGATAATTTTACAGTTAAAGTTGCATTTTTTCAGCTTATTTTAACCAATGCTTTTGACACCAATTTTGACACCAATTTTCTTATAAGATACACCAATTTGCGATAAGTTGTGATAAGTTTCAAAAAAAAGCCGATATTTGCAAAACCCTTGTAATACCCAGACTTTTCGCCATTTTACAGTGTTTTGTAAGAATCAGTTAACTTTTGTTTGAGTTTTGTTAATTCACTTACTTTTCTTTATTTTCGCCCGAAAGTCGCTTCTTTGCTTCATCGACAGTCTCACCGTCTTTAGCAAAGACCTTTTCAATGATCTTATCATTCATTTTATTAAAGCCGTCAACAATTCCGTCTTCTACCTTTTTGTAACCGCTTACAACTCCGTTTTCGATCTTCTTGTAGCCGTCGACTACGCTCTTTTCGATCTTTTCGTTTATTTTTTCAAGCTTTGACATATTTTTTTACTCCTTTGATTTTGTTTATTGATCAAGCGCTCCCGCACTTTACGGTCATATTCTACCAAGCGTTTGTTTGCGTTCTTTTTTCAAAATGTTTGAGTTTTGTTAATTTCGCAAAGATCAAAACAGCATCTCTGACATTATTGAAAAAAAGGCTTGATTTTTAATAGAAAATGTGATATACTACATAATAATAAATACCACAACGCAGTGACGGAGAGAAGTACCCGATATCTTGTTTTCCCAGAGAACATTCGGCAGGTGAAAGAATGTAAAACGGTACGGCGAATACACTCCCGAGCGGCTGTCCGAACAAAGTAGGATATGACGGGTCCCGCCCGATACAGCGGAGGATGCGGAATTTTCCGCACCCACAGAGGGATACTTCGCGAGAAGTGTCCGACAAGAGGTGGTACCGCAGTTTTGCCCTCGTGTCAGAGTGACACAGGGGCTTTTTTGTTTTATGTACATTTTTTGAGCTGTAATTTCAGCAGATTGGAGATAATAATGCAAATTTATGAAGAACTTGTTGCCCGCGGTCTTATCGCACAGGTAACAGATGAAAGCGAGATACGCGAGCTTATCAACTCGGGCAAGGCTAAATTCTACATAGGCTTTGACCCCACCGCAGACTCGCTCCATGTAGGTCATTTCATGGCGCTCTGCCTTATGAAGCGCCTGCAGATGGCAGGAAACAAGCCTGTAGTACTCCTCGGCGGCGGTACAGGCTACATCGGCGACCCGTCCGGAAGAACCGATATGCGTTCGATGCTCTCTCCGGAGACCATTGAGCACAACTGCGAATGCTTCAAGAAGCAGATGGAACGATTCATCGACTTCGGCGAAGGCGGTGCTATCGCGGTAAATAACGCGGATTGGCTCTTAAAGCTCAACTATGTTGACCTTCTTCGCGAGGTAGGCGCTTGCTTCTCGGTGAACAACATGCTCAGAGCCGAGTGCTACAAGCAGCGCATGGAAAAGGGTCTTTCCTTCCTTGAATTCAACTACATGATAATGCAGTCCTACGACTTCTATCATCTCTTTAAAGAATACGAATGCAATATGCAGTTCGGCGGTGACGACCAGTGGTCAAACATGCTCGGAGGCACTGAGCTTATAAGAAAGAAGCTCGGCAAGGACGCTTATGCTATGACCATCACTCTGCTTCTCAACTCCGAGGGCAAGAAAATGGGTAAGACAGCAAACGGCGCAGTGTGGCTTGATCCGAATAAGACCTCTCCCTTTGAATTTTACCAGTATTGGAGAAATGTCGGCGACTCGGACGTTCTCAAGTGTATCCGTATGCTTACATTTATCCCGCTTGAAGAAATCGACAAGATGGACAGCTGGGAGGGTGCACAGCTCAACGAGGCAAAGGATATCCTCGCTTACGAGCTTACAGCTCTCGTACACGGCAAAGATGAAGCCGAAAAAGCAAGAACAGCTTCAAAGGCTCTCTTCGGCGGCGGAAGCGACGACTCCAATATGCCTACGGTTACGCTCGGCACAGACATTCTCACCGACGGCAGCATCGGCGTAATGGATCTTCTCGTAGCTGCAAATATAGCCCCCTCAAAGAGTGAGGCACGCAGACTTATCACCCAGGGCGGACTTTTCATTGATGACACAAAGATCGAAAATATCGGTCATACAATAAGCGCAGACGAGCTTACAAAGGGCATCAAGGTACGTAAGGGTAAGAAGAACTTCTACAAGGTCCTCATAGGTTAAAAAAACGCCGGCTGTGGTTTGCACAGCCGGCGCTCGAATTTTCTTATTTACCAATAGATTCAAAGTGGCGCTTTATCGCGTCAAACGACTCATCGCTAATATGATGCTCGATCTTGCACGCGTCCTCTGTCGCGCATTCTCTGTCGACTCCAAGACTTACAAGAAACTCTGTGAGCATGGTGTGACGCTCGTACATCTTTTCGGCGACCTCGCGTCCCGCACTCGTGAGAGTAATATAGCCGTCAGCATCAACCTTTACATATTCGCCTGTCTTAAGCAAACCGATGGCACGGCTCACACTGGGTTTAGAGTAACCCATGTACTCGCCAATATCAACAGAGCGCACCGCCGAGCTTTTTTTTGACAGAATGTATATCGTTTCAAGGTACATTTCTCCCGATTCCTGCAAAAACATGATCCGCCTCCTTTTCTTTTTATTATTAGCATACCACATAATTGTTAAAATTTCAAGACCTTTGCCGGATTTTGATACACTTAGACTCGTTTGTATATCCCGAAGAGGTATTTTGTGGACGCTATGAGAGAATGCTTTAACGATTTTCATCCGATGTTTATTGACATATCTACAAAAATATGATATTATTTAATGTGGGAATTTGGACAACATTATGGGTCGCGCTGTCAAATCGCCCGCAATATGGTAATTGCAAAATACAATTTCGGGAGCATTGATAGAAATGAACAAAAAAATACCACTTTCCACGCCGACTATGCACGGTGAGGAAATGGACTTTGTAAAAGAGGCATTCGAGAAAAATTGGATCGCACCGCTCGGGTTCAACTGCGATGGCTTCGAAGACGAAATGAATCAATACTTAAACACTGACGTCGACGTGCCGTACCACTCCCTTGCACTGTGCTCGGGAACTGCGGCACTTCATCTTGCCGTAAAGCTTGCGGGAGTAAAACGCGGCGAGACAGTATTTTGCTCGGATATGACATTTGCAGCAACGGTCAACCCGATAGTCTATGAAGGCGGAGTACCAGTGTTTATCGACTCGGAATACGAAACCTGGAATATGGATCCCGATGCACTCGAAGCGGCTTTTAAAAAGTATCCCCGAGCCAAAGCAGTCATGCTCGCTCATCTTTACGGCACACCGTCAAAGATGGATGAAATAAAAGAAATATGCCGCAGACATAACGTGATCCTCATCGAAGATGCCGCGGAAGCTCTGTCGGCTACATACAAAGGCAGACAATGCGGTACCTTCGGAAAATACGGCGCGCTCAGCTTTAACGGAAATAAAATCATCACCACCTCCGGCGGAGGCATGCTCCTGACGCAGGATAAATCCGCACGTGAAAAAGCTTTCTTCTGGGCAACGCAGGCTCGCGAGAAGTCTCCCTGGTATCAGCATGAGGAGATTGGATATAACTACCGCATGTCAAACATAGTTGCCGGAATAGGACGCGGTCAGCTCATGCATCTTAACGAGCACCGAGAACGAAAGAAAAAAATCTATCTTACTTATCAAAGCGGACTTAAAGATCTTCCGCTCACCATGAATCCGCATCTTGAGTATACATCTCCAAACTTCTGGCTTTCGTGTATGCTCATAGACAAAGACATCAACATAGATCCGATAAAGATCATGGAGATACTCGCAGAAAACAATATAGAAACTCGCCCGATTTGGAAACCGATGCATATGCAACCGGTATTCAAGGGCAACGACTTTATAAAACTTACCGACAAGGCGGTAAATGAGGATATATTCGCACGTGGACTTTGTCTGCCAAGCGATATAAAGATGACTGCGGATGAACAGAAATTCGTTATCGATACTATAAAAAGCTGCTTCGGGGGTACATAATGTACAGAAAATATATTAAGCGTCCTATGGATTTTACCTTGTCACTTATTGCGCTGATAGTATTATCACCGATACTGTTGATACTGACCGTCATCGGCGCAATAATGATGAAAGGAAATCCGTTTTTCGTGCAAATGCGCCCCGGTAAGGATGAAAAAATATTCAAACTAATAAAATTTCGTACTATGACATGCGAAAAGAATAAAAACGGCGAACTTCTTACGGACGAAAAACGACTTACACGATACGGGAAGTTCTTGAGAAGCACGTCGCTTGACGAGCTTCCCGAACTTATCAATATACTCAAGGGAGATATGTCAATAGTCGGTCCGAGACCTCAACTTATTATTGATATGGTCTTCATGACCGAATCTCAAAGAGCTCGTCATAATGTACGTCCCGGTCTGTCAGGTCTTGCTCAAATTAGTGGCAGAAACAATATAACATGGGAGAAAAAATTCAAGTACGATCTCGAATACATAAACAACATAACCTTTTTCGGTGATATAAGGATAATATTACTCACGTTTATCCAAGTTTTCAAACGTTATGGTATTACCGAAGACGGATTCGCAACCGCCGCAGATCTCGGCGATTACCTGCTTCATAAAGGCGAAGTTGACGAGCAAACTTACTCCGAAAAGCAAAACGAAGCAAAATATCTGATGAAAGTGTAAGCTTCTGATATGGATAAACCAAAATTTTCCGTCTCAATTTGTGTATACGAAAAAGACTCTCCGGAATGGTTCAAAACTGCTGTCGACAGTATCTTGAATCAAAGCATAGCTCCTAACGAAGTGGTACTGACCGTAGACGGCCCCGTGCCCCCCGAGCTTGACTGTATTATACAAAACTACGAACTACTTCCGAATTTCAAAGTTGTGCGACTAAGTAAAAATGTCGGTCACGGAGAAGCAAGAAGGATTTGCCTCGAGCAATGTTCTAACAATATAGTAGCTTTGATGGACGCAGATGACATAAGTCTTTACAATCGCTTCGAAAAGCAGCTTTCAATTTTTGAAAACAATCCCAATATATCCATTGTTGGCGGAAATATCGTTGAATTTATAGACATTGTCGAAAATGTTGTATCGAAACGCGTAGTAGCGCTCTCTGACAGCGAAATAAAAAACGATCTTAAAAAGCGTTGCCCTTTTAACCAAATGAGCGTAATGTTTCGACGAGACCACGTATTAAAGGTTGGCGGATATAAAGATTGGTATTGCGACGAAGATTACTATCTGTGGATAAGAATGTATCTTGCTGGTATGAAGTTCGCAAATGTATCAGACACTCTTGTTTATGTCCGAATTGGAAAAGATATGTACAACAGACGCGGCGGTATCAAGTATTTTATAAGTGAAGCAAAGCTGCAAAAATATATGCTCGTAAATAAAATCATAAGTCCCGCCATGTTTTTAAGCAACTGCGCAAAACGTTTAATAGTCCAAGTTCTTTTACCAAATCGCATACGTGGTTGGATATTTCGTAAATTTGCACGAAAGTCGGTGAATTGAGTTTGAACAAAAAGAAATATAAAATCGGATACACAACAGGCGTGTACGATATGTTTCATATCGGTCACCTGAACATAATCAAGCGTGCAAAAGAACAATGCGAATATCTTATAGTTGGTGTTACTACAGACAAACTTTGCTTTGAAAGAAAGCAGAAATACCCGATAATTTGCGAAAAAGACCGTGTTGCGATAGTGGAGGCTGTGCGATACGTCGACAAAGTGGTCCTCCAAAGCAATATGAACAAGCTTGAAGCGGTAAAAAAGCTCGGAGCAGACGCGGTTTTTGTCGGTTCAGACTGGAAAGACAGCGATGCTTGGAACAGCTATGAAAAGGAATTCGGCGAGATCGGCTGCACGGTCGTATACCTCGACCATACCGACGGTATCTCGTCATCTATACTGAGAGAGAGACTTAACAATCAATGATCTTCATATACAAAAAATGGGATAGCTTTTGCAAACAGCTGTCAGACAAAGGAATACAAAGCATACCCGCATGTGAAGTATCCTCTGCCAAAGGCAAATATCTCGTTTTAAAACATGATGTGGAAACTAATGTATCCACTGCCTATGAAATGGCAAAAGCAGAACAAAGATACGGACACAGAGGCTCATACTATGTACAGGCATATCTTTTAAGAGATGAAAAAAACATAGAGTTACTTAAGAAAATGCAAAGTATGGGTCACGAAATATCATACCACTACGATGTACTTGACAGCTGTAAGGGTGATTTTGAAAAGGCGTTTCTCACTTTCGAAGCAAACAAGCAGCTCTTTGAAAAAAGCGGCTTCACTCTCAAAACTGTGTGTCAGCACGGCAATCCAATCGTTGAACGTGTCGGATATACATCCAACAGAGATTTTTTTCGCAGCGAAAAAATACAGCTGCGATATCCTGAGATAGCCGATATAATGGTAGACTTCAAGACCAAGTACCTTACCGATTACGGTTATATTTCGGATGCAGGCAGACAATTCAAGCTGATTTTCGACCCAATAAACAACGATATTGTAAACAGCGATGACAAAAATATTGCTTTTGAGAATCTCGATAAAGTATTCAAAGCCGTAAGTTCATCGAATGAAAGCTATATTATAAGCACACATCCTCACAGGTGGCAGCGCTCTGCCATTATCTATTCACTCAAGCATATCTTCTTTCGGGTGATAAAGCTCATAGCAAAAACACTCGCAAGAATACCGATCGTAAAAAAGATCATGAGCAAATACTATTATCTTGCGAAAAACATATAGGACGGTACCGATATGAGCATAAGCAATAATGTACGCGATGTTCAAAACAAGATTTTGGACATCATGAAATATATTGACACGCTTTGCCGCAAAAACAGTATAACATACTACATAATGGGCGGAACAGCACTCGGCGCCATCAGACACGGCGGTTTCATTCCATGGGACGATGATCTTGATATTTTCATGACTCCTGCCGAATACGCAAAATTCACAGATGCGTTCAATGCGGACTCACACCCTGATTTTGTTCTGCAGGAGTGGCGTACGACGCCAGATCATCTTGAATATGCCAAGGTGCGCATGAACAACACTACATTTATTGAAGAACATTTCAAAAACCGCAAGGACATGCATCACGGTATTTATGTAGACATTATGATGCTGCACAAGGTTCCCGAAAACCGATTTATACAAAAGCTTGTATATCTTGAATCAAAATTTGTAACACTGTACGGGCTGTCACAGCGCAACTGGCGCCCCAAGACAAAGCTACAGGCACTGGTACTGAAATCACTGAAGATACTCCCCTGTAAGCTGATGGCAAAGATCGCATACAAGCACATATATAAATATGACTCTTTCACCTCGGGATATAAGTACTGCTATTGGATAACACCCGCGAAATTCAAAAATGGACTGTTTGACGCCTCCTTTTTCTCCGCGCCTGCAGATATCCCGTTTGAGGATACAAAGCTTCTCGGTTCGGAAAAGATAAAGGAATATCTCGAATACCGTTACGGAGATTATATGAAGCTTCCGCCCATAGAAGCGCAAAAGGCAGCTGTACACGCAATGATATTCGACACAGAAAAAAATTATACTGAATATGTGAGGTAGCTTTGCTATGCCAAGCTTTGAGATCTTGTGCACAACAATGCATCAGACCGATTTTTCAAAGATCGGTGAAATGAATATACATTCGGACATTGTGCTTGCAAACCAAGCAGACACAACAAATTATACGCAGCTCGAGTTCGAGGGACACACGGCGAAAATGATAACGACCGCCACCCGCGGCGTCGGCATCAACCGCAACCTTTCACTTACATACGCAAGCGCGGACATATGCTTATTTGCCGATGATGATGTAGTATATCACAACGATCTGGAAAAAACCGTTGTTTCCGAATTTAACAAGCATCCCGATGCAGATATAATTGTGTTCCATCTTGAAACAGACAGCATTGAAAGACAGCAGAAAAAATACACAAAAACAAAAAAGCACCTGCGCTTTGCAAGAATGCCATGGGGAACATTTAGAATTGCTTTCAGACTTAACGCTGTAAAAAAAGCCAATATTTGGTTCACCCCTCTTTTTGGCGGGGGATGCGTTTTCCCGTGCGGCGAAGACAGTTTTTGGTTAAATGATGCAAAAAAAGCAGGGCTTACTTTTTACGTTTCCAAAGAAACCATCGGAAAAGTATCCTTCGATACATCGTCCTGGTTTTCGGGATACAATGAAAAATACTTTTACGCACGCGGAGCCTTTTATTCAGCGGTACATTCTAAAACCGACTCGCTTTGGATGAGATACTTTGCATGGAGAACGCGAAAAATGTGTTATATGCCTTACAGGGACAAAATAAAATGGATGAAAAACGGGCGTGACGGATATAATCAAATGCTTTCATACGAAAACTATATAGCCAAATGCTGTCAAAATGAGGAAACTCAAAAATGAGATATGCATTTTTAACCACCCTCATACCGCCACAGCTTGATACACAGGTAAGATATCTGTCCAAAAACAACATGCAGGATGCTGCCAATGCCTTGGAGTGGCATATTTATAACGGACTTTGTCGCAATCTCAACGAAGAAATAAAAATATTCAATATACTTCCGATAGGCAGCTTCCCGCAGAATTACAGAAAGCCTTTTGTGAAAAAAAGTCTGTTCGGCACAAACACTGCAAAAGACAATGTAAATATCGGATTTTGTAATATTAAACTGCTGAGAAAATACCGTCAGCCAATAAAAATATACCGTGAGCTGGATAAATGGTGCAGCAGCAACAGCTGTGAAAAAACTCTATTTGTATACACCGTGTGCTCACCTTTCATGACAGCAGTCTCAAAACTCAAGAAAAAGCATCCGGATGTCAGGATATGCGCTATTATAGCCGATCTGCCCGATATGTCGAGCCTTTCGAGCAACAAGAGCATATTTCAGAAAATATACGAAGAACATTTGGCGAATAATTCCTACTCAAGACTTGACTGCATCGACGCATTCGTACTGCTAACGCGGCAGATGGCGGATTATATGAAGATAACCAAGCCGTTTTGCGTAATAGAAGGGATTTCTACCGAGGTATCGTACCGTGAGAGTATCGCTGACGAAAACAGCACAAAAAATATTCTGTATACAGGTACTCTGCACAAACGCTTCGGAGTTCTTAATCTCGTGAACGCATTCCGAATGATAAGCAGAGATAACTATCGCCTGATAATATGCGGTATCGGCGACAGTGAGGATGAGATTCGAAAAGCCGCGCTTGCCGACTCGCGCATCATCTTCAAAGGTCAGCTTCCGAGAAATGAAGTGCTGAAGCTTCAGCAAGAAGCCACCGTATTGGTCAATCCTCGCCAAAATACCGAAGAATTCACGAAATACAGCTTTCCGTCCAAAAACCTTGAATATCTCTCTTCGGGCAAGCCGCTTGTGGCATATAAGCTTGACGGTATACCCGACGAATATGATGATTATATATTCTATGTCAAGGACAACTCTGTAGAGTCGCTCCGAGATAAGCTGATAGAAGTATGCGACAATACTGACGGAAGCGTGCCCGAAAAAGCAAAAAAAGCATACGACTTTGTGCAAGATCAAAAAAATGAGATCGCTCAAACAAAAAAGATCATCGAGTTATTATCAGAACTCAACACAAACCAAGGAGATTTATCGTGACCACTAACCTTAACAAAGTCCGGACATCCTCGATAGATACAAAATCAACATCGGACATAGCTTATTTTGCACTGATCGTGCTCATATGGACAAAAGATGTCCTGTTGACATATGTCCGTGCGGCAATAATGAGATTGCCGCTTATAGGAAGATATCCCGATATATTCTTGTCGGCCATATGGGCGATCTGTATCTTTTTTGCCATCCCTAAGATTGCAAAAAAGATCAATACTAAGCAAGTTCTGTTTGTGATCACAGCTGTCGCTGTCTATTTTTCACACTATTTACTCTTTCCCGACAACGGCGATGTTCTTTCCAAGATACTACCTACATTTATGTTATCAGCTCTTCCGCTTTATTTTATCGGCATCAGTATTGATGTAAATAAATATTTCAAATACATGTACACACTTTCGTTGCTCAGTGTACTTGGTATGTCAATATATAAAACGGTAATAAAAACCCCCATGACCGATATTGTATCGCTGTATCAAGGCGATATGGACGCCGCGTACAAGATACTTCCGCATGTCTGCATTGTAATTTACGGAACGATAAGCAAGCCTAATATCGGTAATATTGCCGTCTTCGCTGTTGGGTTTATTCTTATGTTTTCGCTTGGTTGCCGAGGCGCGCTCGGTTGTATGATAGCATTCCTTCTTATAATGGTGATCTGGTTTCAAAAGCGTAAGCACCGTATTATTTCATATGCGTTTATGCTTACAGGCGGAGTTTTGATAGTGACGTTTTTCTACGACATCATGCTCTATCTCGGACACCTTGCTCAAAACCTCGGTCTGAGTATACGTATATTCGACAAATTCTTCTCGGGTGAGCTTTTTGAATCTGTCGCACGAACAAAAATACTGGAAACGATACGTGAAGCAATTTTCGCCTCGCCTTTTATCGGTAATGGAATAGCCGCAGACCGTGTCCTGATCAAAAACGGATACGCGCATAATATCGCATATGAATTCTGGCTCAGCTTCGGTCTGATCGTGGGAACAATATTATTAGCTGTAGTAATACTTCGGATAATACGGTCGTATACACTGCTTTCGGAGAATACGGAAAAGATGTTTCTGATCATATTCATATTCTCCGGTTTTATTCATTTGTTCCTTTCCGGCTCTTATCTGACAAGCGCAAACTTCTTCTTCTTACTTGGCCTATGCTCAAGTATTATAAACAGGCATAGGACGAGTCGGAGCATCAACAATTTGAACACATAGGAAGCTGTATTTATGAAAACAAACGGTAATATCGCAACAGAAGAAAAGCCCTCTGCACTGCGTATCGCTCAGATCAATATGACCGCTATCGGAAGCACCGGAAAAATCATGCTTCAAATTGCAGAAACCGCGCGTTCTCAAGGTCATATTGCTCAAACATTTTCAACCAATCAGTTTTCGACAAAATACAAAAAGCTCCCGCCTGCGCCGTACGGACATACGTACTATGGATCGTATTTTGAAAACGGCATCCATTTAGCACTTGCGTTAATAACTGGCAAAAACGGCTGTTATTCTTCAATAGGAACTTGTCAGCTGATCGCAAAGCTAAAAAAATTCAAGCCCGATATAATCCATTTACATAATCTTCACGGATTTTGTATCAACCTTCCCATGCTGTTCGATTATATCAAAAGCAACAACATAAAAACAGTATGGACGCTCCACGATTGCTGGTCATTTACAGGGCATTGCCCCTATTTCACAATAGTAAATTGCGACAAGTGGAAGCAACAGTGCTATGACTGCCCACAGATAAACGTCTATCCCAAAAGCAGAGTAGACAACAGCAGACAAATGTATCAGCTAAAAAAGAAATGGTTTACCGGAGTCAGCGACATGACACTTGTAACGCCGTCGCAGTGGCTCTCAGAACTTGTGAGTGAATCCTTTCTTCAGAAATATCCTGTCAATGTAATCAATAACGGAATTGACCTTAATATCTTTAAGCCTACCGATAGCAATTTCCGCCAAAAGCACGGACTTGAAGGCAAGCACGTGATTTTGGGTGTTGCATTCGGATGGGGTAAGAGAAAGGGTCTTGATGTTTTCCTCGAGCTGTCAAAAAGGTTGAGCGATGATTACAGGATCGTTCTTGTTGGTACAAACGACACTGTCGAGCGCGAGCTGCCGGACAACATAGTATCAATACAACGCACAAACAATCAAACAGAATTGGCTGAAATATATTCGTCAGCTGATCTGTTTGTCAATCCTACAAGAGAAGAAAATTACCCAACCGTAAATATGGAAGCGATCGCCTGCGGAACACCGGTTCTGACCTTCAAAACAGGCGGAAGCCCCGAGATAGTCGATGCCGACTGCGGAAGTATTGTTGACTGTAACGATATAGACTCCATGGAAAAAGAAATCATACGCATATGCACAAATAAGCCGTATTCCAAAAAAGCGTGCCTGCTTAAGGCAAAATCATTTGATATGAATGATAAATTCAAGGAGTATATCGATCTATATGAAAATCTTACACATCGCGCCTAATGCGCCTTACAATGATTATTGGGGATATCAGGATAATTTGCTCCCGAAATATCACAAAAAGCTTGGTCATGATGTGACGCTTATAATCACCAACACTATGCATAAGGATGGAAAGATAGTGGAGACCGAGTGCGCCGACTATATACTTAATGACGGTGTAAGAGTAATACGTCTTGCCAAAAAGAAATATCCGCATCGTGTACTTACAAATATTTACTCTCGGTTAGAGGTAAGCGGCCTTCTCAAAGAGCTGACACCGGATTTTATCTTCTATCACGGTCTTATAAGCACAACGATCTATGATGTTATAGATTACAAAAAGAGAATAAATCCGGATTGCGTTATAGTGCAGGACAACCATCTTGATTATAACATCGGCATGAAATTCGACACGCCCAAAAAGCGCTTTTTTAGAAGCATCTATCGACATATCAACAAAAAATCCGTGCCCTA
>JAFUMW010000023.1 GCA_017482465.1 Clostridia bacterium
ACACGCCGATAGAAGCATACAGGGAAAATGTCGGGCGTGTATGTGACATTATAGAGATACTTTTTCCGAAAGCGAAAATGATATTTGCAACTTCAACGCCCGTTTTGGAAAAGGGATTCGGAGCGTATCATTTCAAACGGTATAACCGAGATACCGAAATGTACAATTCTGCCGCTAGTGAGATCGTTTTGCAACACGGCGGGATCATAAACGATCTGTATGATAAGCTTGATGGTACGCCGTCCGAATACCATTCGGATCAGACTCATTATTATACCAAAGAGGGTACAAGACTGATTACCGATCAGGTAACAGCGTGTATTGAAAAATGCTTAAACATAAAAGCAAAGCCGCTTGATTATGACGCTTTGTTTGCGGATGATACAAAAATCGTCGGTATGTAAAGGAGAGCATATCATGATTGTAAAAAGCCAAGTGAACGCATATGAGCGTTTGGAGATCATGCTTGGGGCAAACGACCGTGTTGACAGGATGCAAATAACAAGACCGGACTTAACGGTCGAATACGTTTATCCGTTTTTATATCAGCCTGTCGATATTATATATGATGACGAGGGAATGGAAACCGTTCGAAAAAACGGTGAAATGCAGACCTTGTGCAGATATACACCGGATATTACGGGTGAGTACATTATCAAAATTCTGTCGGGAGAAAACACAGTTGACACGAAGATCGTAAGCGTGAATCCCTCCGATGACCATGGATATGTGGAAGTAAGCAAAAAAGATCCGGAATATTTTTCGTATACAGACGGTACTCCCTTTTTTTCTGTTGGTATAAACACGGCTTTTATTACACAGTACGGTAAGGCAAGCGGCGAAGAATTCGGGCTTGGAAAAGGGTTTAAGTATATCGGACTGAGACAGTATGAAAGATGGTTTAAGAAGTGCTCGCAAAACGGAGTCAATGTTGCAAGAATATGGCTCGGACATGAGTATTTTAACCCCGATACCGAAAACACTTACGAGTTCGATCTTGTTCAGTTTTCAAAAATTGATGAACTAATAAAGCTGGCAAAAAAATACGGTATAAAGTTAAAGCTTACGATAGAGCAGTTCAGATTTTTTGACTATGAGAGGACAGCAGACTCTGCAAGTTATTCGGACGATATATTCAGAAAATTCAATAAGAGGCTTTACGATAACGGAAAGCGCTGTGAAAGCTCTGAGGAATGGCTCAAGGACGAAAGATGGGGCAAAGCCTGGCTTGCTAAGGTTGGTGAGCTTGCCAAGCGTTATTCGGGAGACACAGCCGTTTTTATGATCGAGCTTTGGAATGAGATGAACTGTGTAGGCAAGAGCTGTGACGTGACCGAGTGGAACAAAAAATATCTTCTCAAAGTCAAAAAGATGTTTAAACGCCAGCTCGTTGTAAATTCTCTCGGCAGTCTTGATGCTCCGTATGTTCTGAATGACTGTTATAAAGCATTTTGCTGGGAGTATTCGGACGTTATACAGATGCACAGATATATAGATCAGGGCGCTGTATTCAAGGTCTGCAACGGACACCCGATAGATATGATAAAGGACGGGTTTGACATTCTTCCGAATTTGAACAAGCCGAGATTGCTCGCGGAAACGGGAGCTGTGAATAATTGTCACAGCGGACCTTTCAGATACTATGCAAACGATGACAGAGGTATCATTTTTGCAGATACCGTATATACCCCGTTGTTTATGAAAAGCTGCGGTACGGGAAACATATGGCATTGGGATGAGAGGTATGTGGAAGCAAAAAATCTTTACAAGATGTTCTTGCCGATTAAAAAACTTGTTGAAAATGTTGAGCTTGACAGAGAGGGCTTTGAGTGCGAGGACTTTTCTGACACAGAGGTGTATGCACTGCTGTTAAAAGGAAAAAATACCGTTCTCGGCTATATACGCAACAGATCAGACAGCTGGCAGAATGTACTTCGTGATCTGAATGAACCATGTACCGTCAAGGAGTATTGGCTACCGATAAACGGCATTACGGAGATCGGCGTCGAACAGATATGGGAAGACGAGAGTGCGCGTGTCCGCGTCTCGGAAAGCGGACTTGTGATTACCGATCTGAAATACGGATTATTATTTAAGGGGAAGTTTGGAGATAATAACAATGTTTGATCTTACAGGTAAAAAAGCGCTTGTGACGGGTTCGTCACAGGGAATAGGATTTACTGTTGCGAAGTATCTTTCAGAACATGGAGCAAAGGTGTTTGTGCACGGCGGTATGAGTTGTGAAAAAACGTGCGGTGCGGCGGAAAAGATAGGAAATGCCGTGCCGGTTACAGTCGATCTGTTTGACGGCGCTTGTGATGAAAAGCTTTATGCCGTCACAGGAGACATCGACATACTTGTTCTCAACGCAAGCGTGCAGTACAGAAAGGCTTGGGATGAGATCACAGATGAGGAATTTTACAAGCAGATAGACGTAAACATAAGAGCATCACTCAAGCTGATACAAAAGTATGCACCGCACATGAAAGAACATCGGTGGGGCAGGATCGTGACGGTCGGCAGTGTACAGCAGCAGAAGCCGCACAAGGACATGCTTGTCTACGCGGCGACAAAGGCGGCTCAGCTCAACATGGTGATAAATTTGGCAAAACAGTTAGCACCGTTCGGCATAACAGTGAACAATGTAGCACCCGGCGTCATAGCGACACCGAGAAATGCGGATGCGCTTGCGGATAAGGAGTATGCGGCGAAAGTGATGAGCGGAATACCGATGGGATATGCGGGAGAAGCCGTGGACTGTGCGGCTCAGATACTTCTGCTTTGCTCGGATGAGGGCAGATACATGACAGGCGAGGACATTTATATTGACGGGGGTATGAAATTATGAAGTTCAACGACAGAGACGAAATAATTGCTATTACACCGCAATGGAAGGGCGAAAGATTTTCGGACGGAAGACCGAGGGTCGCAGACAGATACCTTGAGGCGTTAAAAGGACTTACCTTAGAGGAGGTATGGAAACCCATATTTGTTAAGGGCTATGAAAATCAGTTCGAGGGCAGGCTTCATACTCTGCACGATGACGGCAGAAAGCTTGTCGGCAGAGCAGTGACCTCAACATTTGTTCCCACACGTCCAGATCTGCATGAGACAATGTTCGATATAGGGATGAAAGAAGGCAGAAAGGGCAATTACAACCAATGGGTTATAGACAGTCTTGTTGAGGGAGATGTTGTTGTCGCCGACATGTACGACAAAATATATAAGGGTACATTCCTCGGCGGAAATCTGACGACCGCGATAAAAGCAAAGACCAAAACGGGGGGCGCTGTTATATGGGGCGGTATCAGAGACGTTGAACAGATGAAAAAGGTCGAGGGCGTGCAGGTGTACTACAGGGGGATCGACCCGACTCCCATACGTGATTTTATCATGACCGGATTCAATACGCCGACAAGAATAGGCGGTGCGATCGTTCTGCCCGGTGATATCGTGTTCGGTGCAGGCGGAGGTGTATTGTTCATACCCTCGCATCTTGTGGCTGAGGTTGTTGATGGAGCATCTAAAACGCAGGTCAAGGATATTTTCGGCTTTGAAATGATAACGCAGAATAAATTCACGACAGCGCAGATCGATCGTAACACATGGACGGTAGAAATGCTTGATATGCTTATGGAGTTTATCAAAACCGATGACAGAGGCATCCCATACCGTGAGCTTGACTGGACGCTTGAATATGATCTTGCAATAAACGGCGACCTGAATGACACACAGACAGCTTTATAAAAGAGAGTACAGAAGTATGTATGATTTTTCGATCGGCGTATCATAAAAAACGCTGTGATAGGGGCTTGTCATATAAGAAAAGTCCGGCACAGTGTATCCGTTTCGAAGCCTTGGAAAAATTAATCTTTCGCTTTACTTATCCTATTATGAATGGTATAATGGCATCAATAAATACTTATAGGCAGGTTTGAAATTATGGATCAGACTTTTGATATATATGTCGCTTCATGTACGAAAACAGGCGGGATATACAGGTATCGTGTAAGCGGTAAAAAGGTCACGCTTATTGACAGTGTAAAGCTCGACAGACCGATGTATCTTGCAAGACATAAGGATAAAATGTACGCTTTGCTACGCGAAGCGTACGAAAACGGCGACAGCGGTGTTATTACATATGACATTGCGGATGACGGCAGTCTTGCAGACCCGCGTGAGCTCGGGTCGACACAGGGAAAATGCGGATGCCATCTTACCGTGAACGATGACGGCGTATATGCTGTTAACTATTTGTCGGGAAGTGTTGTAAAAGTCTCTGAAAAGCTCGTGGTTCATTCGGGGCGCGGACCTCACCCGATACGCCAGGACGGACCTCATACGCACTTTGTATGCTCATCCCCCGACAACAAGTATATACTTGTGACCGATCTCGGACTTGACAGGATATTTGTGTACGATAAAAACTTAAATGATGTATCGTATGCCGATGTTCCTGCGGGTCACGGTGCGAGACACCTGATATTTTCGGATGACGGAAAAATACTGTATTGTGCGAACGAGCTTGAGTCTACGGTGTCCGTATTTTCATACAATAACGGTGTGCTTGAGCTTAAAAACACAGTGAGAGCTCTGCCCGAGGATTATGACGGAGAAAACACCGCGGCGGCGATAAGGTTCAAGGACGGTATGCTCTATGTGTCCAACCGCGGGCATGACTCGATATCCTGTTTTGCAATAAACGGTTTTGACCTGAAGCTTAAAAGCATAGTTCCGTGCGGCGGGAAGCATCCAAGGGATTTTAACATATTCGGTGATCTGCTCGTGTGTACGAATATGC
Source organism: Clostridia bacterium (assembly GCA_017482465.1). Lineage (GTDB taxonomy): Bacteria > Bacillota > Clostridia > Oscillospirales > CAG-272 > UBA4717. The sequence goes on from JAFUMW010000023.1 coordinate 4,802, forward strand.
ACAGCAACGATGTTACTTTTTTTCGGATAACGGGTACAACGCTTGAAAAGCTTGATTTTAAGCTTTACGTAGATGAACCTCTTTGCGTTATCTGAGAATAAAATATAAGCAGCCGACACCCGTAATACCGGGTGTCGGCTGCTTATGTATTTATGCTTTATAGACTGTTATCTCTCGCATATCGACAGTGTTGCGTGCCGCAGTGATGAGTATTTTCAGATGATCGGAGTTTTTTTCTGATTTGACAGGGCATATCTTTCTGTTTCCTACCGTAAAGCCGCTGAAAATGCGTGACTCTCCGTCGAAGATCAAAAAGCTTTCAATACGCTGACCCTGTGAGATGTTTTCTCTTAATTCGATATAGCGTACGTCAGCACGCTCGTCAAGACTTAACTCAAACTCGCACTGTGTATCGTTGATATCCTTTCTTGTCACGGTATAATTCACCTTCTTGTGATCGCCGAAAGCATCGTTTATTGCTTCGCCGAACTCCTTAAGACGCTTTATATCGCGCGGGTCAAAGCGACCCGAGGGCATAGGCGGTATATTGAGATTGAAGCACGCGTTGTTTCCGTAAGAATTGAGATATGTTTCAAACAGACGCTCGATCGAGTGCGGCTCTTCATTCGCATGATAAAACCATCCGGGTCTGATGGACATGTCTATCTCCGCGCCTGCAAATCCGAGTGCTTTTGAATACATTATATTGCTTATCTCGCCGATATTCTTGTCCCAGTTGCGGATATATGACATGTCAGCGGCGTCTGCAAGCGGACCGGGACCTGTCTGTGCTTCACAGCGGAAGCAAAGCTCTGTGGGAACTGTTGCCCATTCGGCACGTCTGGATGTACCGGCTTCGTTTCCGCACCAGCGTACATCGGGGCCGTAGTCGTTATATATCGTCGCTTCGGGCTGATATTTCCGTATAAGAGCAATGTAACGCTCAAAATCGTAGACCTGCTTTTTGCCGTTTTCACCCTCACCGCACGCGTTATCAAACCAGATGTGGAAGAGCTTGCCGTAGTTTGTCAGAAGCTCGGTCAGCTGATTGCAATAGTAGTCATTGTATTCGGGCGTTCCGTAATATTTGGAGTTTCTGTCCCACGGTGAGAGATATACACCGAACTCGATACCGCCGCGTGCACAAGCTTGTGCACATTCGAGTACAACATCGCCCTTACCGTTTTTCCAAGGACTGTTCTTTACCGAATGCTCAGTATATGCGCTCGGCCACAGACAGAAACCGTCGTGATGCTTGGCTGTGAGTACGATACCCTTCATACCTGCGGATTTTACCGCCTCGACCCATTCATCGCAGTTAAGATCGTACGGATCGAATATACGTTCATCCTCGTTGCCGAGTCCCCATTCAAGGTTGGTATAAGTATTTACAGTGAAGTGTATGAAAGCGTAAAATCCCTTTTCGAACCAATTAAGCTGGCGAACTGTGGGCTTTACCGACCCCGCGCTTTTTAAATATTGCTTCAGATCCATGTTGATACCTCTTCGTTTATATATAAAGGAATGGACAGCAGTTATGCTGTCCATTTGATTTTAACATGTTTATGAAATCAAATCCATGGATATTTTGATTAAAAACATGAAGTTTGTTGAATTCTATCTTTCAACCATGACCGTTACGATCTCGAAGTTTGAAAAAGGCACGGTGATGCTGTTGTTTTTGACTTCGAGACGTTCAAGCTTGTTTTCGAGCATATCGCATATATATGCTGCTTTTACGTCAAATCCGAAATTGAACGTTGCGTTTGACTTGCAGTTATACGCATCGTATGCGCGCAGAACGTATGCATCCGTGTTCTCCGCTTTCTTGAAGGTTTCGGTTATGATATTTTCCTTATCGCAGGAAAGAAGACTGTAGGTGTCAGGAAGCTTGCCGCCGCCTTGCGCCGTTGCTGTCATAAACGGACGGTTTAAGATATATGCATTTTGCACCACCTTGCCTTGGCGGTGGTCACCGCTGTGCGGAAGCAGGGAATAGGTGAATTCGTGAACACCCTTGTCGGCTTTTGGGTTTGGCCATGTGCCGCACTTCAAAAGAGTGAGCTTGAGCACGTTACGCTCGGTATTGTGACCATACTTGCAGTCGTTTAATATGGCGGCACCGTATCCGTATTCGGAAATGTCGGCGTACTTGTGCGCGCATACCTCAAACTTTGCCGCGTCAAACGATGTATTTGAATGAGTCGGGCGCTCGGTAGAGCCGAACTGTATCTCGTACGTAGCCTTGTCCGAATGTATGTTGAGCGGAAATGCCGCTTTAAGTACGATGTGGCTTTCCTTCCAGTCGATCACGGTATCAAAATCGATACGTCTGCTGTTATCGTAAACTATCAGCTTCTGAGTAATGGTTGAGCTTAAAAAGCGACGTGTGATTATAAGTCCGCTTGCCGCACCGTCGCAGAACCCCTTTACAGACTCTGCTGTATCGATATTCCACTTTTTCTGCTTATAATAAGGTGACAGCTCCCAGTTATCGTAGTTGTACGGGAGGTCCTCAAATGCTTCAAGTGCATTTGCAAGCTCACCGTGAACTATAACGTCACGCTCATACTCTTTGTCGTAGATCGAGGTGATATTGCCGTTATTGTCAAGCGTGATTTTGTAGAAATTGCTTTCGATAAGCGTTGGCGTTACGCTGACATTGCTTGACGTGTATACGTCTGCGTCTGTTATTACCCTGTAGCCCATAGGCGGTATGTTTTCGGCAAACACGGTCTTGCCGTTAATGCATACGGGTGCGCTTGCTTTGAAGGAGTTGGGATTGTATACGAGTGTACCTGCACTACCTACATTGTTTGCTATACTGTCAAGAGAATTTTTGACTATATTTTCTCCAACAGCTCTGATCTGTGCGTACTGTTCGTCTGACTCCTTGTACACCTGCTCGATTGACGAACCGGGGA
>JAFUMW010000024.1 GCA_017482465.1 Clostridia bacterium
AGTCCTGTCGCCCGCACCAACGGCGGTGACGGCTCCCAAATATCGGGTGTCGTCACTGCTTTTTTTGTTTATCACACGATAGTGAAGTTCTGTACCGCCATTCGCACCAAACAGTAGAATCACAGATTGACGTGAAGTATAAAATATGATATAATAAAATTAATTATTATATCTTTTTATCGAGGAAAAATTGAAATTATCAACGAAACGGAAAGATGGTATTGCACCGGCAGCTGATAGTGCAGGAACATTTGACGGAAATGAGATGTTCTGCAATTCAATGAACAAGCTATTCTCGTTATCAAAGCATGATCCACAAACATAATGGAGATACATATGGATAACAAAAAAATACAAATATACATTGCCCTAAAGCATATGGGTAACGTCACGAAAAAGGTCAAAGAGTACCCATTCTTGCTCAGTAAGACACCGCGCACATTTAGAGAGTTGATTGAAGAATCAGTAAAGTCTTGTATTGAAGCATACAAGGCACGTGCAAACGATGCGAAAAATCCTGCGCCGTTTACAGATGAGCAGTATGACGGTATGCGCGAGATAGGCAAATTTGCTTTCGGAGTGCATTACAACGAAAACGAGATAGACGAAGCAAAAGCCACCCATGCCGCGATAGATGCGGTTACGGATGGATTGGTGTGCGTGTTTAAGGGTAACGATGAAATTACAGATCCGGACGCAGAGATCGAAATAGCCGAAGACGATATCTTTACATTCGTAAGACTTACGATGCTTTCGGGCAGAATGTGGTAAAGGAGGATCTCAAATGGCAGATAAGCATGAAGAAGCTGAGAGAAAGAAAGCACTTGCGGCTAAATATGCACATATCGTGCGCGAGCGCGAGGAGAAGCTTAAAGACAGTTTGAGTAATGCTCAGTATGATTTTTTCAAATATCAAGGACGCTCCGTTGATACAACTATATATTCCGACCTTGTAACAGCTATGAGAGAGTCGAATACCGTACCTTCGGAATACGTATCCAAAAAGTTGGGGTGGCTTTTTGACATAGCAATTCCAAGCCGAGAAAAGGATATTATTTTGTATTTCGCAGATAGATTGCAAGAATATCCTTACTCGGATTCTTACGGCAGAAGATCGTTCAGAGCAAAAGAAAACGGTGCATACGCAGCTAAACTTGCGTATATCATTCGTCAGTATGGCTCTGCTAATATGAATAAAATCGACGAACCGCTTGACAAGATTCTGAATAAAGAGCTTCCCGAAGAAGCGCAAGCATTCCTCGACGAATATGCTTGGCGCGGATGCGGATATACGGGTTGGCAGGTGGCATATGAGCTTGACCATCATAATGGCAAAGTAGAAGAAGCCGTTCGTCGTATTCTGACCGAAGAAAACGGATCGGGAATGATGACGAACGAACTTGTGCGAGGTGTGGTTTTCAGCCACAGAAGTGATTTCCACGAGTTGCTCGGGAAGCTGCTCCTTGCCGCGAGACTTCAAGAGGGACTCCGACAGGTCATCTGCGAAAACGCCGATTACGGCACAAAAGCAGCCTTTCTCACGATATTAAAGGTAATCGCTGAGAATAATTTGATTCGTTTTTCTTCTGTGAAGCGTGCTGTCGGCACTTGGCTTGGCATCATGACAGAAGAGTCACGCGACCTTGAACGTGTCGGTGAAAAGAGCGTTCGTCTCATTATTGATTGCCTCGAAAACGAAAGTGTACGCAAGGAAGGTCTTGCATCCGAGGATGCAATGAAGATATATATCGCTCTTTGGAGCTACGGATTTGACGATATTGACGATGCCATTCAGAAGATCGTTCATATTGCAGATAACGGTTCTGTACATCAATTGCTTGTGTCGGGATATTTTGCGGCAAATCTCGATATGCCGTATATCTCAAATCAGATCGCAAAGATCGTGCTGAGGAAACATTACGATAAAGACGAGGTTCTTGCAGTTTGGCTTCCTTGCTTTATGCCTGCAAAAGTGTCTGCTTTGTGGAATGCAGTAAGTAACGATCAGCCTGTTGAGTACAATACTTGGTTTGAAAGCAAAGAGGAGATACACGAGCATTATTTGCTAATCAAGAACCTGTATTTTGCATTCTCCGGCAAGACCAAAACATTCTCGCCGTGCGTTTTCCCGTGGCATGAAGCGACGATCAAAAAGAGCGACTTTGCTGAGATCCTTTGCACCTTGGCGGCTCTTTCGGGCGATAATGAAAAGATCGACGAAGCTTGCGATCTTATCAAAGAATGCAATTCCGATCAAAGAGAATTTTATTTTTCCGCCCTGCTTCGCAAGCCCGAGACTCCGCTTCAGCGCAAAACCGTGCTTGAAGGTCTTGTCGACAGAGGAACGTATACCCGCAAAGCAGCCTACGATATTGTTTCGAAAATCAATCTGTCAGCTGACGAATACCGTTCTATTGAGGACTGTTTGCGCTTTAAAGGCGCAGATATCCGTAAATATGTAATGGAGTTTTTGATGAAACAAAGCGACTCCGAGCTTACTGCGTGTATTGATCGACTTCTTGAAAGTAATAAAGAAGAAGTGCGCCTTGGCGGACTTGATATGCTGTTGCAGCTAAAAAAGGATGCAAAACGCAGTAAGATCGCGGATTTCTTTACAAGTGCTCTTAAAAAAAGAGCAAAATCAGACGATCTTCCTTCAAAAGAAAAGATCTTGCTTGACTCTCTCGTTCCAACCGAAGCGGAAAAAATCGCACTTTTCTCCGCAGAGGACAAGTATCTGCCTGCCGAATTTGACGCGGACTATATCAAACTCTGTGCAAAGACCTTTGCAGAGTATTTTCCCGAGTCCAAATTACCCGAGCTGATTCGTGATAAAAAAGGTGTCTTAGGAAAGATCAGCTCGTCATTGAGCGATAACGTTGCTTGTAAGTCCTCTATTGTTGCCGCTACGGATCTGATGTCGCTTTCAAAATTGATTGAAGCGCATAAGACCGATTCGTTCATCTGTTTGAACGGCGAGGCAATGCTGATCGGTAATATTCAGTATTCGCATCAGTTTATTGACAAAGACGGCAACCTGCCTCTCCCAAAGCTGTGGCAGGAGTGGGTTAAGACAAACAACATCACGAATAAGCGCCTTGTAAGCGCGCTTGTGCTGTACCGCGCGTATAAGCAAAAAACACGCTATTCCGAAGCTTGTGTTGACTCGATCAGAGCTGTGTTCGGAACAGGGTTTGAATATGGAAAGGAGCTTCCGCACTCTGCTGTTATGCATATGGTTCTCAACCATATGCTCGGATGCTTGCCCAAGGAGGAAACTATACAGCTTGCATCCGCACTTGCGATATGGTTCATCCATTGTGTGCCCGATGACAGGGTGATGATTCACGTACCAACACAGCAAAAACTGCCCGTGCGACTTGAAATGGCACATTTACTTGCACACGAGCAGTTGAACCTTGTTTACTCATGGCTGAGCTGTAAAAATACTGCCGATCTTAAAAACACCTTCCCGTTAGCTGTTGCATCAGCTGAACGTTGTGTGGCGGCTTTCGAAAAGATCCCCAAGGAAGAAACGAAGATCGCTCATTCTTATTACTACGTTGGCAACTCGCGTACCCGTGTTCTGCGCGAGCCGTATGGGAGTATGTACGGCTCACGCAAGCTTCTTGTCGGCGTAAACGCCTATTTGTTTGCGGCTTATCAAGGTATTATTACAGAGGCTCAGTTGTTTGAGTTCTTACTTGATGACGATAATCTCCGCGAGTCGATGGAGATTGTAACTGCTGTTGCAACGACCTATTACGAAAAAGGCAAGCAGATTTCTGCCCACGATTCTTATAAGGGCATACGTAACGCACGCAAGGTTAAAGAATTCCTTGGAAAAGAAGATGAGTCGAGTGCGGAGGATCTGAAGCTCATAAAATATGTTTCTTATATTTACGAAAAGATCATTCCCGTGGTTCTTGCTTCTGAGCTTAGTCGTGGCGATAGCCCTGCAAGATATACCAAGGGCATCCGCGGTATTGCTCGTATATATGGCGCAAAGTATCTCTCGGAGATATTGTCTGCTATGGGCAACGACACTCTTGACAGAACCACATATTACGGAAGGGGAGAGGCGAACGACCGCAAAAGCTCACTGTCTTATATCCTTTCCGTATGTATTCCTGCGGACGATGATTCCGTGGATACGCTCCGCGCGGCTCTTGCGGGAAAGAAGATCACAACCAAGCGTTTGATCGAGGCTGCCTTGTTCTCTCCCGAGTGGATACCGATCATTGGCAAATACCTTGAGATCGATCCTTTTGAATCGGTGTGCTATTACTTTATGGCGCATATGAACGAAAAGTTCGACGATAAGCGCAAGGCGATGATCGCAAGATTTACGCCTCTTTCGGATGATGAGCTGAATCTCGGTGCGTTTGACGTGAATTGGTTCCGCTGTGCATACGATTCTATTGGAGAAAAGGACTTTGACCTGATCTATGACGCCGCCAAGTATATCTCCGACGGCGCAAAGCATACCCGCGCGAGAAAGTACGCAGATGCGGCACTTGGCAAATTTGACGTAGACGAAACCGAAAAGACGGTTTCCGATAAGCGAAACAAAGACCTTTTGATGGCGTATGCACTTATACCGCTAAAAGGCGAGGATGATATCTGCCGCCGTTATCTCTATATCCAAAGATTCCGCAAGGAAAGCAAACAGTTTGGTTCACAGCGCGTGGCGAGCGAGAGGAAAGCCGTTGAAATGGCGCTCGCCAATCTTGCTATCAATGCGGGATATTCCGACACGATGCGCCTCACCTTGCGTATGGAAACCAAGGTGATTGACGACAGCAGAGCACTTCTTGAAGAACAGATCATCGAGGGTGTATCCTTTAAGGTCGCGCTTGATGAAAACGGCAAGGCAACCCTTGTTTGCACAAAGGACGGCAAGACGCTCAAGAGTGTACCGGCAAAGCTGAAAAAGAATGAAACTGTTGTGGCTTTTACCGATATGGTCAAGACGCTTTCCGAGCAATACAGACGCACACGAGTAATGCTTGAAAGAGCAATGGAGGACAGTACCGCCTTTACCTTTGGTGAGCTTTCGGCATTGTCGGCGCATCCTGTGGTTTATCCGATGCTCAAAAATCTTGTGCTGATCAGCGGTGAAGCCGTTGGCTTCCTTGCCGATAAAGGACTTGTTAGTGATAACGGAACTGTGCAGGATCTCGACGATGGCGCGGAAATCAGGATCGCACATACGTTTGATCTGTATAGCAAGGGCTGTTGGAGAAATTATCAGAAGTATCTATTCGAAAATAAGATCGCACAGCCTTTCCGTCAAGTATTCCGCGAGCTGTATACGAAAACCGCGGAGGAAATGGATATGCTCCACTCCCTCAGATATGCCGGCAATCAGATACAGCCTGCTAAAACTGTCGGTGCGCTTAAGAGCCGCCGTTGGGTAGCTGATATTGAAGACGGTCTGCAAAAGGTGTATTACAAAGAGAACATCGTGGCGCGGATATATGCTTTTGCCGATTGGTTCTCGCCCGCAGACATTGAAGCACCTACGCTTGAATGGGTATGTTTCACTGATCGTAAAACGGGAGAAGAGATTAAGATCGCGGATATACCCGACATTGTTTTCTCGGAGGTCATGCGAGACGTTGACCTCGCTGTCAGCGTGGCACACGCGGGCGGTGTCGATCCCGAAACAAGCCACTCTACAATGGAAATGCGCGCCGCGATCCTTTCCTTCGTTTTACCTATGTTCCGCATAGCAAACGTGAAAGTAGAAGGACATCACGCTATAGTGGACGGCAAGCTCGCAGAGTATTCGATCCATCTCGGAAGCGGTGTTGTACATCAGCTTGGCGGTGCAATGATCCCTGTCCTGCCCGTACATTCACAGCACAGAGGAAAGATATTCCTGCCTTTTGTAGATGATGACCCCAAGACAGCCGAGATCATATCCAAAGTTCTGCTGTTCGCAGAGGACGATAAGATCAAGGATCCGATGATACTGTCGAATATCAGTAAATAATTATAACATTTATAGCAACGAAAAGCCGCTATCAAAGCGTGATCGACACGCCGCGACAGCGGCATTTTTGTCTTTGCTTGCTATAGTATCTCCTTGTCAATAAACAACATATACTGTAATGGTGATTCACCAAAATCTACAAGGGAGAAGAATTTATGAGCAAAGAGAATTCGTTTATGAAAAGCATCAGCAATCGCTCTTGTAAATGCAAACAAAACAACTGTAACAGTCAAAAGCATTGTTGCGATGACGATAAAGATAAAAATCCGTGTACGGTCTGCCCACCCGGTCCTCAAGGCCCTGCCGGTGAAAGAGGTCCTGTCGGTCCTCAAGGCCCTGCCGGTGAAAGAGGGCCTGTCGGTCCTCAAGGCCCTGTTGGTGAGACCGGACCCGTCGGTCCTCAAGGACCCGCAGGTGTAGCAGGCTCTGTTGGACCTCAAGGACCTGCAGGTGTAGCAGGCCCTGTTGGACCTCAAGGACCTGCAGGCGAGACCGGACCCGTTGGTCCTCAAGGACCTGTTGGTGAGACCGGACCCGTCGGTCCTCAAGGACCCGCTGGAGAAACTGGACCCATCGGACCTCAAGGACCTGCAGGCGAGACCGGACCGATTGGCCCTCAAGGACCTGCCGGTGAGACTGGCCCCATTGGTCCTCAAGGCCCTGCCGGTGAGACCGGCCCGATTGGCCCTCAAGGACCTGCCGGCGAGACCGGCCCGGTTGGTCCTCAAGGACCTGCAGGTGAGACCGGCCCGATTGGCCCTCAAGGACCTGTTGGCGAGACTGGTCCTGTCGGCCCTCAAGGTCCTGCAGGCGAGACCGGCGAACAAGGACCGCAGGGGCTTCCCGGAGGCGTATTGAGCTATGCCGATTTCTATGCATTGATGCCCCCCGACAACTCGGCAACTGTTGCCCCCGGCACTGATGTTAGCTTCCCGCAGAACGGTCCGATCGCCAATACTAATATCGGACGTCTCGGTCCGTCCTCGTTTAATCTTGGAGAGATCGGCACATATCAGGTGCTTTTCCAAGTCAGCGTTACCGAGGCGGGACAGCTGATACTGACCTTGAACGGCGAAGATCTGCCTTATACCGTGGCTGGCCGTGCTACCGGTACGTCTCAGATCGTGGGAATGGCACTCGTAACTACTACGGCGGTTGACTCGGTTCTGACCGTCCGCAATCCTGCCGGAAATGCCGCCGCGCTTACAATTACTCCTCTTGCCGGCGGAACTCGTCCTGTATCCGCGCATCTTGTGATCACGCAGATCGCGTAAAAGCAGTTTTTCGGTAATTTGTTTTGCCGTAAATGAAAAACAGATCCGAACCCGCGTCGATCGGCATGGGTTCGGACCGTAGTTTAACAAACTGATCATTTTCAAAACTCAGGAATAAATAGAATTGACCCTTGACCGAACTTCTTTAAGGCTCGACCAAGGGTCAATTCTGTTCACTCTTGATATCTAACATCTTTTGGTTATCCTCTCTTTCTTTATCTGTCTTTTGCTTTTCTCTACAATTCAAAAACACTCAAAAACCATTTCCTCTAATGAGAACACCCTTATGTTTTTTGTATATCTGCAAAAGACGAGTTTTCCTGACTTTTTCATGAAGGCTTATCTTATGATATATATATTCTGCGTTTATACACCGCCGTGTCTTCTTATCTTCACTTTTCTTCTTTCTCTGTCTGCCTTCATAAAAAGCCTTTTCTTACTTTCTCATTGGACTGTACCTTCCTTTCTACGTCTATAGTATAGCACATTTATTTACGCTTTTCAATTGACAAATTATAAAAATATCGCGTATTGGTTTTGTCTAAATGGGAGAAAATGGTGTCATGCTTCAATTTTCTGTTTACAAACGATCTGTTATATGGTATAATAAATATGTTGGGCGCTTTCAAACGCCTTTATAATATGAAAAAGCACTCTTTCGAGTGCTTTTTTGTTTTTATAGCATTACTATTAGCAAAAGTGTCGTGACAAGTGCTATCCATATGCCCGAAAGTATAGACAGAGCATACCAGCGTTTGGTGTAGCCGAACTTTTTAGTTCTCGGCAGTACTAAGCCGAGTACAAGCACCGCGATCGGTAGGATATATCCGATGATCACGGTCACGGCGGAAACAAAGCCGGCGGATACACTTGAAAGATCTGTGCTTGCCGCATAGGTATCACCGCTTTGGCTGTCACCTGTTTTGAACTCGGTAGACCTGTATCTGAATGACCGTATAAGACCGCGTATCTCATCTGTAAGCTCATCGTCAAGCTTGAAAAGCTCAACTTTGCCCTTTCTGTACGAGAAGAAGCCGTCGCTGTCAAAATAGCTGTTCGGCAGCATATCATAGTTGACATAGTAGTAGGTTTTGTCTATCACATACACCGCACTGATTATGTGCGCGAACGTCTCGGTCTCATCATAGCCGATGGTATAGTATGTGTCTGCGTCGGCGATCTCGGTAACGTCTACCGTAAGCGTTTCGCCCGAGAGCGAGTCAAGCTTTTCTTTAAGACTTTCGTTCGTATCGACGCCGTGCTCAACGTCGTACGCATCTACAAAGCGCAGGCGCGAATAATTGCCGCTTATGAAGCTGTCGAGTATCTCTTTGCCCTCTGAGGTGGCATATATGTCTCTTACATAATATTCCGAGTAAGCGCTCCATACAAATTCATCGGTGCTGTCCGAGGTGTAGAGCTCATTTTCGTATGAGTCCTCGTAGTCAAATACCCAATTGTAAACTGTACAGCTTTCGGCGTCAAGATAGTCGGCGTAACGGAAGCCGCTGTATTTTTCGTATATTCTCTCGCCGTTAGAGACCGTGCTGTTATCAACCGATACGGTCCAATCCGAGTTCGCGCTCACAGAGAGCGAAAAGCAGAGAAGTGCAAGTATCAAAAACAGTGTGCTTAAATATTTTTTCATGTATCCGCCCTCCTTTATTCAAGATTGAGTCTGCGCTCTAACAGATGCAGGGTAATGAGGTAAACGATCGCACACGCGACCGCGGTGATCACGCATATCAAAAGCAAGAAAAGTCCTGTAATAATACTTATCTCAAGCTCGGAGGTCTCGGGCATTATGTTCAGTACGTTGGTTATCCAGAAAACACCGCCGATCATAGTGACCGAATTTATTAACGACATAACTACATTTGTGAGATACATTATCGCGATAGATGTCAGAACCTTATGCTTTTTAGCTACCACAGATCCTATAGTTATAGCCATGTATGATAATGTGTGTCCGAAAAATAAGTAAAGAACCAGCCAGAGAAGTATTTCAAGCGCGTATATTATTACAGCGGCGACAGAAATATCATATGAGCCCGGATCGCTGTAATACATGCTGCTTGAGAAAAGATCGGGGTCTGACGAGAAGGTTATCATGATAAAGATAACGATCGCGACGGCGATCATAAGTGTCGAAAGCACCGACCATATCATACCGTTTGCGAGCTTTACGTTAAGAAGTGTACTGCGCTTTACCGGAAGCGTGAAGGTAAGATACCCCTCATCGGTGAAAAAATGCTTGTAATAACGAACGTACAGCATGATCGTGTAATAGATCAAGAAGGCAAATATACCGAAATAAAACAGCAGGAAGCCGAGAATTGCGAAAAGCTGAACAAGAGGCTCTTGGCTTTCGCCGATTATGCCGGAGTAACCGATACCGCCCATTACCGAAAAGGCGAGCATGGTAAGTGCAACGATCCACCAATAGCGGAAGATGTATTTCATGTCATATTTCAAAAGTTTTCCGAACATCTGAACACCTCCTTGAACAGCTCATTGATACTCTTGCCCTTTTCGTTGCGTACAGTCTCCGCGTTGCCGGACTCAAGAATAGTACCTGCAAAGCCCATGAACGCGAACTCGTCGAGTATCTCTTCGATATCCGAGATAAGATGAGTCGTTATGATCACCGACGATTCGGGAGAGTAATTGCCGAGTATAGTTTTAAGTATATAATCGCGTGCCGCGGGGTCAACGCCGCCGATAGGCTCGTCAAGCAGGTAAAGGCTCGCTTTTCTCGACATTACGAGGATGAGCTGTACCTTTTCCTTTGTACCTTTGGAAAGCGTTTTCAGACGCGAGCGTGTGTCAACTCCGAGGTCTGAAAGCATGTTTTTTGCGACATTTGCGTCAAAATCCGAATAGAATTCGCTGAAGAATTCAATAAGCTGATCGACATGCATCCACGAATTGAAGTATGTGCGCTCGGGAAGATATGATATGAGCGCATTGGTCTCGGCGCTTCGCTTGATACCGCAGATCTCTATCGAACCGGAATCGGGCACAAGTATGCCCGAGATAAGCTTTAACAGGGTCGATTTTCCGCATCCGTTCGGACCGAGCAGACCGAATATCTTGCCCGGCGGGACGATGAAATTGAGCTTGTCAAGCACGACTTGACCGGGCTTATAGCTTTTGGTCAGCTCAATGCATTTCAAAACTTCGTTCATTTTTATCTCCTTTATTTATTATGGATGATTTTATTATAATATTTTTATGTGTCTGTGTCAATATCCGGGACATTTTTTCTGTAAACAAGACGTACTTTGCAAAATTAAGTTTGATTTTTTATAAAAATGTTTGTTTTATTATAAAAATTGTTGTTTTTAGCGCTTGACAGTTATAACCGTGTATGCTATAATCGCTTTGTGAAAATTAAATATGGCACACAGAGTGTCGGCCGCACTGCAAAGAGCTTTCAGGTGCGGTCGGTGGAAAGGGAATCGGGTGAGAACCCCGAACGATACCTGTCGCCGTATTTGCCAAAGCTTTTACTCACTCGGCGAAAGCCGGTCATTGGGAAACTGAGAAGGCATGTGTAATAGCGCGCACCGCGATCGGTGCATATGGCAAGAGTCGGAAGACCTGCTCTGATATTTCTCCGTACGTTTATACAGGAGAGATCTTTTGTGCATACACTTACGCCCGCGAAGCACGGCACATTCGCAGGGCTTTGTCTGTTATGCCCAAGCTGTGCACTTCACAGGAATGCAGCTGTGATGACACGCGTCAGATGACGCTTGTTATCACGGCTGTTTTTAGTTTTTTCTCAGGAGAAAGGAGAACAAAAATGAAAAACAAAATTTTTACCCGAATAAGAGCCGCGGCGTTTATCTTTCTGATAACTGCGCTCTTGATGTCCGCATTTACACTTTTTGCCTGTGCCGATAACACTGATGCAGAGGACATTACCGTCTGCCTCAGCTTGAGCGATGACAAGGACTGCCTGTATGAGGGTACGTATGCGGAAAACCGCGATGAAAACGGCAAGCTCTCTCTGATATTTGATGAGTCGGAAGAGTATTATGTCGACGCGTACGACCTTTATACCGCGACGGACGAGGCTGTTATCATGCCCGCTTTTACAACGGTCACGGTCGAGGGCGGGGAAGTACCCGAGCCGCCGGTGCTTGAAAACACAGCGGGAGCGCTTGCGTTCACGTATACCAAGGGCGAGAGCGCGTCAAAGCTCGGAGTTAAAGCCGCAGAGGGCGTCACATACAAGTGGCAGAGCTCGTCTGACGGCGTGAGCTACACCGATATAGCCTCGGCTCAGACAAACGAGTACACGCCGCCTGCCGATACCGTGGGCATGACATACTACCGTGTAGTCGCCGCGATCGGCGAAAGCGAGCCTGCTTACCTTGTTTACACAGTCACTGTGAAAGAACCCGAACCCAAGGACACGTTTACCGTAAACGCACCCGAGGGCGCTGAGGTGTATCTGTACAGGCAGATACAGAACTATAACACCGAGCGGCTTACAGCCGACAAGACAAGCGAGCTTGGCGACGGTACGGTCGATCACGTGTTCTTCGTGAAAAAGAACACGGCTATGAGCTTCCGCGCGAGCATGGAGGGCAAGCGCACACAGGCAGGCTATCTCGGCGCTGTTGACGGTGAGCGCGTCACCGTAGAGTTTACAGATGCCTCTCCCGACGAAATATCAGACGAGCGTGCGGCAAACAGAGAAAGCAGCCTGCTTCTTAATCTGAACGAGCGCGGCAGACTTGACCTTATGCCGGGCGAAAGCTACAAGATACGTGCGTACCGCGGAGCATGGCAGATAGTAAACACGATCGTTGCGAATATAATGATCGAGCCCGACTTTTCCTATAATGTCCTCGCGGGCAATGACGTGATCACGATCGAGACCGAGGACGGCGGCAACGCCGGAGACAACCGTGCGTGGATAAAAGCGGAAAAAGAGGGTGTGGCGATAATAGAGGTCACATATGACGCTATCGACATCCTCGGAAGCACAGCGACCGGAAACGGCTTCTATGGTGCGACCGATCCCGCGCGCCGCGGCATCGCGGTGGTCTGCGTCGGAGACGGCTACGGCGATGTTGACGGCATAGTATGGGACGCGGAATATAACACACACTATTTCTTCGGCGATAGCGGAAGTATGGTGATCTCGCCCGTGGGTGAGGAGGTGAGCGTTGAGGTTGCACATGTAAATAACGGCACTCTCGGTGAGTTTAAGAACGCCGAGGCTGTCCAAGGCGGCTTCAAGCTTCCGATACTGCACGGTAACAATATCGTGAGGATCACAGCCGACGGCATTACCGATCACAGGGTCATACGCGGAGCAAGACTCAAAGCGAATATCGAAGCTGTGTCGGAGGATGGAAAGGTATACCCGGGTGATGAGATAACTATAGGCTTTGAAGGGCTTTACCAACCCGTACCGAAGTTCTCCGGTATCTACAATCCGGGCTTCGGCAACACGATGAAGACAAACTACACACTCGGTGACAGGCTGTATACGAGCAAGGGCACTCAGTACGCTCTTATCGAAGAAGCCTCCAACTGCATAACGCTCACTATTCCCGCCGACGCGGGCGAGAGCATCACGCTTACAGGCGGTAAGATCACCGGCACCTCGATGGGCAGCAGCTACGGAAGACACAGAGAGCTCACCGACATGGGCCGTCCCGCAAACTTCGGAGCGGGTGCGGAGATACTTGCCGATATCGCTTTGCCCGATTTGGATATAGAGGTGGTGCTTACAGAGCTTGAAAAGGCGAAGCTTAACGCAAAGCAAACGCTTGAAAGTGCGTACCTGAGATATTCGGAGGCTGACTATACAAGCGAGAATTTCGCGCTTATCACTCAAGCGTACGAAAAGGGAATTGATGACATCGGTGCGGCAGAAGACGCTTACTCGGTAACGATAGCAAAGAACAGCGCGCTGGGCGCGATGTCGGTTGTCGAGCGCATAAGCGGCGGCGAGAGCATACCCGAGGGTATAGGCAAAACGCACACGTCAAGCTACTACAGTACGCGCGGACTTGATTTTGATATCACCGACGAAGAGGCTGACGGCTACGTGTACGTAAGTGCCGAGGACTACGGCGAGCGCACGGGAGGCTCTGATCTCGCCGTACCTCTCGGCGTTCTGATAGAGGAGACAAAGGTCCCGTATACCGAAGGCGACACGATAGCCGATGTTACACTGCGCTTGCTTGACGCGCTTGATATCGGATACAGCCATACGGGAAGTGTTGACGGTAACTTCTATCTCTCCTCGCTTGAGGATATTTACCTCTCGGACGGATATGTATTAGACTCGCTCGGAGAATTTGATTCGGGTGCGGCATCGGGTTGGATGGTCTCGCTCAACAGATGGTTCATCAATGCGAGCGCCGCCGATTACGAGGTGGAAGCGGGCGACCGTGTGAGATGGCAGTACACCTGCAAGCTCGGCGCTGACATAGGAAGCGACTGGCAGAACCCGAGTGCAGAGATCATCGGCATAAGCTTTTTGAAGAATTACGGCACGCTTTCGCCTTTGTTTGACCCCGACGAGACCGATTACACCTACACCGTATCTTCGTCAAGAAAAAGCATCTCCTTCGAAGCAGAGCTTGAAAACTACTGGTCTCGCGTGACCTACGAGGCTGACGGCGAGGAATATAAGGCGCTTTCCTCCATCCCGATAGAGGACGGAACGCTCATCACCGTAAAGAGTGAGTACACGCGTGAGAGCGACGAGCCGATCGACACCGACGAGCTTACTGTAAGGATAAAGGTAAGATCGGGCGGTTCGGGCTTTATTCCCAATAAGGATGGCAACAAGGATGAAGACACGCCCAAGGACACGTCCAAGGACGGTGCAGATACACAGGAGGCTGAAAAAACAGATGATATTGACGGCACGACAGACGCGTCCGCTGACATCGGACTGCCCGAGCTCAGCGTGCATGACTATACAGACGTAAGCCCCGACACATGGTATTACGACAGTGTGGCGTATGTCTGTGCAAACTCGCTTATGAACGGTGTTTCCGAAAACGAGTTTGCCCCCGAGCTTACGATGACGCGTGCCATGCTCGTTACCGTACTCTGGCGCATGGACGGCGAAAACGGATACTCCGATATTGCCTCGTTTGACGATGTAAATGCCGGCGCATGGTATTGTGACGCAGTTATGTGGGCTGCCGAAAACGGCATCGTAAAGGGTGTTGACGCCGATACCTTCGCGCCCGATACGCCAGTAACGCGCGAGCAGATAACGGCGATCATGTATAGATACGCCGTACATATCGGCGCGGATGTTTCAAAATTTGAAGCGCTTGACGGATTTGAGGACGAGGATGAGATCGCGGGATACGCCCACCACGCTTTCGAATGGGCGTACGCAAACGGTATCATAAGCGGAACAAGCGAGACGGCGCTTTCACCGCGTGCCGGCGCGACACGCGCACAGGCGGCCGCAATACTCATGCGTTTCAATGAAAATTTGTAATTATAACGGTATACATATCATGAAAAGGTTATCTTGGCTTATATTTACAGTTGTTTTTATGCTTTTGCTTGCAATTGTCGCAAATGCGGAGTATAATATAGACACGGTAATATCGGACAGTGCAGAATATCTGCTTGAAAACGTAAGCTCACCCGCCGTCGGCTCTGTCGGCGGTGAGTGGACTGTGATCGGTCTCAAGCGGAGCGGACTTGATATTGAAAATGAGTATTTTGACGGTTATTACGACCGCGTCTGTGCATACGTCAAAGAAAAAAACGGCGTGCTCCACGAGAGAAAGTACACCGAATACTCGCGCGTTATACTCGCGCTTACGGCGTTGGGCAAGGACGCGCGCGATGTTTCGGGCTGTGACCTTACCGCACCGCTGTCCGACTTTGACAAGACAGTGTACCAGGGGATAAACGGTGCGATATGGGCGCTTATTGCCCTTGACAGCGGCGGATATGAGGGCACAGAGATTCGTGAAAGGTACGTTGAGCATATTCTTTCGCTTCAGCTTGATGACGGAGGCTGGTCGCTTCTCGGCAAGGACGGCGCGGATGTGTCTGATATCGACATCACAGCCATGGCTCTGCAGGCGCTTGCACCGTACAGAGAGGACAAGCGTGTAAGTGCGGCGGTAGATAAGGCGCTTGAATGTATGTCAAAGCGCCAGCTTGAAAGCGGCGGGTTCGAAAGCTTTTCAAGCGTCAACTCGGAAAGCTCGTCGCAGATGCTTGTCGCGCTGTGTACGCTCGGCATATCGGTCGATGATAAGCGCTTTGTCAAAAACGGCAACACAGTCGCCGATGATATTATGAGCTACTACACGGGAGAGGGCTTTATGCATGTTAAAGACGGCAAGCCCGATCTCATGGCGACAGAGCAGTGCTTTTATGCGCTTGTTGCATATAAGCGCGCACAAAACGGTGAAAGTGCGCTTTATGATATGAGCGACGTTATTTGCCCGGGCGAGACCGGCGTGCCGCACGAGCCGTCTGCCGTTCTGCCGGAGAAGAAAAGTGCGGCGCAAACGATCGCAGAGCTTGCAGGTATGGTATATAAAATGATGTTGTCGGTGCTTGTCCCGTGACGGAGGGATAATAAAAGCTTTTCGGAAAGGATACCCGTATGAATAAAAAAAAGATCACGGCTGTAATAGTGACGCTTGCCGTGCTTGCAGGGCTTGTCCTTGTGTTTATGTGGGGCGGCAACGCCCCGGGACTCTCGGGAATACCGAAAAATGACACGGTTGAAAACGGCGGTCAAAGCACACACGCACAGCACCGCGAGCCGATCGGCGCTGACAGTGTCATTACTGACACAGAGCTTACCTGTACGCTTTCGGTAAGGTGCGACACTGTGCTTGAAAATCTCGATTGGCTCGACACGAAAAAGCATGAGCTTGTACCCGATGACGGCGTGATATTTGCCGAGCGGGAGGTCGTCTTTTACGAAGGTGAGAGCGTTTTAGATCTGCTCTTGCGCGAGATGAAGCAAAACGATATACATATGGAATTTTCAAACACGCCCGTATACAACAGCGCTTATATCGAGGGAATCGGCAATCTTTACGAGTTTGACTGCGGCGACCTGTCCGGCTGGATGTACAGGGTGAACGGATGGTTTCCGAATTACGGGTGCTCACGGTACGGGCTCAGACAGGGCGACAGGGTAGAGTGGTTGTATACCTGTGAGCTCGGTAATGATATCGGAGGCGGATATTCGGAAGGCTTTGACCGTACGGAGGAAGTCTATGAATGAGTTTAAGACATATCACCCGATAGTGAACCTTGTGTACTTTTTGTTCACGCTCGGCTTTTCGATGGTATTTATGCACCCGCTGTGCCTGTTTGTCTCTCTTGCGTCGGCATTTGCCTATTCGGTGATGCTCGGCGGTGTAAAAGCGTTGAAAACAAATCTTCTGTATATGCTGCCGATGATACTTTTTACCTCGCTTTTGAATCCTCTGTTCAATCATGAGGGAGTGACCGTGATCGCCTATCTGCCTGACGGAAATCCGCTCACACTTGAATCGGCAGTGTTCGGCATAGCGGCGTCTGTCATGCTCGTTTCGGTCATATGCCGTTTTTCATGCTTCAATGCGGTAATGACCGACGACAAGTTCATCTATCTCTTCGGACGCGTGATGCCCACGCTGTCGCTCATACTTTCGATGACGCTTCGCTTTGTTCCGAGGTTTTTATCAAAGCTCAAGCAAGCCGCGGATACACGGCGGTGTGTCGGAAACGATCCCGCCGACGGAAATACCGTAAAGCGCGCCAAAAACGGACTTGCGCTTCTTTCGGCAATGGTCACATGGGCGCTTGAAAACTCGGTCGATACCGCCGACAGCATGAGATCGCGCGGATACGGACTCAGCGGAAGGACCGCATTTTCGATATTTGTATTCGACAGGCGCGACGCGCTTACCTTGGCGCTTACCGCGGCTCTCGGTATATATACTCTTGCAGGTGCGTTGCTCGGTGCGTTTGACAGCTCCTACTTTCCGATACTGAGCTTTGCACAGTGGGATGCATATACGGTCAGTGTGATACTTGCGTACACGCTTCTTTGCGTGATGCCGATAATAATTGAGATAAAAGAGAAGATAAAATGGAAATCTACAGGATCGAAAATTTAAGCTTTACCTACCCGAATGCCGACTGTCCCGCGCTTAAAGACGTCACGTTTACCGTAGAGCGCGGTGAGCTTGTTACGCTTTGCGGAGGCTCGGGAAGCGGAAAGACCACTCTTTTGCGCTTGCTTAAGAGTGCGATAGCACCGGCAGGTACTGTAAGCGGCGGTATTTATTATAACGGTAAGCCGCTTAGCGATACCGACGAGCGTACACAGGCGAGCTCGGTCGGGTTTGTCATGCAGAACCCCGAAAACCAGATAGTATGCGACAAGGTATGGCACGAGCTTGCGTTCGGACTTGAGAGCCTCGGAGTGAAGACCCCCGAGATACGCGCACGCGTTGCCGAAATGGCATCATTTTTTGATATCGGGAGCTGGTTTCACAAAAATGTTACCGAGCTTTCGGGCGGACAGAAGCAGCTTCTTAACCTTGCCTCGGTAATGACTCTCTCCCCCGAGGTCATATTGTTAGACGAGCCTACGAGCAGGCTTGACCCTATTGCCGCGGAGCAGTTTTTACAGGTGCTTAACAAGATAAAGCAAGAGCTTGGAGTCACGGTCATCCTGTGCGAGCACAGGCTTGAGTCGGCTCTGCCGATATCGGACAGGGTCATCGTGCTTGAAAACGGACGTGTGTCCGCCGATTGCGCGCCGTGCGATCTGGCAGGTGCTGTAGGAATCGACAGCCCGATATACCGCGCGATACCGACACCGATGCGCGTCTTTACCGCGCTGGGCGCGGATGCTTTGCCCGTGACGGTGCGCGACGGGCGCATTAAGCTTGAAGAGTATGCAAGCACGCATACGCTTGATGACAGACTCATCCCAAAGCCCGAAAAGCAGAAAGAGCGCGAGAGCGTGCTTGAGCTTGACGGCGTGTGGTACAGATATGAAAAAAGCTCACCCGACGTACTGCGCGGACTTTCGCTTAAGGTCAGACGCGGCGAGCATCTGGCTATAGTGGGCGGAAACGGCGCGGGAAAATCGACCGCGCTTGCAATAGCGAGCAGGCTTTATAAGCCTTACCGCGGACAGGTAAGAGTGCTCGGAGTGCCGATAGAGAAGTGCAAGGACTTGTATAACGGTGTTATCGGCGTTCTGCCGCAGGATGTGCAGACTTTGTTTACACACAGCACTGTAAAGGAAGATCTTTACGCTATGGTAAGCGATATGCCGAAGGACGAAAAAAACGAACGTGTGAACGAGGTCGCCCGAACGTGTAAGCTCGGTATGTTTCTTGACAGACACCCTTATGATCTGTCGGGCGGCGAAGCACAGCGTACAGCCCTTGCCATGATACTTCTGAGATCTCCTCAGATATTGCTTCTTGACGAGCCTACAAAGGGATGCGACGCAGAGTTCAAGGAGATATTCGCCGAAATAACGAAAACGCTGAAGTCCCGCGGCATGACCGTCGTTACGGTCAGTCACGATATCGAGTTCTGCGCCGAATACGCAGACAGATGCGCTATGCTCTTTGACGGCATAATCGTAAGCGAGGGCCATCCCCGCGAATTTTTCACGGACAAGAGCTTTTATACCACGGCGGCGAATCGAATGTCGCGTTCGCTTTTGCCGTCGGCGATCTTAGCGGACGATATAATAAGAGCGTGCGGCAAAGAAGTGCCGCCGAAGAAAAAGCACGAGGGCGGATCGCCCGAGCCTGTGAGCAGGGCGGACACGGCGAAGAGCTCTCCCGCAATGTCGGTAAAAAGACCGCTTGCGCCACGGGATATCATAGCGTGGCTTTTTATGCTTGCCGTTATTCCGCTGACCGTGTATTTAGGGTACACGTTTCTTGATGACAGGAAATATTATTTTATATCGCTTATGATAATACTTGAAACGCTCGTGCCGTTTTTTCTGCTGTTCGAGGGCAGGCGGCCGCGAGCAAGGGAGATCGTCGTGATAAGCGTGCTGTGCGCGATAGCGGTGGCGGGACGCGCCGCGTTCTTCATGCTTCCGCAATTCAAGCCTGTGATCGCGGTGATGATCATCACAGGCGTGTGTCTCGGCAGCGAGACAGGATTTCTTGCAGGCGCGATAGTCGGCTTTGTGTCAAACTTCTTTTTCGGACAGGGGCCGTGGGCACCGTGGCAGATGTTCGCGTTCGGCGTCATCGGTTTTCTCGCCGGCTTTTTGGCAGAGCGCGGCGTACTCAGACGAAACAAGCTCATGCTTTGCATATACGGCGGACTTTCGACTCTGCTTATATACGGCGGGATAATGAACCCCGCGTCTGTAGTTATGTGGCAGCCGCACCCGACGCGAGAGATGATAATATCGGCATACGCGGTGGGGCTTCCGTTTGACCTTATACACGCGGCGGCAACGGTATTCTTTTTGTATATCATATCAGATCCGATGATAGAGAAGATCGAGCGCGTAAAGGTGAAATACGGCTTCGGTACAGCGTGAAAAGGTTTCGAAGCAAAAGCTATTGACTCATCCGTGTCTCTGTGATATATTATCCGAAAAGAGCGGCGGAAGGAGCTTTTGCACTGACAGTTTTGTCAATCCTTCGAATTGCGCTGAAATATACTTTTCGGAATCGGATATTTGTCTGCTGTGATCGCTCATGCT
The DNA here is from genome assembly GCA_017482465.1 of Clostridia bacterium. Taxonomy (GTDB): domain Bacteria; phylum Bacillota; class Clostridia; order Oscillospirales; family CAG-272; genus UBA4717. The sequence goes on from JAFUMW010000024.1 coordinate 19,988, forward strand.
CCCCACCGACTTCGTCGGGGCAAAGGGGACATCGTATCAGCCTCTATTGGGCGGATTTTTCATTACGAAAAAGTTTCGTAATCAAATCTGTTGACACACGAACACGTCTGTGATATATTTATCAGAGAGGTCATCCTCAATAAAGCAAGGTGGATAAAAAGATGGCAGAAATAAAAATAGATTTCGACAAAAAGATCGGCAGAATGAAGACGATGAATGGTGTAGGTCAGCCGCCGTGGGTAAATCTTGATCCGTCGCACTTTCACTGGCTTGCTGACGCAGGCATACCGTATTCAAGGCTGCATGATGTAGGCGGAGCGTACGGCCGCAATCAGTTTGTTGATATTCCGAACATATTCCGTGACTTTAACGCCGACGAAAACGCCCCTGAGTCTTACGATTTCACGTTTACCGATATACTTATCAAGGGACTGATGCAGTATGACTGTCAGCCAATATTCCGTCTCGGCGTAACGATAGAAAATCACTTTTGGATACATCGCCTTCGTACAGATCCGCCTGCCGACTTTGATAAATGGGCGCGCATTTGCGAGCATATCATACGTCATTATAATGAGGGCTGGGCA
>JAFUMW010000025.1 GCA_017482465.1 Clostridia bacterium
GATATGCTTGTTTATGCCCTGATCGCGTTCGTTATCATGAATCTGCTCTCTATGATCACCCCGCGTACTCTTGAGAGCTTTCGCATGCGGGTGCTTTCACACGGAACCACCTGCCTTAAGGCATTTATACCCGTGACGGTGATGTCGGCTGTCTATCACATCGGATTTCTTGTATTTACGGTTGTAAACAGTCTCGAGTGGGATATGCTCTTGTTCAGTGCGCTTATGTGTACATGCGTGCTTGCAGTGCTGTTCTGGAACGGTATTATATGTGTTTACTGTACATCGGTACAGCTTGGCATAAAGCACCGTGTTATCGGCATCGTTTTAGGCCCGTTCTTTCCTTTTAATCTTATAATGCTTTATAAGATCATTAAGGTCACATCGGTAGAGTTCGTATTTGAGAAAGAGAAGTTTATTATTAATAAAGAGCGTGCCGATAAGCAGATATGTAAGACAACGTATCCGCTTTTGCTCGTACACGGCATGTTCTTCCGTGATTCAAAGTACTTAAACTATTGGGGAAGGATACCCGGAGAGCTTGAAAAGAACGGTGCTGTGATATATTACGGTGAGCATCAGTCGGCGTCATCGGTAAGAGAGTGTGCGCTTGAGCTTGCCGAGCGGATAAAAAAGATAGTAAGCGATACAGGCTGTGAAAAGCTCAATATAATCGCTCATTCCAAGGGCGGACTTGATTGCAGAGAGCTTCTTGCCGTCACAGATGCGGCAAAATATGTTGCTTCGCTTACAACGGTAAACTCGCCGCACCGCGGATGTAAATTTGCCGACTGCCTATTGGATACTTTTTCCGAGAGTATGCAGACAAAGGTTGCAAATACCTATAACGCCGCGCTTTCAAGACTTGGCGACACGAACCCGGATTTTATGAAGGCGGTGCGTGATCTGAGCTCAAGCGTATGTACCGAAAGGGACGCGGCAACACCCCTGCCGGATGGCGTATTCACGCAGAGCATCGGCTCAAAGCTTGAGCGTGCCATGGGCGGAAAGTTTCCGCTGAATTATTCGTACCATCTTGTCAAGCATTTTGACGGTGCGAACGACGGACTTGTCGGCGAAGAGTCGTTTAAGTGGGGAGATAATTACATATTTGTCAAACCAAGTGAAAAGAGAGGAATATCTCACGCGGACATGATAGACCTCAACCGAGAGAACATTTCGGGCTTTGATGTGCGTGAGTTTTATGTAAAGCTTGTGTCCGAGCTAAAAGAGCGCGGACTGTAAAAAACACCGCAACGGTAAAACCGTTGCGGTGTTTTTTTAATTTCAGCTTCGTTGTTGAACGAAACGACAGCATCGGGATTACCCTTGAGAACGGCGTCCTTGTATATCTTTAACAGCTCGTCATTGTATCCGAGCGCTGTATAACAGCCGTCGATCCACCAGCCCTTGATCTTTTCCTTGTACCTTGTAGCGTATTCCTCAAGCACTGCCGCCCATTTTTTTACAAAGTCAGCATTTACACAGTCATATCCCTCGTGCGTGTATCCAAACGCATTTCCTGCCTTTTTATCTTTGTACGGTCCGTCACCTGTATAGTAGAGCATAAGGTCGATGCCGTATTTTTCAAGCTCGTCGGCAAGCTCGAGTATCAGATCGCGCTCTGAGCAAGCCTCGCCGGGCAGATATCCCGAGATGAGCTCAAAGGTCTTGTTAGGAGCACAAAGCTCGGCACTGCCTTGCATGATTGTAAATATAACGTATCCGGCTTTGATCTCGTCAAGCGTTTTAGCGAACTTTTTCACGTCAAATTCGTTTACACATTCATTCCAGGATGTGCGCTTGTCAATATTTTGTATACGAGAAAGATAATGAGTAAATATTCCCCATTTTTGGCTTGCAAGCCTGTCAGCTTTGTGTGACATAAAGCGGTTTCTCCTCAAAAAAGTCTTTAATGTTATTATATATTATCGAAAAAAATGCTTTCAACTGCTATTTTGATGTTTTTTTCAGTTATTGTGACATAATCCGCGCAAAGCCTGCATTATCATATAAAAAACAGAAGCAAAGGAAGGCGCAACGAATGAGTACACAGGAAAATATCACGTTCGAATATAAAAACGACACTATTACCGCACACGTGAGCGGAGATATCGACCATCACCGGGCAAAGGCGCTCAGAGAGGCGATGGACGCAAGACTTTACGCGGACAGGCCGCCGTTATTTTTGCTGAATATGTCACGCGTTGCCTTTATGGACAGCTCGGGACTCGGACTTATACTCGGCAGATTCACGCTATGCCGCGAGCTGAGTATCGAATTCAGACTCACTGACCCGTCACCCGAGGTCGAGAAGATACTCGACCTTGCCGGTACGGGCAGGCTTATCCGCATCGACAGGACAAAAAACAGCAAGTCTGTAAAAAACTAAGAGGTAATTGAAGATGAAGCGAAATAAAATAAACGAAATGAAGGTTATCTTTGACTCGAAAAGCGAGAACGAGTCTCTCGCAAGATACATATGCGCGGCGTTTTGCGCGACGTTTGACCCGACGGTAGAGGCTCTTGCAGACATTAAATGCACCGTGTCCGAGGCGGTGACCAACTGTGTCGTACACGCTTACCGCGACACTGTGGGCAAGATATACATGACGCTGAAGGCGTATGATGATGCCACTGTCACCGTTAGTATACGCGATCGCGGCTGCGGTATTGACGATCTGTCGCGCGCTCGTGAGCCGCTGTTTACCACCGACGCCGCGGGGGAGAGAAGTGGCATGGGATTTCCGATAATGGAGAGTCTGTCCGAGCGCTTTTCTGTAACATCTAAGCCTCAGCGCGGCACACAGGTGAATATGACCTTCAAGCTTGACAAAAACAGCAAACGATAAGCCATGGCAGACGAAAGATTTTCGGAAAACGCCGAGCTTTTGCGCCTTGCAAAGGACGGAGACGAGGCGGCGCTCGAAAAGCTGATGGAAAACAACATGGGTCTGGTAAGAAGCATCGCGGTACGTTTCCTCGGACGAGGAGTAGAGCTTGACGACCTTTTGCAGATAGGCTCGGTCGGTATGCTGAAAGCGGTCAGAAGCTATGATGCAAGCTTCAATACGGCTTTTTCCACCTACGCCGTTCCGCTTATCATCGGTGAGATACGGCGGTATCTGCGTGATGACGGTATGATACGCGTTGGACGTAAAACACGAAGGCTCGGAGCGCAGATATTACGCGTGAGAGAGGAATATATAGGTAAGCACGGGTATGAGCCGGGAGTGGACGAGCTGGCGTCGCTGTGCGGGGTTGAACGTGACGAGCTTATATACGCGCTTGACGCGGCGAACCCGATAGCATCGCTTAACGAAACGGTGGGAGATACGGGGCTCACGCTTGAAACGACGATCGCCGACAGCGATGACGCGATACTTGCGCTTACCGAGAAGATATCGCTGGTCAGCGCGCTTGATACCTTGCCGGACGATTGGCGCAAGATCGTGTACCTGCGCTATTTCAAAAACCTTACGCAACAGCAATGTGCGGGCATACTCGGAATGACGCAGGTGAAGATATCGCGCGAGGAAAAAAAGATCCTTGCAAGACTTAAAGAGGTTCTTGAATAGAAAAAAGCAATATTTGTCGCATATAGAGCAAAAAAAGACGAGATTAAGGCGTGTAACTGTGTTAAAATGGTGATATAGTACAGATATTAACTTGAAGGAGAATACTATGAATCCGATAATAAAAACTGTGTACGCTCCCGACCCGTCGGCTCACGTATGGGATGACAAAGGAACACTTTGGATATACGCCTCGAACGATATGCCCTACAGTAACAATTTTGACACTATGTATTCCTACCATGTTTTTTCTACTACAGACATGGTAAACTTTACCGATTACGGCTGTGTGTTCAATATCGACAGCTGTCCGTGGGCGGCAATGCAGATGTTTGCCATCGACGCGGCATACCGCCACGGTAAATACTATCTTATCTATTGCGCGACCGATCTTGAATCGGGTATTATGCGTACAGGTGTCGCGGTAAGTAAAAATCCGCAGGGCCCGTTTGTGGATCAGGGCAAGATCGAGAACACGGGACTTGCCATGGACCCCGCGCTGTTTACCGATGACGACGGTACGCCATATCTTTACTATGCAGGAAAGAACGGTCCGTGTGTTGCACAGCTCTATGACGATCTTATGTCGGTAAAGACCGAGACTGTAACAGAGCTTGGCGAGCAGCTGCCTTATTTCTTTGAAGGACCTTTTTTGCATAAATATAAGGGCAGATATTACCTCACGTATCCCGGACTCAAGGACGGTAAATGGCCTCAGTTTATGAACTATGCGGTATCCGATCATCCGCTCGGTCCGTTTGAGTACAGAGGTCAGTACATACCAGTATTTGAAGGACAGACGGGTAACAATCACGGCTCGGTAGTAGAGTTCAAGGGCAAATGGTACGCATTCCACCACAGTATGTGGATATCGGGCAAAAACTGCGTGAGAAGCATGATGTGCGACTATCTTGAGTACGATGAAAAGGGCGACATCAAGCCGATAAAGCCGACAAAAGAGGGCGTATGCTCGACCGAGGAAAACGGTGTGTACGAATCTAAGACCACGGTGCTTCTTGACGCGGCAGGCGCACCGCTCATGAAGGGTAAGCATGTCGGCATCAGATGCAAAACCGATATTGAGGGCTATACGGGTGACGGCTACGTTGAGGGCTTTGACAAGCCGCAGTACAGCCTTACCGTAATGGCGCAGGCGGGCATCGAGTACGAGGCAAGACTCAAGGTGCGTTATATGGCGCCATCGGGCGATGTCAAAATGCAGATGCTTGTAAACGGGGAGTTCTTCAGTAAGCCCGATATGACACCCGGATGCAGAATAGACAAGTACAGCTTCAAGGGCTGTGACAGCTGGCAGGTCGCCGATATCTGTGACGTTACGCTCAAGCCGGGCGAAAACTACATCAGCATATACAGTGCGAGCGGTGACATCAAGATCGACTCGGTGTTGCTTGAAGAAAAATAAAAAAAGAGCAGAGAATGTTGCATTCTCTGCTCTTTTTGCTTATCTGCTTGAAAATCCTATTACCGAGTCGATCGGGAGTGAAAGCACAACGCCCTTTGCGTTGCTGTGCATACCGCACTTTTCGCTGATCTCCTTCATAATGTTTACTTTATTTTCAAGAGATGCGATTATCAGAACCGTCTCTTTCTCTTCCTGATGGCTCAGTCCCCAGAAGCCCGCAACCTCTTCGTTGCCGATCCTGTGGCTGTGTATTATCGTTCCGCCGCCTGCTCCGACAGCTCTTGCCGCATCCATAACATCACTGCTGAAACCTCTGTTTACAACTGCGGCTATCAGTACGTATTTTGCTTCTGTCACGGTGTTTTCTTCCTTTCTGTCACCTTGAGGTGTGTTTTCTTCTATTTTTTGCTCTACCATTCGCAGTATGAGATTGTTTGCACCGGTAAGCGTGATCGTGAACGCTATGCCGCTGTTTGCCGTATCCATACGAAGCTCGGAATAAAGCTTGTCGAGCATTGACTCCGATAAGCTTTTCGGGATGATACCCGTGAGCACGGTCTTATCTATGCTGCCAAGTCCGAGCATATCCATGATCTCACTTGATGCCGTGCCCTCGGCAGACATCCTGTACTGTATCGGTATCGCGACCTCGCCGAATATCTCGGTCGCTCTTTCGGCAAGCTTATGAGTTGTTATGAGCGTAAGCAACTGGAACGCAGGAGTTTTTTCACTGCTTGTCATTATTTGATACCTCCTCAAAATCTATGATTACGTCACTGTCGTCGATAGGCGCGGCATGTGCTTCGCCTGTCTTTCTGATCTTTTCTGTCTTTAGCTTATATACGAGACCCATGAGCTGGATCGCAATAAGCGGGGTCAGCGCAACGAGCGCGACAACGCCGAACGCGTCTGTCATGAGGTTGCCGCCGAGCGCCTGACATACGCCGATCGAAAGCGGCAGTAGGAATGTCGACGTCATCGGACCGCTGGCTACTCCGCCCGAGTCAAACGCGATACCGACAAACATTTTCGGTACTATACGCGAAAGTATGAGCGCAATGATGTAACCCGGTATGATTATCCACTGTATCGGTATGCCGCAGATGACCCTGAGCATGGCAAGCCCGACGCTTATTGCTACACCTATCGACATCGAGCGGTTCATCGCTTTTACCGATATCGCGCCGTTTGTAACACTTTCGACCTGGTGATTCAGCACCTGTATAGCGGGCTCGGCTTTTACTATGTAATAACCGATTATCATACCTATCGGAACGAGTATGAGATTATATTTAAGCGACGCGAGCTGTTCGCCCAGGAACGAGCCGACAGGGGCAAAGCCGACATTTACACCGCAAAGGAACAACACAAGTCCTATGTATGTATATGCAAAGCCGACGATTATCTTCTTTATCTGTCTTCTCTGATATCTTCGAGTGATAAGCTGGAATATCACAAATACAGCCATGATCGGAAGCAGTGAGATCAGCACCTCTTCGGCGTATTTGGGAAAGCCCTTGCCGAATACGCGCGCAACGTCCTGCGTTGTGACCACGGTCTCAACGTCTGTAAGAGAGTATGTCGCCTCTGTAGGCTTGAAGAAGCAACCGAGTATGAGTACCGCGATTATCGGGCCGACGCTCGAAAGTGCAACAAGACCGAAGCTGTCGCTTGCGGCGTTCTTGTCGCTTCTTATCGACGCAAGGCCGACACCGACCGCCATGATGAACGGTACTGTCATAGGGCCTGTTGTTACACCGCCCGAGTCAAACGCCACTGCAAGAAATTCTTTCGGTACAAAGAAAGACGCGACTATCAGTATCGCGTAGAGTATTATTAGCAATACCGAAAGATCTATCTGAAAGCGTATTCTTACGATCGCGAGTGCGAGAAAAATACCGACACCGATCGCTACAGTCCAGATAAGAGTCTGGTTAGGAACAGACGGTACTTGCTCTGCGAGTACCTGTAAGTCCGGCTCGGATATTGTGATGATAGCACCCATCACAAAACCGATCAGCAAGCCAACAAAAAGCCTGCGTGTTTTCGATATCTGTACACCTATGCCCTCTCCTATAGGTGTCATTGCCATTTCGGCGCCGAGCTGGAAGAATCCCATGCCGAATATAAGCATAAGCGCGCCTGCAAGGAACATGACAACGCTTCCGAGCTCCATCGGTACAAGAAAAATACTTATCAGCAGTACGATAAAGGTTATCGGGAGCACCGCCGACAAGGATTCCATTGTTTTCTCCTTTAACTTGGGATTCAACTTCGCCACCACCTTTCTGTGTAGTAGATTACTATTAGATTATACCATAGAATTTGCGAATTGCAAGCGTAAAAGAATAAGATTTGAAATTTTTTCACATTTTTGTGTTATGTCAAAGTGCTTTATTGACATTTTGTATTTAATTGTGGTAAAATATCACCGACATTATATTAAAGAGAGGTCTTTTATTATGATAACCAAGATCATAAACGCGGTTCTTGTGACTGATACGCTCTTATACGGAAAAAGCCTATATATAAAGGATGAAAGGATCTGCGCGATCACCGACGCAGAGCTTGACTGCGACAATATTATTGACGCCGGGGGCGCATACCTGTCTCCCGGCTTTATCGACATACATACACATGGCGCGGGCGACCGTGATTTCGCAGACGGAACTGTTGAGGATATTCTTGTCGGAGCGCAGGCTCATGCGCGCTTCGGTACGACGACCGTGTTCCCGACATGTACTTCATCTTCGTTTGATGATACGGTCAGGTTTATAGAAAATGTAAAGAAAGCAATGAAAGAGAACGCACCGGGAAAGCCGCAGATCGCGGGCTCGCATCTTGAGGGGCCGTATTTTTCGCAGACTATGCGCGGAGCGCAGAATCCCGAATATGTAAGGCTTCCCGATCCGCGTGAATACAAGGCATTTGTAAAAGCCGGAGAGGGGACTGTAAGAAGAATGAGCTTTGCTCCCGAGCTTGAGGGTGCGGGCGAGCTTTGCGATTATCTGCAAGAGCAGGGAATTATCGCCTCCTTCGGGCATACCGACGGCGTTTATAAGGAGATCAAACCTCTTATCGACAAGGGGTGCTTGCTTGCGACCCACCTGTACTCGGGCATGAACACCGTGGTAAGACGCGAGCTTATGCGTAATCTCGGCGCGGTCGAGACCTCGTTTCTCGAGGATGACGTGACCGTCGAGGTGATCGCCGACGGCATACATCTGCCGAGCGAGCTGTTAAAGCTTATATACAAGATCAAGGGAGCAGACAAGATCTGCCTTATAACCGACTCGATGCGCGGCGCAGGCATGGGTGAGGGGCACTCTGTGCTCGGACCGAAGCATGACGGCATGGACTGTGTTATCAAAAACGGAGTTGCGTATCTTTGCGATATGACAGGCTTTGCGGGAAGCGTCGCCACCGCCGACAGGCTCGTGAGGGTAATGTATAAGCAGGCAGGCATGCCGCTTTGCGAATGCATAAGGATGATGTGCAAGACTCCTGCTTCGGTTATGAAGCTTGAGAATGTCGGAGAAATAAAGGAAGGCTGTTATGCCGATCTTGTTTTCTTTGATGACGATATAAATATAAAAAGAGTCTTTACCCGCGGTAAGGAGCTTTCATAAATACACAAAGATCACGGTCGGCACGTTTAAGTGCTGACCGTGATCTTATTCTGAGCCTGATAATATAATTTACCTAAATCAAAAAAACAAAAACACCATGACAGGATCAGGGGAATTTGCTATCATAATATATAACAAAATATGGAAGGTGCATCTATGAAAACAGTAAGTTTATTCATGTGCCTTCCCTTGAGATCATCAACCGAAATATAGTGCAAAAACATCATAATATAATACATTGACATTATTTTTTCGGTTCGATATCATTATTTTGTACCGTTATTATTAATACAGGAGGTTCCCAAATGAAAGCAAAAATTCTAATCACGGCGCTACTCCTTTTTTGTACGTTATTTGCCTTGACAACGGCAATAAGTGCAGATTACACGACCGACGGTGATGATGCTACCACCGTTGACTATTTAATTATAGAAGCTGATGACATCAAGCTCGCAACAGGTACAAATGGTACTGTTACGTACGATGAACTTGGCCACAAGGTAGCAAGGTATAAGCCGAGCGAGACCTACATATCCCCCGAGGGCGGTATGACCTACGTAACACCTGCCAATGCAGGTGCAGGCTACGCGGCAACGGGTGAAAACTCGCTTTTCGACTTTCCTTACACAGTTTTATATTACAGAACGAGCGACACTGCCGCTACTACCGGTAACCTTATGCTTACCGGCAACTCCACGTTCAAATGGAACGGAGGCGCGCACATAAAGAAGTCTACCGAGTACACAGGTATCATAATCGACCGCGACAGCTACACTAAGTGTAATCATGCGGCGACAACACCGTATGAAAAAACCTCAACAAATCATGGATTTACACTCAAGACCTTCCCCACAGCCGATGTCGAGGGCTATCTTGACATCGCTGCTGTTGCATCCTTCAGAACAAAGGCACAGGCGGAGGACTTCATCGCAAATTATTCGATGGACGTGTATTCCTACAAGACCGACAACGACGACAGCACAGAGACCGACTATATCATCATGAACGCTGATGACATCAAGCTCGCAACAGGTACAAAGGGTACTGTTACATATGATGAGCTTGGCCACAAGATTGCTCAGTACCAGCCAAGCGAGACCTACGTATCCCCCGAGGGCGGTTGGGTAACAATAACCCCTGCCAACGCCAACGCAGGTTATGCCGCTTCAGGTACAGACTCCTTCTTTGATTTTCCATACACCGTTCTTTATTACAGAACCTCATCTTCCGCGGCATCTACCGGTAATCTTATGCTCACCGGTAACTCGACCTTCAAGTGGAACGGCGGCGCTCATATCAAGCGTCAGACATCTTACGGCGGTATCATAATCGACCGCGACAGCTATACCACGGGTAATCCTGCGGCGACAACACCGTATGACAACACCGCAACAAA
>JAFUMW010000026.1 GCA_017482465.1 Clostridia bacterium
GCCGTCATCGTCTTTACCGAGCTCGTAATTCAGGTCGGTAACTGAGAGAAGATTCTCGGTATTGACGATCAGTTCCGGTGTGAATATAGTTGCTTCCGAAGAATCTACGGTAAATACCGAAAGTGTGGTAACGAGAAGTGTGATGAGCAATGGAATGATAATTCTTTTCATTTTGATCTCCGTTCTACGGTCAGACAAACCGCATTGTATCATATTGTATCAGTCAGATAGCGGCAGACTGAGATAACCTGTCCATTTTGCAAGATGACGTGATAAGATCACCGCATCGGCTGAATTGAGCTCACCGTCCGAGTTCAGGTCGCAATTGAATGAATAAGTAAGCTCATCATAACCGGTCCATTTTGCGAGATGTCGGGAAAGAATTACAGGATCTGCAGAGGAAACAGCGCCGTCTCCGTCAACATCTCCGATAAGGTACTTTAACGGGAAAACATATGTATCTGTATACTGATCACCGCATGTATCGCATAAGTGAACGGTATATCCGAATTCTGTATCTGACGGAGGAGTTATGTTTTCTGAATAGCTGTGGCCCTCAAGCTCGCCGGTCATTTCATCCGAGTGACTGAACACATATTCTTCGTCAACAACGTCGTATCTTCCGTATATGTATGTGAATGTTTCATTGGATCTGTGGGGGATAGGGCGTATGAAGCCGTATTCGCTGTTATATGTGAACGCAGTCTCATCCGTTTCATATCCGGGACAGTACCTGAATACGTTGAGGCTGTTGTTATAATATATATCTCCTCCGTTTGCGAAAACAACAACGTACATCTGTGCGGCGTTGAAGATATAGCCGTCAACATTTTCGATCCTCCAATATGTCTGGGGTATGTTGCGTAAAACAGATGTCTGAGCTACATTTTCGGTGGTTGCGGATTCAAGCGTGTATGAATAATCTTCGCTGTTCATGACTGCGAGATAATATGTTCCGTCAAGATACGCCATTGTTGATCTTGTAGTCTTCCAGAACGCGTTTGAAAAAGCATCGGAATCGGCAATGTAACTGCTTGACCATACAGTTCCGTGAGCAGTGTCGGCAAGAAGTTCAGCATCACTGCAAAGGAAATAGGTATACTTTGAAATACCTTTGCGGTCAGTAATGGGATCGTCGTGAGTTACGTCAACATGATAATAACTGTCGCCGATCTTTACCATGCTCCAAATGTGGTTTAGCTCAGTTGATGTTACACATGAGGTATCAAAGCCAAGCTTGTTAAGTAAAAGATTGTAAGCGAGGGTATAGCTTTGACAAACACCGATCTTGTTTACCAGAACTCCGTATGCGTTGAACGCATCGCGGTTAGCCGTATTTTGTGTCTGGTATGTGTCAACGTCATATTCGGCATTGAGTACAAGATAATCGTGTAGGTAAAGAGCAATATCAATATCAGACATTGACGCGGTATCGACCGTTTCGATGACTTCGTCGACCGCAGTACTGAATTTCTCGATCAGAGCCGGAATATCGGCGGTATCGTAGTTGTAGTATACGGCAAGATAAGGAACACTTGTTGAATAGCCGATCGATCCTCTGACATAGAAAAATTCCGGATGTGAATTAAGTACATTGGAATAGAACGGTATAACTTCATTGATAAACTGCTCGTAGGTAATGCCAATGTTCTGCAGGTCTATATTATTCTCAAGGGATGTCCATGCGTCGATAAACATGTTCTCTATCAGATCAAGTGTTTCAGATTCAATGGTTGAAAATAGACTTATCTCGTAGTCGGATGGGATGTAACCGTCCTGCAGTGCTTTTGATTCATAATAAGCAAGCTCTGTTTCGTCAGCTGAAACGCTGACAAGAGATGCCGCGATCATTAAAAGCATCAGAAGGATCGGTAAAAGCTTTTTCATCGTAAACCTCCGATAAAATTATTCGCACATACCGAGCTTGTCAAACCAGTAAATGACGTGGGATGCAAAGCCGTGGTTACAGCTTGCGTAATTAGTCTCATTTTCCCAAAGAGTACCGGTCATATCAGCCATGTACGTAAAGTAATCTTTGATGTTCTGTAAAAGTATATCGTTAAGTCCGTGTCGTGATATTATGTCAAGTCTGAGATAGTTTCCGATAAAAGCGTTTGCAAAATATATCTCGGGGAACTTTTTGGTAGTTCTTCTGTTATAACTGAAATCATTTATGAGAGTTTCAAACAGCCACGGATGGGTCTTCCTTTCGGCGATACCGAAGTAGAAGGCGTAATACTGGCACGCCTCGGTGCGCTCACCGCTTAATACGAGCTTGCCGTCAACGCGATTAGCGTTGTCGCAGAAAAATCCGCTTTCGGTCATAGCCATTTCGCGTACTGTGAGCTTAAGCTTTTCCGCTTCTTCTCCAAGCTTTGCATCATTATATAAGCGAGAAGCCGTTGCTTTTACTCCCGAATAAAGCATGTTGGAGGGGAAGTTTACCTCTTGAGTCAGCTGATTCGCTTTTGACCATTCAACAAACACCCAGTTCTCAAGCTTTTCGAGAAGCCCGTACTCATTTTCAAAAGGTTTGAAATAGTTGAGCAGGGCATAGACCTTATCTTTTGCCGCATCAATAAAATCACGGTCACCGGTACGCTCAAGGTACTCACCGAGCTCCATTACATACCACATTGCCCAGTTCGGGATAAAAGATCCGTCGTAGTGATCCGACGGGTAACACATCGGGAGCATACCGTCGGGAAGACACTTGAATTTTTCGGGCAAAAGGAAGTTTTCAAGGAATGCGCGCTCGACCTCTGATCTGCCTGTAAGCACATGCTCAACACGTGATGTAAAGAAGCTGTCGCAAAGCCATCCTGCGCGCTCGCGCGAGGGGCAGTCCATATAAATATCGACCGTGTTTGCGGCGAAGGTCTCGACAGCAGCGTCAAATATCTTATTAAGCGTCGGATCATCGCTTTTTAACTTCTTGGTTATCTTTGAAGACGGGAACGCGATCTTCTTCATGCAAAGATTCTTTATTCTTACATTGCCGCCCTTGGCAATAATCCTGAGATATTTCAAAGTGTACGGCTCGGCGCAGGTGATAAGGTACGAGCCTTTTTTACAGCTCCATTTGATGATATTTGAGCAACACATCCTGAATTCGTCAATTCCGCGGGTGTCAGATCTTATCTCATCAAAGGTAAAGTACAGCACACCGCCGTCACTTTCCAGCTCAAATGTGAAAAGTCCTGCATAATTTCGGATAAAATCGAGATCAACATAAGTGTCGGGCGTGAGGGAAATGCACTGGCTATCCTCGCATGTTTCTTTCATAGGCGAAAAATCCATCATTCCGAGATCAACATGGAGCTTGTCTTCAAGCTCATTGATCGTGTAGCCCATCAGATCAGGTCCTATATCTGTTATCTGTCTGACAGTAAAATAGGAGTCCTTTTCCGAATACGATACAGTACCGCGTCCAATTACCTTGGGAAGCAAAAGCTCATAGTCACCGTAAGGGATGGCGCGCTCTATAAAAGACTTCGGTTCGGAATTTTCAATTTTAACGGTTGGCTTGTCGGTATCAGAATACTCATATGCAAAAGCAGAGTCAGAAAGCTTATACGACTCAACAAATGTACGCTGGAACGAGAACTTTTCAACCTTTTGGATACGCTCGTCAACATGATAATACTCAAATGCGGCACCGTTTTCTCCGGTAAATGCAATAACCTCGCCGTCAGATATTATTTCGGCACAAACAAAAGAGGGAACATCCAGATATGAGAAAGAGTTGATGCTGTAGCCTGCGGTACGAATGGCGACATAGTTCACTTCGCTGTTAAGGTGCTCTGTCAGATCTATCTGATCGACACGGTAGTAACCGTGACCGCATCTTGCAGGGCCGTGAGCGATAAATTTGCCGTTTACAGTAATAACATAGCTTGATGCTGCAGATAGAGAAAGAGTTGCGTTTACACGCGGGATCTTTGCTACCGCCGAAAGAGTTATGTTCTTTTCGTGTGTTTTTCCGCATTCCCAAACGGGCAGAGCCTTTATAAAGTTGAAATCGGTATAAGTTTTCATGTTGATCACCTTTCGAGAGAGAAAATATAAACGTCAATTCACTATGCGCCGTATGACGCATAGTGAATTGAAAAAATATTACTTTGCGTTTACAAAACGCTGTATCATTGTTGCAACTTCGGCGCGGGTTGCACTGTTAGAGGGCTTGAATGTGTTGTCATCATAGCCCTTGATTATACCTGCATTTACACAGTATGCAACCGCATCTTTGTTGGCAATGCTTGCCGCATCTGTAAATGTAAGTTCAGCAAGCTCAACGTTTTTGCCCGTGTTCTTCGCATATCTGTAAAGCATATCGGCAAGCTCCTCGCGGGTTATGTTGTCGTCAGGTCTGAACATATCGCCGCTGTCAACGATCTTGTTAGCGTACGCAAAAGATACGCCGGGAGCAAACCACGCATTAGAAGCAACATCCTTGTAAGGATATGCGGTGGTGTTAGCGGTGTCCTTTCCGAGTCTGGAGAGAACGGTTACGAGCATACCGCGTGTCATAGTACCGTTGGGGGCGAATGTAGTTTCTGTAACTCCGTTGAAAAGTCCGCGGCTTACAGCATAGTCGATCGCGTCGCATCCCCAGTGAGTAAGTGTATCTGTGAAACCTGAACCCTTAACGATAGGCTCGGGAGTTACACCGTAATCGAACATCATAGCCTCTACAGAGGACTTGAAGAACGCGATATACTCGACCTTGAAGTAGTGGTCTGACGTCATTGCGGCAAGTGTATGACCGCCCCAGGGCTTGAACCAGAATTCGTTTATGCTCGAATCGTCATCAATGTCATCAAAGGTGCTGTAGCCTGCAACCTGAGCACCGCCAATTGCCTGAGCAAGTGAGAAGGTAATATCCTGTGCAGTTCCGTCCTTGACGTATGCAGGAGCAACACCCCAGTGACGGCTGTATTTTCCGTCACGCTTTAAAAGAAGGTCGGAGTTGATTCTCTGAGATATGTTAGTCTTGTAGCCGATTTTTACATAAGGATAATCCTTGATAAGGAAATCAGCACCGAGCTTTTTGAGGTCGAATGATACGTATGTTGAGTCAATACTTTCGGTGTATTTACCGTTTGTAACATTAACGTACTCAGTACCGTCTTCCTTTACTACCTCATTTGCAACGGCAAGATTGTGAGCAGTTGCAGCGGTGGCAAGCTCGCTTGCCTTGAAGATCTTGTAGTCTGTAACTTCAATGCCTGACATATCCTCGGCATCGTTGTCAATTTCGATAACGCCCTTTTCTACAAGCTCGTTTAAGATGTAATCGGCAAGAATTCTGTGGCCCTTACCGCTCGGGTGGAGACCGTCGGGCATATTGTCGTTATCTGTCTTAGCGTCATGCCACTTACCGTTTTCGTCATGACCTGACTTTGAAATAAGGTTACCTGTAAAGTCAAGTTCTTCGGGAGTGTAGAGCTGTACAGTGGGAATACCGTAAAGCTCACCGAGCATAACTACTGTGTCGGCGTAGTCGTTAAGCGTGTCGCCGAAGCCGTTCTTTGTTGCAGGTGTCTGACCTCCCTCACATCTCTTGATAACCGTAAGGAATACGATCTGCTTGTCGGGATACTTTTCAATAAGTCCCTCCATGAGATAGCGAAGCGAGCCTGTGTATGTGGTTGTGGTTCTGTCGTTAATGTCGCCGACAGCGGTCTTGCCGAAGTCGTTTGTACCGCCCTTGACAACGATAAGGTCAGCATCGTCTACCATCTTTACGTATCTGTCTACGAAGGGATTTGCACCGTTAGAGGTAAGCGAAGCGCCCGAAATACCGTAGTCATTGTTTTCAACGTAATAATCACGTGCCCACCAGTCGTGGTAGTTCATACCGCCGTCGGGCGAGGGTGCATATGTGGTGATAGAGTCGCCGAGCGCGTTAACTACAACATTTGCATCTGTAACGATGCTCTTCGGAACGAATTTTACAGCCGGAAGGGGCTCTGCGAAAGCGTATACGTGGCACTTCGCTTCAAAGCCTGCAGACTTTGCAACTATGTAAGTGTCGCCTGCGCCGACAACGTTGACATTACCCTTGGAGTCGACAGTCGCAACAGAAGTGTTTTCGGAAGTAAAGGTCACGTTACTAAGCTCTGCGAAGGAAGGGTTCGGAAGACCTACAAGCTCAAAGCTTTCACCAACATTCTTTCTGATAGCCTTGAAGTTAAGCTCAAGTCCTCTGAGATCGATCTTTGATGATCCGTCGTGCTTGTATTTCTTTGCATCTTCCTCGGTCTTGAAGAAACCGACATATTCAACGTTGAAATATTCGTCTTTGATCATCTGTTTGCCCTGATAGTAATACTTGATACGAACATAGTTAACAGGCGAATCGTCATCAACATTATCCCATGAATAAGCACCGCCTAGGTTTTCACCGCCTGTGAATTTCTTTGAAATATCAACAATCAACTCGGCAGGCTTACCTGTCTTGTCGTATTTGGAGGTATATCCCCAAAGACGGGTAGACGTTCCGTTATAATTAAGACCGATGTTGAAGTCGATCACTGCATCAGACTTAACGTCGGAAGCATAAACGATCTTCATGACGGGGTAATCCTTCAGCTTAAAATCGGAATTTGCCATATCCTTGATATTAAGCTGAAGCTGAGTGCCGTCGCCGCCGTTTGAGACCTGACCGGTAGCTGTAGCCGAAATATACGAAGTATTATTAGCTTTTACAATATCGGATGCAACGGCAACACCGCCGCCACCGCCTGCGTGACCGAAGATGTCGGCAACGCCGAACACGTAATGATCATTCGCAGAAATGCCTACGCAAAGCATTGCGGCAATGAGCGAAATGATCGTGAATAAAAGAATTTTTTTCATGATAACCTCCATGTTGAAAATATATAGAAAGGCACATTTCGCA
>JAFUMW010000001.1 GCA_017482465.1 Clostridia bacterium
ATATTTTTTTGTTTTTTCTCCAAAAGTATTGCTTTTTACAAATTATTGTGCTATTATAACCTAAACTTAAGGATCTCTTAGGTTTTACAGACCGCATTTTTTGTTCAGTCCGGGCTTATTTGCCCGCGGAGAAAGGACAGGTGAAGGTATGGAAGGCACACACTACATTCATAAAAACAAACCGATCCCAAAAGATGCTCAAGCTGTGATAGATGAGCTTTCGGCAAACGGCGAAAGGGTCTTATTCGTCATTGTCGGCGATCTCACTAAGAAAAGCAAATACGACGAGACCGCACTCATTTTCACAGACAAGTCCGTTATCTCGTATGAGAACGGTGAAAAGCGCTGTTATCTCTTTTCGAACATGAGGGATGTACAGGCAAAGCGTATGTACGGCAACGCCACTCTTTCGGCTCTCCTGCCTGACGGTAGGCGCGAGATCATCTACCGTTATACGTATTCGGTCGCGTCGCTTTGCGATGCTGCCGCGCTCTTTATCAATCACATAAACGACGGTGAGGATCTCAACACCGAGCTTGCTATCATGGCTGTTACCTTTGAGCGTGTGCTCAGTGTTTGTCCGAAGTGCGGACGCACGCTTTTGCACCCGGGCGCTGAGTGCATCATGTGCCGCTCGAAGGTCAAGATATTGAAGATCCTCTCAAAATATATTACTCCGCAGTTAAAGACGATCCTTTTGTGTATCGTGCTTTCACTTATAACTACCGCGCTTTCGCTCGTTCCGCCGACCGTCACCGGATTTATCGTTGATGTCGTTTTCAACAGCGGAAGCTCAAACATTGGAATACTTAACGCTATTGCACAAGCGATCGGACCTGATGCTGGACGCTTGCTTCTTTCGATGATAGCATGTCTGCTTTTTACCTACATATTACAGCACGGTATCGGTATAGTCCGCTCGTATCTTATGCGTACCGTCGGTGACAAGGCTGTAAGCGCACTGCGTAACGACATTTACCTCAAGGCGCAGTATCTGCCGATGAAATTTTACGACAAGACTTCTACAGGCTCTGTTATCAACCGTATCTCGGGCGACTCGGCAACGCTTCAGCAGTTTATGCTCCGTATAACTCAGGAAGCGGTAGTTCACGCGTTTCAGCTTGTCGGTATCATCATAATAATGCTTACCCTCAATCCCGGACTAACGCTTTTATCACTCATTCCCGTTATATTCATAGTTATTGCTACCCGTATATTCTCTAAAAAGATACGTCCCTATTACCGCAGGATATGGCGTCGCTGGTCATCGGTCGTCGCCACACTCTCTGACACTATTCCCTGCGTTAAGGTTGTAAAATCCTTTACAGGCGAGAAACGCTCTGCCGACAAGTTTATAAGCAAGAACAACGAGTGGCTGAGCATTGATCTCAAGCTTGGCAAGATGGCAACGGCATTTCCGCAGATAATATCATTTCTTGTGACCTGCGGCTCGCTGATCATATGGGGTGTCGGAGGCAGCAAGGTTATAAACGGTGTTGAGGGTTATTCAGCCGGACTTATTGTTTCCTTTATCTCGTACGCCTCGATGTTTTACAATCCCGTTACCTTCTTTGCTAACCTTTCGGACTCCTTCCAAAGTGCGCTTGCCTCCACAGAGAAGATACTTGACATTCTCGAGGCAGAGCCTGAAACGACCGCAGAAAATCACGTTGTACCCGACAGACTTGCGGGTAAGATCGAATTTCTTCATGTCGGATTTTCGTTTGACAAGACCAAGAAGGTGCTTGATGATGTTACGATCACGATCGAGCCCGGCGAAGTAGTCGGCATAGTAGGTACAACGGGAAGCGGAAAGTCCACGCTTGTAAATCTGCTCATGCGCTTCTACGACGGATATTCGGGCGAGATACTCGTTGACGGTCACAACATCAAGAATTTCGACCTGTCAGCGTATCGTTCGCAGATCGGTTATGTACAGCAGGAGCCGATGATGTTCAGCGACACGATATTCAACAACATCGCATACAGCAACCCGGATGCCGGTGTTGAGGATGTTATCCACGCGGCAGATGTTGCAAATGCACACGGATTTATCGCACGTCAGCCCGACGCTTATGACACTATGCTCGGTGAGCGCGGTGTCGGTCTTTCGGGAGGCGAGCGCCAGCGTCTTTCTATCGCGCGTGCCGTGCTTAAGACTCCGTCGATACTGATATTCGACGAGGCGACGGCGGCGGTTGACTCTGAGACCGAGCATCTTATACAAGAAGCGATCGACAGACTTATCGAAGGCAAAACTACGCTTATGATAGCGCACCGTCTGTCTACGCTTAAGCGAGCCAACCGCATTATAGTGGTTGACGGCGGCAGAATAATCGAAAACGGCTCGCCCGAAGAGCTTATGGCGAAAAAGGGCAAGTATTACAAGCTTGTACAGATACAGTCGATGACGGCAGATGCCGACCGTATGCGTGAGGAGGAACGTTTATGAGTACATCAAATACAAGGATATTTGTTAGCACGGACGATCGGATCGTACACTGTGAAAACAATCTCGTTGATCTGAAGCTTAAAGACGGTACTATCTACACCTCACTTGAGCCGCGCAGGCTCTTCCCTGTCAGCCGCGCTGACACGTACATAACGCTGCTTGATGGCGAGGGCGTTGAGATCGCTCTGATACGCTCGCTTGACGTACTCGATGCTGACTCACGTGAGGTCATACAAGCAAGTCTTGCCGATTATTATCTCATTCCCGAGATCACGCGTATCATTTCGGTGAGCGAAAAATACGGCAAGCTTCACTGGTCGGTGGAGACAGACAAGGGATTTAAGCAATTTGACATTCGCAACCGCAACCACGATATCAAGGTCTTTTCCGACGGATGCGTACGTGTCCGCGATTCGGACGACAACAGATACATAATACCCGATTACACAGCGCTCGACCGCCACAGTCAGGCGTTACTTGTCGCTGATATGTGATAATTGGCTTTTGGACACGCTATAATACAAAAAATGACGGTATCAACCGTCATTTTTTATTCCTTGATAAGTGTCCCTTTCGACCATGAGCTTGTCGATCGTATTCATGACGACGAACTTTTTTCGACTCCAATCGGGTGCGATAAGCTCATCGGGTGCGCCGTCGCCTGTGACACGGCAGATGACCGTTTCTAAAGGCAGATGTTCAAGTGCGGTAACTACCGTATCGGCATAAGCTTCAAGCGTCATGGTTTCAAATTCGCCGTTTGCGTACATTTCGGCAAGCCGTGTGTTCTTCAGCACGTGCAAAAGATGCATTTTTACGGCGTCCGGCTTTAGTCTTGCCACTTCTTTTACCGAATCAAGCATCATGTCGTGCGTTTCGCCCGGCAGACCGAAGATGAGGTGTACGCACAGGCGCACGCTCGGTGCAAGCTTACGTGCTCTCGCGTATCCGTCGAGAAATTCTAAGTATGTATGTCCGCGGTTCATTAGCTTTGCAGTAGCGTCGTGTACGCTTTGAAGTCCGAGCTCGAGCATTACGGGAGTGCGTGAGGTGAGCGTTTCAAGATACAAAAGTGTATCATCCTCAAGGCAATCGGCACGGGTTGCGATACACAGCTCGGCAATGTTCGGTATTGTAAGCGCTTCTTCAAATTTTGCGCGCAGGATCTCAAGCGGCGCATATGTGTTGGTATACGCTTGAAAATAAGGGATATTGAGCGCGCTTTCGTCCCATTTTGAAGAGATCGAAGAGTTTATTTCGTTATACTGCTCAATGACCGACCTTTCGCACGAGGCGGTGAAGTCACCGCTTCCCTTTGCCGAGCAGAAAACACACCCGCCGACACCGCGTGTACCGTCACGGTTCGGGCATGTAAAGCCTGCGTCAAGCGGGATACGTCTGCATTTACGTCCGTAGGTGTGACGAAGGTAGTAATCGTAGGCATAATACCGTTTATTATTATCGGAATACGGGAAAGGATTTTTCATGATGATCTCCTTTCGTTGATTTTGACTTTATCTGCAGGATGAAAAAAGCACCCTGACGGGTGCTTTTTCTGGAGCGGGTGATGGGAATCGAACCCACGCAATCAG
>JAFUMW010000027.1 GCA_017482465.1 Clostridia bacterium
CATCTGTACTTCGAATGTGAAGTACTTTTTATTTCATTCTTTTCTGCTTTATTAAACATTTTTACCTCCGTGTGTTTTCTGTGTAATGCCGTTGCCAAACCCTTCCCATTATACCACGGAGTTTTTTTACTTATACTAAAGTATTTTTTCTTTCCCCCCGGTAGAACCGGGGGTTTATTTCCACGTCTAAAGACACCAAGCAAAAAGAAACGGGAGTTTTACACTCCCGTTTCTTTTGTCATAGCTTCACCTTGTGCATCTCGTGTCCGAGTGCAGGGATGACCTTGCTTACCATATCCGATGTCTTTATTCTTATACTCGACGTATTTATACATGGATGGCATCCGATATACTCTCCTGTGAGCACATCCTCATCCACAAGAAGCCTGACGGCCTTTCCCTTGTCGTTCATGAGTCCTAAAACGCTGACCGAACCCGGAGTTATATCAAGATATTTTTCCATATGCTCGGCAGATGCAAACGACAGGCGTGCCGAACCGATCTGTGCTGATAAATCCTTGGTCTTAAACTGCTTGTCACCCGGCATCATAAGTAAATAAAACTCGGTCTGCTGACGGTTGCAAAGAAATAGATTCTTGCATATCGTCGCTTCAAGCACACGGTCAATGTCCTCGCAGACCTCCATCGTCATTGCAGGCTCATGGTCGATACGCCCGTACTCCACTCCGAGCGAGTCAAGCAGATCGTATACGCGCACTTCCTTATCAAGTCTGCCGGTTGTGTTCTCGGGTCTTCCGTTTACAAGTACCATATTATCTCCCTCAGATCTCAACGTCCGCGTATACGGGAGAATGGTCTGTTGCGTCAAGTGCGTCTTGATCGGTCACTACATAATATTCTTTAACATCAACGTCGCCAAGCGCAATAATATGGTCGATAGAATACTCAACACCCTTGTCGGTCGTCTTTCCGCGGTATTTGTTGTCTTCGCCGCGCACAGGGTCTCCGTGAAGTGTGCACACATAAGAGGTCTTAGATGCCGCCTTCTGCATATTTAAGCATCCGCTGTCCATAAGATACTTGTACGCGTCGCTCGTATTGTAGCAGTTGATATCGCCGAAAGCAAATACCGTACAGTTATATTTTTCCTTTATCTGCTTCATCAGATCGACCATTTCGGTCGAATTTTTCACGCGGATAACATCGTGCTCCGGACCTGTCATCCACCAATAGTGTGTCGCGCATACGCCGAATACGCCGTCGGTTTTCTTGTCCCTGAGCACTGCCCATGTAACGCACTTGGACGGGTCGGGTGTTTCAAAATAGTGTATCCAGCCCTTGTCGATGCAGTCGTATTTGTCTGTCTTATAAAAAAGCGGAACGAAATTCTGTCTGTCGCAGACAGGTCTTTCGGTGACACCGCGTACACCGTCGTCATTCTCATGTTCGATATACCACGCGGTCACAGTGTCACTCACATCGACTTCTGTATAGTCTTTTTTCAGCCTTGAAAAAAGCGTGCTTGCGTGCCATGCGACCGTCGCTTCCTGAAGCCCGAGGACATCGGGGTCATAGCGGCAGTACACATCATAAAGCTCGTCCTCTCTTATGGTAACGGGGTTGCCGAAATAGTCGCCCCAGATATTGCTTGTCATTATTCTGATAGGTGTTTTCATATCTTTCCTCCATGATAAATATCATCTTGAAACAATTATACTCTCATTTTTAGAAATTTGCAATATATATTTCCGATTTTATGTAAATACTAATAAAAAACGGAGACAGATATGAATAATATACTTCACGAGGCTGAAGGGCTCACAAAGGAGCTCATCAGAATAAGACGCTATCTTCACAGTCACCCGGGCGTGGGCTTTGATATAGCCGATACAGCCGCTTTTGTCGCGCGCGAGCTTGAGGATATCGGCATGTCGCCGCGAAAATGCGGACGCGCGGGCATCACCGCACTGCTTGGAAATAACAACCGACATACCGTGCTTTTGCGCGCCGACATGGACGCACTTGATATCAGCGAGGACTCACAAGAGCCGTTCGCCTCACAAAACGGGCATATGCATGCCTGCGGACACGATATGCACACGGCGATGTTACTCGGTGCCGCGCGTTTGCTAAAAGCACACGAAAACGAGCTTGACGGGTGCGTCAAGCTTATGTTTCAGGGAGCGGAAGAAATCCTTTCGGGTGCAAGCGACATGATAAGCTCAGGTGTACTTGACGAGCCTCAGGTTGACACTGCTGTTATGATTCACGTGATGACAGGCATACCGATCGACACGGGAAGTGTTATCGTAGCACCCGCGGGAGTAAGCGCTCCCGCCGCGGATATGCTCGAGATCACAGTACGCGGTGCGGGTTCGCACGGCTCGATGCCCGAAAAAGGGGTCGACCCCATCATCACTGCAGCGTATATCGCGACCGCGCTGTGCGAGATAAATGCACGGGAGCTTTCGATCAATAATAAAGCTGTACTCACCCTCGGCAGCTTCAACGCGGGCAGCTCCGCCAACGTCATCCCCGACACGGCTGTGATCAAGGGAAGTCTGCGCGCTTACAGCGATGAAACTCGCGAAATGCTCAAGCGCCGAGTGAGTGAGATAGTATCAAATGTGTCCGCGGCATTCCGTGCAAGTGCCGATGTGCGCTTCACAAGCGGATGCCCGACTCTGATAAACGACGCGGAGCTGTCCGTGAAGATGCAGAGCTGTATGCGTACACTTCTCGGCGAAAAACACGCGATAAAAGCAAGCGATATGGGAGAAAGCTCGTCCGGCTCGGAGGATTTCGCATATGTGTCGCATAAAGTCCCGTCGGTCATGATCGCGCTTGCCGCCGGCGACAGCAGGCGCGGTTATGAGTACCCGCTTCACCACCCGAAAGTAAGATTTGACGAAAAAGCACTGCCCGTCGGTGCCGCCGTGTACGCATTTGCGGCTATGAAGCTTCTCTCCAAAAAGGGTAACTGACTTATTCCCTTCTTTACATGATCATTTTTCAATCGACCGTTTTATGCAGATGTACAGCATTAGCATGCATTAAAATATAAAAATAACCGGAGTAAAACAAAGGGTTGAGCCATTAACTCAACCCTCCCGGTAGTAAAATAAAAAAATATATCAAATAAAGCGAAATATAAATCATTGACTTATATAATCATTCATGATAAACTAAATTATACACCGCCGTCAACACCATAATCATCAAGAAATCCATTGTGAGGGGGTCTTGATGACCTTATCGTGCATCATCTTGCGGTACTGCTTGGGTGTTATTCCCTTTTCATGCCTGAACTTTGAAACAAAGTAGCTGGAGGAGGAAAAACCGCATTCAAAGGCGATGTCGGTTATCGAGCGCTCGGTCGTGGCAAGCTTGTATTCGGCTTCCCGCAGACGCACATTAAGTAAGTACTGACTGAAGCTCAGCTTGGTTATACTCTTGAACACACGCGAAAAATAGCTGTATCTCATCGAGCATATGTCGGCAACATTTTCAATTTTAATATTTGACGCATAGCTTTTGTCGATATATTCAAATCCCTTTGTTATGTCTCCCATACGGTCGGAAAACAGCGCCGCTTTTTCACTGTCCCAGAGGCCTCTGATGCGAAGCACCGCTACGAGCACCTTAAGTATATTGCACTTTATAGCGAGCTCAAAGCCGAATCTTTCGTTTTTCTGCTCGTCAAGTGCCTCTAACATAAGCCTGTGTATATCGTATTTTTCAAGTTCTTCTTTTCGGAATACCTTTTGCTGATGCGGCATGTTTATCACAAATGGCAGCATGTATTTTCTCATGTCCTTTTTCTGACCCACCATCTGGAGATTTTCAAGCGCAAAGCGGCACATTACATAACAGCTGTCTCCGCCTGTAAGCGCGTAGACCATATGTATCTCACGCGAATTTATAACAAGCAGATCGCCTTCGCTAAACTCGTGGCATGCGCCGTCAAGATAGGCTTCGAAATTGCCCTTTATCGCATAGAGCATTTCTATATCTTCATGAATATGAGCGGCAGTCACCAATCCCTTTTCCGAAAAGATCTGGGCGCACATCTTAAACGGAACATCGTATTCGTTGTTTATGTTCAACTCAACAAAATATTCGTCTGCCATTTGTTCACCCCCAAAAATGACAAAAAAATGATATTTTTGGTAAAAATATTTATATTATTATTACTGGTTATATGATATACTGTACTTAGATTATAATAATTATATTTATTATATCTATAGGCAATTTGCCGACCATCGCGGCTTTTATTCCATTCTAACATAAAAAAAGCCTGTTTGCAATAGCAAAAAAGAAAAAAACATAATTTTTGTATAAACCGAAAGGAGAAAATAATATGTACAACTTTCCAATAGGCGTTATCGTAGATTCATTCAGACTTCCCTTTGCGGAATCGCTCAAAAAGGCGGCCTCGATCAAAGCGCAAGGTATTCAAATGTACGCGACCACTGGCGAGCATGCGCCCGAAAACATGAACACGCAGAAAAGACGCGAGATACTCGATATGGTAAAGTCAAACGGACTTTGCTTCTCGGCTCTATGCGGTGACCTCGGTCACGGGTTCGGCGATGCTGTACACAACCCCGAATACATAGAAAAATCCAAGCGCATCCTCGATCTTGCAAAGGAGCTTGAGACCGACATCGTAACAACGCATATCGGCGTAGTTCCCGGCGACAAGAATCATGACCGCTACAAGATAATGCAAGAGGCTTGCGTAGCTCTTGCCGAGTACGCTGACAGCATCGGCTCGCACTTCGCTATCGAAACAGGTCCCGAGACCTCGGCAACCCTCAAGGAATTCCTTGATTCGCTCGGCTCGCGCGGCGTTGCGGTAAACCTTGACCCTGCCAACCTCGTAATGGTAACAGGCGACGATCCCGTGAAGGCTGTTTACAACCTCAAGGACTATATCGTTCACACCCACGCGAAGGACGGTATCAAGCTTGCAGACGCAGATCCCGAGCTTATCTACAGAATCGTTCATCCCGTACCCGAAGGATTTGACGATATCAAGTATTACGAAGAAGTACCGCTCGGCACAGGCGGAGTTGACTTTAATGCATACCTTAAGGCTCTTGAGGATGTCGGCTACAAGGGCTTCTTGACCATCGAGCGCGAGGTCGGAAGCGATCCTGCAAAGGATATCAACATTGCGGCAGACTACCTCAGAGGCATAATCGCCAATAACTGATTACATTTTGCATAAAGCAAAGGAGATAATATTATGTCAAAGATCTACAAAATCGGTATCATCGGATGCGGCGGCATCGCTAACGGTAAGCATATGCCATCGCTCAAAAAGCTCAAGAATATTGAAATGGTAGCCTTCTGCGATATCATCGAAGAAAGAGCAGTCAAGGCAGCCAAGGAATTCGGTATAGAGGGCGCAAAGGTATACACAGACTATACCGAATTATTAAAGGATGCTTCCATCGACATCGTACACGTTTGTACACCTAACAGAGAGCATAGCTTTATCACTGTGGACGCACTCAATGCAGGCAAGCACGTTTACTGCGAAAAGCCGATGGCAAAGACCTCCAAGGAAGCAAAGGAGATGCTTGACGCGGCAAAGAAGAACGGCAAGAGACTCACGATCGGATATCAGGGCAGACAGAACGCCAGGATCCAGTACATAAAGAAGGCTTGCGACGCAGGCGAGCTTGGCGACATATACTTTGCAAAGGCAAACGCTATAAGACGCCGCGCAGTTCCCACATGGGGCGTATTTCTCAATGAAGAGGAGCAGGGCGGCGGTCCGCTTATAGATATCGGTACACACGCTCTTGATATGACGCTCTGGGCAATGAACAACTACAAGCCTAAAATGGTCGTTGGTACAAAGTACAGAAAGCTTGCTGATCAGAAAAACACAGCTAACGCATGGGGCGACTGGGATCCCGAAAAATTCACGGTTGAGGATTCGGCGTTCGGCTTTATCGTAATGGAAAACGGCGCGACTATTTACCTTGAATCGAGCTGGGCGCTCAATACCCTTGAGGTAAAAGAGGCTGTATGCAGCCTTTGCGGTACAAAGGCGGGTGCGGATATGTACGACGGCGCGAGAATAAACGGCGTTAAGCACGGTAAGCAGTACGTTGAAAAGCCCGACCTCAGCTCGGGCGGTGTTGATTTCTATGACGGCGCATCCAATGACCCCAGCGATCTTGATATGTATCAGTGGATCAACGCGATCGACAGAGACACCGATCCCTGCGTGCTTCCCGAGCAGGCTTACGTTGTTACACAGATACTCGAGGCTATATACAAGTCAGCTGAAACAGGCGAGCCTGTATACTTCAACTGATAAGCACAAAAAAGCGAAACGGTTTACGCAAGTTATAATAAGGATATCCTTGCATAAGGCGGTGGCTTTGAGCAGGACGGACAGTTCATACTGTCCGTCCTTTACTTTTGTTTTAGTCTGTGGGGTTGGGAACAATGCACCGACTATCGAAAGTAAATGCCGAGCTGTTGTTCTGCCGTCTTTGCCACTTCTCGGCACGCTCGCGGATCAGGAGTATATCGACTCGAGAAAGAGGCTTCAAAGCAGCATTGACAGCTCAGAAAAATACTTTGCTTACAGCAATCTCTATCCTCAACGCCGTTTCAGGGAAAGCTGCGGCATCTCGCCGCTTATAGAATAAAAAAGGGAACCCGACGGAGATAAACTCCGCCGGGTCCCCTTTTTTATAAACACCGACAAACGCGCCGTTGTCTGCTTAGTTTACAATATAATTATACACGAGTATTTATAAATTGTCAAGGGTAAAAGGCAAAAACATCCCGAAACGGACTAAAAGGTCACAGTTTTTCCGCTTCGAGCCGACTCATAGACCGCGTTGACTATGTGTACGCTCTTTACCGCCTCGCTTACGCTGATCTGCGGGTCACGGCCATCAATGACTGCGTCCACCATGTCTATTATCATCGACTTGTGTCCGCTTACGAGCATCGGATCGCTCATTTCCGCTCCGTGGTTTCCGCCGCCGTACTTTTCAAGCATCTCGGCTTCCTCCTCGTCGATATCCCATGAGTCGGTAAGCTTCCAGGTCTTAAGCACGTCTGCATCAGCCTCAATGCTTCCGCCCGTACCGTAAAGGCATATCTCGGTCGATATTCCGGGATACGCGCAGGTAGTGCTGACAAAGGTCGCCGTCGCACCGCTCTTGAAGGTAATAACGCTCGCTGTCATGTCCTCGGTCTCAATATCGTGGCCGTAAATACCCATTTTCGAGGTAACGCTTTCGACCTCACCCATGAGCCACTGCATCAGATCGACCGTATGAACAGCCTGATTCATAAGTGAACCGCCGCCGTCCATGCCCCATGTGCCGTGCCAGCCGTTATCGTAATAATGCTGTTCCCTGTACCACTTTACGGCAAATGTCCCAAGCACCATCTTTCCAAGTCTGCCTGCGTCCACAGCCTCTTTTATCGGCTTCATCAGAGCGTTGTTTCTGTTTTGATGGATGACGCCTGCCTTGAGTCCTGTCCGGCGCGCGCACTCGTCTATTTTCATCGCCGCCTCTACGGTAATGTCGACCGGCTTTTCAACAAGCACGTGCTTGCCCGCCTCGAGTGCCTTTACCGCGAACTCGGCGTGCATACCGCTGGGCAGACAGATGCTGATTATATCGACCTCGCTGTCACATATAAGCTCGTCAAAGCTTTCATAGAGCTTGACGCCCTCGTATTTTTCGGCGGCTTTTTCAAGTCTTTCCTTATTGATATCGCACACCGCCACAAGCTCGCACCTATCATATTCATATGCGGCATCCGCGTGAGCCATACCTATACCGAGCCCGACTACAGCGTAACCGATCTTTGCGTTCTTCATAATACATCTCCAAATGATTAGTTTTTCTTAAGTTATTATACCACAAAAATGGGTTATTGCAATAGCAACGACCCATTTTTGATATTTTTGTATATTTATTAAAAATATGCTATTTAAGGTCGGTGCTCCCTCTCATACATCAAGCAAGCCGACAGGACTCACCATGTAAGCCCGAAAGCACCTTCGAGTCGCCCGTAGATCCGTTTACGTCAGGCGCTACAAATCCTTGTCGCTATATTAAGCTCCTTCATAATATGCCATCTTTACACCGAAAGCTTTGCAAAGCATACCACACATGCATCAAAGTTAATAAACAGAGCAAAAAAACTTCCCCGCGGGGGCAGTTTTTATCAGTTCAGCTCAAACCAGAAGGTGCTTCCGACACCCTCTTCGCTGGTCACTCCGTAGAGTGCCTTATGCTGTTTGAGGATACTTTTGACGATCGAAAGCCCAAGTCCCGAGCCAATATTAGCGCGCTTGTGTACACGGTCAACCTTGTAGTATCTGTCCCAGATGTAGGGCAGATCCTCCTTAGCTATTCCCTCACCCGTATCGCTGACTTCTATTCTTACCGAGTGCGCCTCGGGCGACACTGTCTGACTTACTGTAACACGTTTGTCCTCACCCGTGTGGTTTACGGCGTTGATTATAAGATTATATACCACCTGAAGTATGCGCGTCTCGTCCGCGTATACTATAGCGTCATGGTCGCACATAAATTCGATCGTGTAACCGTTGCCCGCAAGCATTCGTCCGATACGCTCGATCACCGATTCGATACTCTTTGTCAAATTGAATTCGCTCATCTTGAGGCTTTCGATATTCGCGCCGAGCTTGGAAAGATCCATAACGTCGCTTACAAGCGAGGACAGGCGCTTTGATTCGTCTATGATTATACGCAGATTGTCCGCGGTCATCTCGCCCGGTATATCGCGCATCATCTCGGCATATCCCGAGATCATGGTCAGAGGCGTACGCAGGTCATGAGAAATATTCGCCATCAGCTCTTTCTGAAGCCTGTCGGTCTTTGAAAGCTCACACGCGGCATAGTTTAAGGAGTTGGCGAGCTCGCCGCTCTCTTTATATCCCTTACCCGCGAAATCCACATCATAGTTGCCCTGAGCAAGCTCCTTTGCCTCAAGCGACATTTTCGTTATCGGGGCGGAAATTTGTCTTGCCATGATGAACGATGTCACCACCGCGCCTATCAGCAAGATCACAACGATAAGTATAAGCTCCGCCTGAAGAGTCTGCTTTGTTGCCGTGACGGGGGATGTCGTGGTATTCAGAAATATTACCATATCCTGCGAGCGAGCCTTACTGTACTCTACCTCTGTAAGCATAAGGCTCTCGCCCATGCCTTCGTCGCTTTTCGGCACGCTTCCCTCAAACTTTGACGGGTCGTATCTTCCGTTATTAAAGCCTCCGCGGGGTATAGTAAGAAAATCCCTGCCGTCATTGTTCATAGCGTCATTATAATGCTTAAAAAGTGCGTCGGACGGCATATGATGGAGAATACAGTCCCTTAATATATGCGACTCGGCGACCATTGTTCCGTCCGAGGTATACAGACTGATACAGATATCATTCTCCTGCGATATTCTCGACATGAGATCATCCAGATCCTCATTGTCGATATTCCGCGCTATGCTTGCGGCACTGCGGGTTATCTCCGAGCGCTTTACAGACTGGTATACCTCTTCAAGAAGTACGACCTGAAAAAGCCATAGAATAAGTATCAACACAACACAGAAAAGTGTCATATATCCGATTATTCGCCACTTAAGCTCCGGCATCGCGCGGCGTATTTTGTTTTTATCACGGTGTTTCAAAGCGGTATCCGACCCCTCTTAATGTAACAATGTATTTGTTATATGGACCAAGGCTCTTTCGAAGCAGTTTGATATGTGTGCCGAGCGTACGATCATCGCCGAAAAAGTCGTACCCCCACACGTCGCTGATAAGCTTTTCGCGCGAAAGAGCAATATTCCTGTTACGAAGCAGGTAGAAAAACAGGTCGTATTCCTTGGGCGACATTTCAACACGCTTACCGTCCACATATACTATACGCGCGGTCACGTCCACCTTGAGTCCCTCGATCTCTATTATCTCGTTTTTAGCTGATGCGGGCTGTACCTGCGTCTTACCCGCTCTGTTCATTATAGCCGAGATACGCAACATCAGCTCACGCGGAGAAAATGGCTTGACAACATAATCGTCAACACCGATCTCGAAGCTGTTGATCTTGTCGTACTCCTCGCCTCTGGCTGAAAGCATTATTATAGGCAGGCTTGAGAACTTACGTATCTCCCTGCACGCCGAAAAGCCGTCAAGCTCGGGCATCATTATATCCATGATAACTATATCGTAAGCATTTGCACGGCATTTTTCCACAGCTTCCATACCGTTTTCCGCCTCGTCTACGGTATGCCCCTCAAAAAGCGCATACTTCATAACGAGTTTACGTATCATTTCCTCATCATCGACAACAAGAATCTTATACATGCTTTCGCTCCTTTATAAGAGTTTTGCAAAAGGGTCAGAGAGACCCCTGACCCTTTTTATAAAATCAATATCCGAACCAGTTTGAAAAGGGAGATCTGAAAATATCAGCTACGCTGTTTTCCTCGGTCTTATCCTGATCGTCCTCGGTCTGTCCGGGAACATACTCGTGGCATTCCATTTCAACATCGACGTATTTTCCGTCACGCACTACCGTAAGAGTGATCTTGTCGCCGACCTTGTGATCCTTCAAGATCGCCTTGATATCGCTTCCGTAGGTCACTTCAGTGCCATCGACCGCTGTTACACGGTCACCTATCTTGAGCTCGTCATTGTACTCGCTCTCGAGAATATACACGCCGAGCGTGCTTACCCTGTACATCATAGCGGTGTACGAGTCGCTGATATCCATATAGCTGATACCGAGAGACACTCTTCCGCGTACATAACCGTAATTGATAAGCTGTTCTACGACCTGAGATGCCATGTTGCTGGGGATCGCAAAGCCGAGACCCTCAATACCAGAGCCCGACGACTTGGCGTTTACAATACCGATAAGCTCGCCTGCGAGATTGAAAAGTCCACCGCCCGAGTTACCGGGGTTTACAGCCGCGTTGGTCTGCAAAAGGGTCATTTCTGTACCGTCGATCGTCACCTGACGCGCAAGTGCGCTGATGATACCGTTTGTAACAGTACCGCCGAGGCTGCCGAGCGGGTTACCTATAGCGATCACTTCCTCTCCGACAACAAGCTTTGTGCTGTCACCGACAACAGCGGGAGTAAGTCCCGTAGCCTCGACCTTGAGCACGGCGAGGTCACTTTCGGAATCGTATCCGATGACCTTTGCGGGATACTTTGTTCCGTCATTGGTCGAAACTGTCACCGTGGACGCGCCTTCGATAACATGGTTGTTTGTTATGATATATCCGTCTGCGGTAATGATAACACCGCTTCCCGCGCCCTCTGTGATATACTGGCTGAAGATACTGCTTGTCGATACCGTCTCGGTTCTTATCTCAACGACCGAGCCTGCGACCTTTGCGGCTACCTCTGCGTAAGTTCCGATCTTACCGAAGGTCGAATCCGTGTTTGCGATCGAGCCGTTTTCGGCATGAACGCTCTTATAGATGATCGAAAGGTCTTCGTTTACGTCGTTTCCGTTAAGGCGTCCGGCAAGATATGTTCCGCCGAATGCGGCAGCTCCCGAAAGTATCACGCAAAGCACTGCTACTATAGCGATAGCTGCTAATCCGCGGCGTTTCTTGGGCTCCTTTTGCTCTGTCTTATTTTCGCCTGATGCTTCGCCGCTGTACACACCGCGGTTAATATAAACCTCTGTACGGGGCGGCTGTGTGCTCTCTTGCTTATCTTGCTCCGCACGCTTATATGCATATACCGCCTCAGGCTCGGGAGACATGCCCGAGTGATAAGTACAGCCGTTTTCATCAACAGTATCGTTATACTTTTCAATCAAGACTTCGGCGTTTTCCGCAACATCGGTGTCCTCAACAGCAACAGGCTCTTCGCTCATCGCTGTCGGTTCAAGCTCCGGTGCGTTTTCGGGAGCAGCTTTATTTTCAATGTTAGTGTTTTCGCTTACCGCTTCTGCTATATCGTCATCGCGGCGTACGTTTTCGTTTCCGTCGAAGATATTGTTTTCGTTCATATCATTTTCCTCCTGATCTGGATTTTGTGATCTTATTATAACTGCCAAATGTGACGGTTTCGTGACGGCATCAAAAATTGCACATGAAAACAGGCAATATTTAACGCGAAATCATACGGTTCAACTCTCGTGAACAAGGTCGGCAAAGCGCGCACCGCAAAGCGATGCTATATCCTTCGGCGCGGCTTCTATCTGCCAGCCGATCCTGCCCGCGCTGACAAGCATAGTCTCAAGCTTTTCTGCGCTTGTATCGAAAAAGGTCTTAAATTGCTTTTTCATGCCTACCGGCGAGCATCCGCCGCGCACGTATCCCGTGATCGCGTTTATCTCGGCAACGTGTATCATCTCGACCGATTTTACACCTGCCGCTCTCGCCGCTTTTTTAAGATCAAGCTCAGCAAGCACGGGAATATCGAACACATAAAAATTCTTGTCGCTTCCTCTGGTTACAAGTGTTTTGTACACTATAGCGGGATCTATTCCGAGTAAGCTTGCGATATGGGCTCCGTCAACAGGCGCGTCGCCATGCTCATATCGGTGGATATTATATTTTATCTTTGCGCTGTCAAAGCGTCTCACAGCGTTTGTTTTATTTTCTTTTTCTGCCATTTTACCTTTACGTGCGCTCAGAATTTACATCAGTACGGTACACACGCATCCTCATAATGTAATTATACTAAAACAATACAAAAAAAGCAATACATTATCAAAAAAACGTCGCTCCTGCCCGGAGCGACGTTTTTTTACTTGCGCTTTTTGGGTACAAGCATTACAATAAGAATGATGACAACAGCGATGATAATCAGGCAGACAACGATACCGATGACCGAGCCGCTGTTTGACGCATTGCCGTTTGTCATGTCATCGACCGCATTCTCTGCTCCGTTGACAATATCGTTAACACCGTTTTCAACATCGCTTACAACACCGTCAACTCCGTTTTCGACCTCATTTTTGAGATCATCCGAGCCGTTACCCGCATCACCTTTACCGTTTCCCGCGTTATCCGATTCAGCATCTCCCGCATTGCCGAGTATGCTATCGTTCATATTGCCGTTATCGGCATTGGTGTCACTTGTACCGCCCATCATATCGTTTACCATATTATTATCGTCCGGAACATCACTGACGACACCGTCGCTCGCGTTACCGTTAGGTATACCGTCATCCGACACTACGCCGTCCTCAACATTTGCCGAAACACTCAAAGCAAACGACAGAAACACAAGGCTTAAAGCCATAATAAAGCAAAATATCGCTTTTATATTCTTAAATTTTGAATTTATCATTGTATTTTTTCTCCTGTTCAGCTATAATAGTATTGCTACACACATATTTTTTGAAAATACACGATTCTTATTCGGATATAAATTTGACAATATCGGTTAAATATTCAAAAACAAAGGAACCGGAACTATGGGACTCGAAGAAAAAAGATTTAAGAAAAATGATAACGGCTTTATATGTACAAACTGCGGCTTTAATGTAAAGCCGCTGGGGACAAGCTCGCGCGACCACTGTCCGCGCTGTCTTTATTCCCTGCATGTTGACATAAATCCGGGCGACCGTGCAAATGAGTGCCGAGGTAAGCTTCGCCCCGTTTCGGCTGCTCCCGATCCGAAACGAGGCTACATTATAAATTACGTCTGCGAAAAATGCGGTCAAACTCACCGCAACCGCGCGGCGTACCCTGCAGCAGTACAGCCCGACGACATCGGACTTATAATAAAGCTGACCGCAGGTGAATACAGGTAAACAGATAATAGTAAAAGTGCAAGATCGCACAGTAATTTTAAATTTAATTGTATTATGAGGTGGAAGATGAAGTATGCTTTGAGTGCCGAACAAATGCGGACTATCGACAATTACACGTCCGAGAGCATCGGTGTCGGATCGGCGGTTCTTATGGAGCGTGCCGCGCTCGTTTGCGCCGAGGAGATACGCTCGTCAGGCTTTGATATGTCAAAAATACTTATAGTATGCGGTATGGGCAACAACGGCGCGGACGGGCTTGCGCTAGCACGCATAATCAACCGCTTCTACAAACCGGATGTTTATCTTGCCGGTGCGTACAAGCAACTGACAGGGCTTGCAAAGTCACAGTATGACAGCGCTGCACGAAGCCGTGTACGATTTGTCAGTGAGGCTGACTTTTCAGAGTACACGCTTATAATTGACGCGCTTTTCGGTATCGGCCTCACTCGTGAGCTTGAGGGAGGCATGCTTGACATTGTAAATAAGATCAACACATCGGGCGCAAAGGTAATATCGGTAGATATGCCCAGCGGCGTTGACGCAACAAGCGGTAAGGTCTGCGGAGCGGCGGTAAATGCTGATATAACAGTGTCATTCGCTTACGCAAAGCTCGGCCAGCTTCTCTATCCGGGTGCTGAAAAATGCGGAGAGCTTCATGTGCGCGACATCGGCATATACGCCGATCTGTACGACAAGGCCGGCGGATACGCGTTCTACTACACGTACAAAGATCTTTCTCTTATTCCGAAAAAGCGCAAATATTCAAACAAGGGAAGCTACGGCAGAGTACTTACGATAGCCGGAAGCGAAACCATGAGCGGAGCGGCGCTTCTTTGTGCAAGAGCGGCATACAAGAGCGGAAGCGGTCTTGTTGAGCTGTTCACTCACAAGGACGCAGGCAATATTATAAAAGGCTCTCTTCCCGAGGCTATTGTCAGCACATACACAAACGGACACGTTGATTTTTCAAGGCTTTATCAGTCGATAAACGCGTCAAGCGCGATCGTTATAGGTCCAGGGCTTTCAAAAAGCGAGGACGCGAAGAAGATATTGCGCTACACGCTCGAATCTGCATCATGCACAGCTGTTATCGACGCCGATGCACTCAATATCATATCCGAAAGTCCTGACCTGCTCCATTATATAAAAGGAAAGATAATAACACCGCACCTTGGCGAGATGTCGCGTCTCACAGGTAAAACGATACCCGAGATCGCAGGCGATATTATCGCTACGGCAAAGGATTTTGCCGAAAAGCACCGATGTGTGTGCGTGCTTAAGGACACACGGACGGTCGTGGCTGTACCCGATCAGCCCGTATTTGTAAATATAGCAGGAAATCCCGGTATGGCAAAGGGCGGCTCGGGTGACACGCTTGCAGGTATAATCGCGTCCTTGCTCTCGCAGGGGCTTGACGCAGGCGATGCCGCGCGGCTCGGTGTATACCTGCACGCGTATGCCGGCGACAAGGCAGCAGATGAGCATGGCGAGTACGCGATGCTCGCAGGCGATATCGCCGAAGCAGTCGGCAGGATAATGAGAGGATGAAGAAATCGGGGAGGTTTACTATGAAAAATAAAATCATTGCAACAATTTTGATCATATGCATAGTATGTACGCTGTCAGCTATGGCATTCATACACTACATTGGCATCAAATATGACCGTGAAGAAATCAGCATTGAAGAAAATACCGACGTTAGCGGAGACACCGACGTTGTCGAAAGCGATCTACCGATTGTCGATTCTGAATCCGAAACCATAATTGAATCCGGTACATATGGAGAGAATATCACATGGACATTAAACAATTCCGGAGTACTTACCTTTAGCGGTACAGGCAGGATGACCGACTGTGCGCCCGACCGGGAATCCCAGATTTCCAGACCGGGATACAAATATAGAAATTCAATTAGATCCGTGGTAATAGAAGCTGGTGTAACTTCCATTGGCGATGATGCATTCCAAGGCTGCGATCTACTTACTGATGTTACTATTCCAGACAGTGTCATTTCTATTGGCAGATCTGCGTTCCAAAGCTGTGATTCACTTACAAGCGTTATCATACCCGACAGTGTTACCACCATTGGTGCTTACGCTTTCGCATACAACCCCGGGCTTAAAAGCATAATAATTCCCGACAGCGTCACTTCCATGGGTA
The DNA here is from genome assembly GCA_017482465.1 of Clostridia bacterium. Classification (GTDB taxonomy): domain Bacteria; phylum Bacillota; class Clostridia; order Oscillospirales; family CAG-272; genus UBA4717. The sequence goes on from JAFUMW010000027.1 coordinate 15,915, forward strand.
TTGAAGTATTCTATAGATGCACCGGACTTACAAACGTCACCCTTTCAAATAGTATTACTTCCATTGAATATAATACATTTGCATATTGCACAAGTCTTACTGACATGATCATACCTGATAGTGTTACTGTTATCGGCGTTAGCGCTTTCGAGGACTGCACCGGACTTACGAGTATAACCATACCCGGCAGTGTTACTCAAATAGCCTCTCTTGCTTTCCAGAACTGCACCAAGCTTACAGGTATAACGGTAGACAAAAGCAATAAGACTTTTTCAAATGATGAAAGCGGCGTTTTGTTTAACAAGGATAAAACAGAGCTTATTGTCTACCCGATAGGTAATACCAATACATCGTATACCATTCCCGACAGCGTTAACTCTATTAAGCATTATGCGTTCTCAAATAGCTCCGTTCTTGAAAGTATCACTATTCCTGATAGTGTCACCTTCATTGAAAACGGTGCATTCGCAGGTTGCACGGGACTTACAAGCATAACAATTCCCGACGGCATTTCTTCTGTTGAGGACTATACCTTTTTCAAATGTACCGGACTTACGAGTATAACCATTCCCGACAGTATTACTGCCATTGGTTCTAACGCTTTCTTCGATTGCAACGCACTTACTGATGTATACTACGCCGGCAATGAAGATGCCCGGAATAAAATAGTTATTAAAGCGGATAACGACCCTCTGCTTAATGCAAAAATACATTTTAATTCTTAAAATCGTTTATCTTACAGACACAAAAACCGCGACGGAATATCCGTCGCGGTTTTATGTCATTTAACTTTCCGCCAATGTCGGTGTACAGGTTACTGTGCGCTACCCGCCTCGCCGAGCTCGAAGGCTTTCATATTAAGCTCCAAGAACTTTTCGGGTACGCTCATCTTTATCGCCTTGACAAGTGTGTCGCGGTCAAAGCCGAGCGCGTGCGACATAAGTCCGATAAGCGCTACGTTCACAGCCTTCTCACTGCCTGCCTCGCGTGCTATCGACAGCGCGTCTGCCGCGATCACGTTTACGCCCTTTGCGCGCATTTTTTCAACAAGATCAGCAGGGTACTCTGCCGCGCCTGTGATGACCGGCATGGGGTTTATCTGCTGTGTGTTTGTGATTATTGTACCGTCCTTTTTGAGGTACGGAAGCCATCTTGCCGCCTCCAAAAGCTCAAAGGACATGATGATATCAGCCTCACCCTTGCATATAACGGGAGAAGCAACGCTTTCGCCGAATTTTACATATGTTACGACCGAGCCGCCGCGCTGGCTCATTCCGTGTACCTCGGAGACCTTTACGTCGTAGCCCTCAAGCATAACTGCGTTACCGAGTATACGGCTTGCAAGGAGCGAGCCCTGTCCGCCGACTCCGACTATCATTATATTCTTTCCCATATCACATACCTCCCTTGATCGCGTCCTTGGGACACATCTGAGGACAAAGTCCGCAGCCGACGCAAAGAGTAGCATCTATCTTCGCCTTGCCGTTTACGACCGAGATGCAGGGACATCCGATCTTCATGCATGCCTTGCAGCCGATACACTTGTCCGTATCAACTTTAAGCGCAGGCTCATGCTTTACGTACTTGAGAAGCGCACAAGGTTTGCGGCAGATAATTACCGACGGTGTTCCCGAGTTAAGCTCTTCCTTGAGTACCTTTTCAACCTCTTTAAGATTATTCGGGTCAACTATTCTGATATGCTCATCTGCAACACCTGCGGCACGCGCAATATTTTCAAGCATGATACCGTGAACCGGCTCGCCCTTGAGCGTAAAGCCTGTGCAGGGGTTCTGCTGATGTCCGGTCATACCCGTAATGCTGTTGTCCACGATAACGACTGTCGAATTGCCCTTGTTATAGGTGATGTTGACAAGACCTGTCATGCCCGAATGCATAAATGTCGAGTCGCCGATGACGGCAACGCTCTTATTCTCCTCACCGCGGATCTTGTTGTAGCCGTGAAGAGCCGAGATCGACGCACCCATACAAAGAGTGGTGTCCATTGCGGAAAGCGGAGCCGCCGCACCGAGCGTATAGCATCCGATATCACCGCTGACATAAAGTCCGAGCTTCTTGAATATGTAGAAGATACCTCTGTGAGGGCATCCGGGACAAAGAACGGGGGGACGTACCGGGATAGCTTCATCAAGAGCGGTAAACTCTGCAGACTTATCAAGCAGCTTTTCCGCGATAAGCTCCTGCGAAAACTCGCCGAGCAGAGGAAGCAGGTTCTTTCCCTCTACATTAAGTCCGAGCGCCTTGCAATGCTCCTCTATAAACGGATCAAGCTCCTCTATAACTATAACGCGTTCATGCTTTGCGGCAAAGTCCTTTATAAGCTCGTCCGCGAAGGGATAAACAAGTCCAAGCTTTAGGTATGAAGCACTGTCGCCGAATACCTCAAGCGCGTATGTGTACGAAGGTCCGGAGGTGATGATACCGAGCTTTGTGTTGTTGTCTACGACCTTGTTAAAAGGACAGTCGCACGCAAATGCCGAAAGCTCCTTGAGTCTGTCCTCGACTACTACGTGTCTGCCTCTTGCGTTCGCAGGCATCATAACATGCTTTGCGACCGATTTTTCGTACGGCTTTACGTCTTTCTCTGCTCTTTCGCTGAGCTCAACGAGCGACTGAGAGTGCGAAACTCTTGTATTAAGTCTTAGTATAAAGGGTGTGTCAAATTTTTCCGAATACTCGTAGGCAAGCTTTGTAAACTCAAGACATTCGCCCGAATCGGATGGTTCAACTATCGGAAGCTTTGCCGCACGTGCGTAATGTCTGCTGTCCTGCTCGTTCTGGGACGAGTGCATACCGGGGTCATCGGCAACGCCTATGACCATACCGCCGTTTACACCGGTATAGGCTGTGATGAAGAGCGGGTCTGCGGCAACATTGAGACCGACATGCTTCATTCCGCAGAATGAACGTCCGCCTCCGATCGCCGCGCCGAGCGCTACTTCAAGTGCTACCTTTTCGTTCGGCGCCCACTCGGCATATATCTCTTCATATTTTGCCGCCGCCTCGGTAACCTCCGTGCTCGGAGTGCCGGGATAGCTTGAAACGAGCTTTACGCCCGCCTCATAAAGACCTCTTGCAACCGCTTCGTTGCCAAGCATCAGTTTTTTCATATTATTAGATCCTTTCGGAAAATATTGTTTCAGTTATTCCCGCCCATAAGCATACGGATATTGTATACGGGAGTTATCGTTTCGGGCATTATTATAGCTTCACAGTTGGTACTGCCGTCAGACTTGACCGTACGGATATAATACTGCCCGTCACTTTGCGTCATATAAACCTTAAGTATCTCGCCGTGCACAGCCTCGGAAACATAACTCAGTCCGAGCATAAGTATCCGCTTGTTGTTCATCTCGGGGATGAAATCGCAAAGTATATCCGGATAATTGGTGTTGTTTATGTGACCGTTTGAATCAAGGTCGCTGTAAACAACCGTTCTTTCGCCGACAAGCGAAAGCTCAAGATCGCTTGGTATATGTATGCGTGCGGGAGAATCAAGTTCAAGCGGCTCGTCGGTTTCGATGTCGCATTCAAAATCCGACACACGGCACAGGCGACCCTTTCCAAAATCAATTATTCCCCACACGGTTGTAGCTTCGGCTACGATATTGCCGTCCAAGCGCGCCTGATAACAACGGTTGAACGAAAAGCCGCGGCTCTCGCACGGCCATGTGGAGATCTCGATCTCCTCGTATGCGTGTACAGGCTTGTATATGCTCATGTTCAGCCTTGTAAGAACATACGATCTTCCCTGCTCCAAAAGGCTTCTTTGCGATATACTGCTTTCATTAAGCTGAAGCGTCGAGCACTCCTGCATAAATTTAAGCAAAGCGGACGCCTTCAGATTGCCGCTCGCGTCACAGTGATGAATATCAACTTTGAAATTTTCGTAAGTTTTCATTTACTCTATAATATAAAACATTTTTGCAGGCACAGCCTGCAAAAATCCACAGTTTTCTTTTAACTCTTATCTGCTCGAAAGGAATGGGCATATATACCCATTCCTTTCTATCTTTGCTTAATATACTATTACGTTTACTCTGATAATACCCTCTATAGCGCTTACCTTGTCGATTATCGCCTGCGGGATCTCTCCGTGGCATTCGACCATTGTGTACGCAAGCTCCTTCTTGGAGCGGTTTATCAAGTTTTCGATATTTAAGTGTGCGTCGGAGAACGCGCCCGAGATCTGACTTAAGATCGTGGGAACATTCTTGTGCATGATGCAAAGACGAGCGTCTCCTCCGCGCGGCATCGTCGCGTTCGGGAAGTTTACACTGTTCTTGATGTTACCGTTTTCAAGGTAATCAATAAGCTCGTTTGCGGCGTATACAGCACAGTTGTCCTCGCTCTCCTCTGTGGAAGCACCGAGGTGAGGGATGGCGATGATCTTGTCCTCGCATATAATATCGTCTGTCGGGAAGTCGGTAACATAGCTTGCTATCTTACCGTCCGCAATAGCCTTCTTGAGATCCGCCGAGTTTACAAGGTCTGCTCTGGACAGGTTGATGATACGAACGCCGTCCTTCATCTTCGCGAAGTTTTCGGAGCAAAGCATACCCTTTGTTTCGGGGGTCGCGGGTACGTGTACGCTGATGTAATCGCTCTTTTCGTAGATCTCATCGTAGGTCGCCGCCTTTTCGATCGAACGGGAAAGTCCCCATGCTGCCTCGACCGTGATGTACGGGTCGCAACCGAGCACCTTCATACCAAGTGACTTCGCTACGTTGGCAACAAGTCCTCCGATAGCACCCAGACCGATGATACCGAGCGTCTTGCCTTCGATCTCGCATCCTGCAAACTTGCTCTTGCCCTTTTCGACAGCCTTTTCGGGAGCTTCGGTTCCCTTAAGTGTCTTTACCCATTCGATACCGCCTACGATATCGCGTGATGCGAGCAAAAGTGCCGCTACAGCGAGCTCCTTAACGCCGTTCGCATTAGCACCGGGAGTGTTGAAAACAACGATTCCGGCATCCGAGCACTTGTCGATCGGAATATTATTTACACCTGCGCCGGCTCTTGCGATAGCACGAAGCTCGGAACCGAACTCCATGTCATGCATAACCGCCGAACGTACCATTATCGCGTCGGGGTCGGCGATATCTTCGCCTATTTCGTATTTATCTGCGTCAAAGCGGTCTGTGCCGACCTTGGCGATCTTGTTTAATAACTGGATCTTCTTTTTCATCGTTTTATATTCCTTTGTAATTACTTTTTGGGATTGTTCTTTGCGAAATCGTCCATGAACTTAACCAGCGCCTCAACACCCTCGATAGGCATAGCGTTGTAGATAGACGCTCTCATACCGCCGACCGAACGGTGGCCCTTGATGTTCTTGAAGCCCTGTGCGTCAGCTTCCTTGGCAAACTTCTTGTCAAGATCGGCGTCGCCTGTTACAAACGTTACATTCATCATCGAACGGTAGGGCTTTTCAACAGGAGCAATATAGTAATCCTGTGCGTCGAGGTAATCATAGAGCACAGCCGCCTTCTTTTCGTTGTGCTTCTTCATAGCCTCAAGACCACCGAGGTCGCGTACCCACTCGTATACGAGCTTTGCGATGTAGATCGGGTAGCAGGGGGGAGTGTTGTACATCGAATCGTTATCAGCCATTGTCTTGTAGTCGAGCATTACGGGTGTCTCGGGACGGGACTTGCCCATAAGGTCTTCTCTGATGATAACGACCGTAAGTCCTGCGGGAGCCATGTTTTTCTGTGCGCCAGCGTAGATAACGCCGAACTTTGAAACATCAACAGGCTCACTCATGATGCAGCTGGACATATCGGCAACAAGCGGGATATCACCTGTGTCGGGGATATAGTTGAACTTTGTTCCGTAGATAGTGTTGTTAAAGCAGATATGTACGTAATCTGCGTCGGGTCTGATATCCTCACGCTTGATCTGGGGGATATATGTATTGTTCTTGTCCTCGCTGGAAGCGATGCAAACGACGTCACCGTACTTTTTAGCCTCTTGGAAAGCCTTCTTCGAAAACTGACCGGAAACGATGTAGTCTGCCTTTCCCGAACCGTTCATAAGGTTGAGCGGTACTGCAGCAAACTGTGTAGACGCACCGCCCTGAAGGAAGAGCACCTTATAATTGTCGGGAATATTCATAATAGAGCGGAAGAGTGTCTCTGCTTCCTTTATGATCTCTTCATAGACCGGAGATCGGTGGCTCATTTCCATAACGGACATTCCCGAATCCTTGTAGCAAACGAGCTCGGAAGCTGCTTTCTCAAGAACCGAAAGCGGAAGAGCGGACGGACCGGCTGAAAAGTTAAATACTCTGTTCATAAAAATTCCTCCATACCGGATAATACCGGTTAATAAAATTACATTACCGCATGCTGTTTCAAAATAAAAAAACATAATAATTGCGATATTACTTATTATTATACTATTAATTATAAATTTAGTCAAGCGGATTTTCCGCATTTCTGCAAGTTTGTATAATTTATCTTGCATTTGTATATATTTATACCTTATTTTGGAGCATTCGTCAAAAACAAGATTTTTTATCGCAAATTCCCGTTGATACATTAAACATTACGGCGAATAATAACAACAACGGCACACAAGCCAAAAATAATTGAAAGAAGGATCAAAAAATGCAAATGTCAGGAAAAACCGCAGGCGTAATAGTAGCCGCGGTCACAGGTGCGGCGGCGGGAACGATGATCGCGCTGGTCAGCACACCAAAAAAGACCGCCTGCCGTAAGGTAAACAATTTTGCCAAAAGCACAAGCCGTGTACTTGACACCGCGGGCACGATCTTCATCAGCATGGCAGATATGCTGAAATAACAAAAAATCCCCATCGAAACAGCAGTTACTCTTGATCAAAAATAAAAAGCTGATAAGCAAGAAAATTGCTTATCAGCTTTTTTACGTATATTAGAAGATCTGTATCGTTGCGTGTTATCTCTCGGAATATCACGCTAAACATATATCTTCTTTTTAGAAGAATCCGTCCTTCAATACTACGTCGAGTACCGAAGAAATAAGTATCAGTATAATGCATATGGGGGCAAGGTACTTGATAACGAAAGTAAAAAGCTTTTCGTTTTTGAATTTTCCTGTGAGCGCGACCTCGTCCGCGATAGTCTTCGGCTTGATAACATATCCGATGAATATGCATGTAAGAAGTGCTACCAACGGCATGATAACGCTGTTACTGATAAAATCGAAGAAATCAAGGAACCGGAGTCCGAGTATTCTGATATCCTTCCAAACGCCGTTGCCCAGCGATGACGGAAGTCCGATCACGAGCGCGCCGACAAATACAATAAGACATGTAAGCTTTCTGTTCCACTTGAACTTGTCGCAGAAGATCGAAACGACCGTCTCCATAAGAGAGATCGACGAGGTAAGCGCCGCAAAGAGCACGAGCAGGAAGAATACGGCACCGATGATCTGTCCGCCGTACATCGTGTCAAACACCTTGGGCAGAGTTTCAAACATGAGACTTGGACCGGCGTTTATCGCGGCGGCATTACCTCCCGAAAAGGCGAATACCGCGGGGACGATCATAAGTCCCGCAAAGAACGCGATTCCTGTGTCAAATATCTCTATCTGATGCACGGAGGTCTCTATGCTTACGTCCTTTTTCATGTATGAGCCATAGGTTATCATGATACCCATGGCAAGCGACATCGAGTAGAACAGCTGTCCCATTGCCGCAAGCACTGTCTTTACCGAGAAGTGTGAGAAATCGGGCTTGATATAGTAGATAACGCCGTCAAGCGCACCCGGAATAAACATCGTGTAAATAGCGATGAACACCGAAAGCACGACAAGTACGGGCATCATTATCTTGCTTACCTTTTCAACGCCCTTTTCAACGCCGAAAAGAACCACAAGCGCAGTCACGCCGATATAAAGCGCAAACCAGAAGATCGGCTCAGCGACACCCGAGATGAAATCACCGAAGTAAGTGTCTGCCGCCGCGGCTCTTCCCTGTCCGCTTACAAAAACAGCGAGATATTTTGTGACCCATCCGCCTATTACCGAATAATAGGGGAGGATTATCATCGGTACGATCGCCGCAAGATATCCGACAAACGCAAATTTTTTATTTAACGCCTTGAACGCACCGACAGCACTGAGTCCGGTCTTGCGTCCGAGCGCGATCTCGGCGGTCATAAGAGCAAAACCGAATGTGACCGCGAGAATTATGTATACAAGAAGAAATATTCCTCCGCCGTACTTTGCCGCAAGGTAAGGGAATCGCCAGATATTTCCAAGACCGACTGCCGAGCCTGCGGCGGCAAGGACGAATCCGATCTTGCCCGTAAAGCTACTTCTTTTTTGTTCCATGTTGTCCTCCGATGTACTGATGAAGTTGCGCTTATATTTAAAGCGACATATTTCGCGATCATTCTAAAAATAAAAGCACTTGCGCGGGCAAGTGCTTTTATGGAGCTGCTACCCAGATTCGAACTGGGGACCTCATCCTTACCAAGGATGTGCTCTACCAACTGAGCCATAGCAGCAATGGCGACCTGAAGGGGACTCGAACCCCTGACCTCTAGCGTGACAGGCTAGCGTTCTAACCAACTGAACTACCAGGCCGAATTTACATCGCGAGATATATTATATCAAATACTTACGCGTTTGTCAAGACATATTTTCAAGTTTTTTGAGTTTTTGTCGGATATTAAAAGGGCGGAGTCTTAGCCGCCCTTTTATGTAACGCCGTTTAAGCCAAATACTTGTCAAGTCGTTTGCCGACCTCAACGAGGAATTCCTCTGTGCCTACCTTGCGCTTGTTCTCAAGCGTTGACATCGACATAAGATCACCTGTCATAACGCCTTCCTCGATCGTGTCGATCGTTGCCTTTTCAAGCATATCGGCATAATTTACAAGCTCGGGAATACTATCAAGCTCACCGCGCTTTCTTAAAGCGCCCGACCAAGCGAATATCGTGGCTACGCTGTTGGTAGAGGTTGCCTCGCCCTTGAGATGCTTGTAATAGTGGCGCTGTACAGTACCGTGCGCCGCCTCGTACTCATATACTCCCTCGGGGGAAACGAGCACAGATGTCATCATCGCAAGACTTCCGTACGCTGTTGCGACCATATCGCTCATTACGTCGCCGTCGTAGTTCTTGCATGCCCATATATATCCGCCCTCGCTTCTGATAACGCGTGCTACCGCGTCGTCGATCAGAGTATAGAAATACTCGATGCCTGCCGAGTCGAACTTTTCCTTGTATTCATTTTCAAAGATCTCTGCGAAGATATCCTTGAAGCGGTGGTCATACTTTTTCGAGATAGTGTCCTTTGTTGCGAACCATACGTCCTGCTTTGTGTCGAGCGCAAAGTTAAAGCAGCTGCGCGCAAAGCTTTCTATCGACTTGTCTATGTTGTGAAGTCCCTGTATGATACCGCTTGAATCCTTGAAGGTATGTATCAGCTCGCGTACTTCGTTGCCGTCCTTATCGGTGCAGACAAGCTCGCACTTTGAGCCTGCCGGAACCTGCATCTCAACATTCTTGTACACATCGCCGTAAGCGTGACGCGCGATAGTTATCGGCTTTGTCCAGCTCGGGATATAGGGCGTAATACCCTTGACAAGGATCGGTGTTCTGAAGACTGTACCGTCAAGTATCGCTCTGATAGTGCCGTTCGGGCTCTTCCACATCTGTTTGAGATTGTACTCGTCCATTCTCGCGGCGTTGGGAGTAATAGTCGCACATTTTACGGCAACGCCGTACTTTTTGGTAGCTTCGGCCGACTTTACTGTGACCTCATCGTTTGTTTCGTTTCTGTATTCAAGTCCGAGATCGTAATATTCGCTCTTGAGCTCGATGTGCGGGAGGATAAGGATATCCTTTATCATCTTCCATATTATTCGTGTCATCTCGTCGCCGTCCATTTCGACAAGCGGCGTTTTCATTATGATCTTTTCTGCCATTTTGCAAGTTCCTTTCGATGAGAGAAGTGTCTACGCTTAACAGTATAACACATATTTTTGAAAAATGGAATAGGATAACGAAAAAATATTTTGTTTTTTATCAGGTACGGCTTTGGCTGCCTATTGGTGACACGGGCAAATACAAAACCTGCCAAAGAAGAAGTATTTCGGCAAAAACGCCGAAGTGACCGCCGCGGAGTTCCGGCACGCAATTGCCGTCATTTGAGTAAAATATTAGCAGAGGTATATTGCCTCTGCGCCTGCCTGCAAAATTTTTTTCAAATCCATGTTTAAAACCCGTGCAAACGTGCCAAAAATAATAGTGCAGGCAGGTTGTTTGTACAAAGTCTAAAATAATGGAGAGTGAATCAAGTTGAGCGTAAAACGCGGAGATATTTTCTATGCCGACCTCAGTCCTGTTGTCGGAAGCGAGCAAGGGGGACTCAGACCTGTGCTTATCGTGCAGAATGACGTTGGCAACAAGTACAGTCCCACGGTAATTGCCGCGGCAATAACAAGTCAGATCGGGAAAACAAAGCTTCCCACGCATATTGATGTGTTTGCCGACAGCTACGGACTTGCCAAGGATTCGGTAATACTTCTCGAACAGATAAGGACTATCGATAAAAAGCGCTTGAAGGAAAAAATGGGACACCTCGACGACGCGCTTATGAGCCGCGTTGACGATGCGATATCCATAAGCTTCGGGCTTCCCGCGACCGAAGGCGTGAACGAAGCAAACCGAGCGGGTGTCACCGCCTGACACTGTAAAAAAAGGACTTTCAAATACATACGGGAGTGCTTCCGCACTCCCGTATTTTCATTATCAAAAGCTTATCCTTTGCACCTTTACGCACTTTCCCGTCAGCTTGTCAAGCATAAAAATCGCTCCGCTTGCCGAGACCTTACCCACCGCCTGTTCAAAGCGAACGGGCATACGGCTGATAAACTTCTCGATAATTATCTCGCTCTTTACACCGAGTATGCTGTCATTAACGCCGACCATGCCGAGGTCGGTTATAAAGCCGGTTCCTTTCGGCAGTATCTGCTCGTCTGCGGTGGCAACATGCGTGTGTGTACCGAAAACAACGCTTACCCTGCCGTCAAGATAGCGTGCAAGCGCCGCCTTTTCACTGGTCGCCTCCGCGTGGATATCAACAACGGCATAGTCGTATTTCCCCTTATTTGCCTCAAGTATCCTATCGGCACATACAAACGGACTCTCGACCGGATCCATGTACACATTGCCAAGCAAGTTCATAACGAGTACACGTCTGCCTCCCGCGTCGATAACAGTGTAGCCGAAGCCCGGAGCGGTCGAAGGCATGTTCGCAGGACGTACACAGTATCCGCTGTCATCGAGAAAGCCGTACACTTCACGTCGTCTGAAGCTGTGGTTACCGCCGGTTATAACATCCGCACCGGCGTCATATATAGCCTCGGCGCTCTGCGGAAGCATACCGTTTCCGTCGGCTGAGTTTTCGCCGTTGACGACGGTCAGGTCTATTGCGTGATACTGTATTATGCTGTGAAGCTTTTCTTTGAGATATGAGGTAGCGTGTGAGCCGACTGCATCGCCGACGGCAAGTATATTGTAGGTCTCTGCCATTATCATCGTGTCCTTCCGAAGGATTTATTGCCGTTTTTTGAAACGGAGATTGACATACACAAATATTATTGGTATAATTATGATACCACATAACAAACATAAATTGCAAGTGCTTTGACAAAAACTTATGCTTCGGAGGCAAAAAATGGACTATACACTTGACAGGGTTGAAAACGGAGTTGCCGTGCTCGTGAGCCTTGACGGCTCGTCAGTGATAAACGTAAAAGCAGAGGAGCTCTCAGACGCAAAAGAGGGTGATATGCTCCGTCAAACGGATACAGGCTTTACCGTTTTACACGAAAGCACCAAAGAGCGTAAGCTCAGCCTCGCAAAACGATTTGAAAAGCTCAAAAGCAAAAATAAGTGATATCATTGTAAGAAAGGAAAAAACATGGACAAGCTTAAAGGAAACGCTATCGTAGGACAGTCGGGAGGACCGACAGCGGCTATAAACGCAACGCTTGCGGGCGTTATACGCGGTGCATTTGAATCCGATCATATCGGAACGGTATACGGCGCGATACACGGTGTGGCAGGACTTCTTGAGGACCGATACTGCGTGCTCAACGACATCGTAAAAAGCGAAGAGGACTTAAAGCTGCTTGAAAACACCCCCGCGGCGGCTCTCGGTTCATGCAGGGCAAAATTACCCGATCCCGCAAAGGATACTGCCGCGTACGAAAAGCTTTTTGCACTTTTTGAAAAGCTTGATATTAAATATTTCTTCTACATAGGCGGAAACGACTCAATGGACACGGTTGATAAGCTGAGCAAATACGCAAGCATCATCGGCAGTGATATTAGAGTCATGGGTGTACCTAAAACGATCGACAACGACCTTTGCGGAACAGATCATACTCCCGGCTTCGGATCTGCGGCAAAGTTTATCGCCACAGTAATGCAGGAGATGATCCGCGACACAGCAGTCTATTTTGTAAAGGCTGTCACCATCGTAGAGATCATGGGACGCGATGCCGGCTGGCTTACGGCGGCATCCGCTCTTACACGCAAGCATTGCGGCGTTGCCCCCGACCTCGTTTATCTGCCCGAGGCAGTGTTTGATTATGACAAATTCTATGAGGATATCGAAGAAGCGTTCAAGAAAAAGCCGAACATAGTTGTTGCCGTCTCCGAAGGGGTCAAAACTGCTGACGGTAGATATGTCGGCGAGGGTACGCAGAGCGGTGCTACCGACGTTTTCGGCCACAAATATCTGGCAGGTACGGGAAAGATGCTCGAAAACGCGGTCAAGGAAAAATTCGGCTGTAAGGTGCGTTCGGTAGAACTCAATCTGCCGCAGAGATGCGCGTCCCACGCGGCATCGCTTGTTGACCTTACCGAATCGGTAATGGTCGGACGTGCGGCTGTAAAGTGTGCCGAAAGCGGAGAGAGCGGTAAAATGATGTGCTTTGAGCGTATCGGTGACGGTGATAATTACGCCATAAGATGCGTATCGCGCGATATCGCGTCGATAGCCAATAAGATACGCTACGTACCGCGTGAATTTATAAACGAGCGCGGCAATAACATTACCGATGAGTGTGTCGACTACCTGCTTCCGCTTATAAGCGGAGAGGTTATGCCGGCATACAAAAACGGTCTGCCTGTGCATTTTGTAATAAACGGATAACAAAAACGGCGATCCGAATGGATCGCCGTTTGTTTCGCCTATAAATTCGCACTGACTTTGGGGCATGGGCTTAGAACGCTAAGTTTGCATAAGCCTCACGCGCGCCTTGCCTGTCTAAGACCGCTTGCGGTCTTTTGGCTACTAGCATTAAAGTTCTGCGAAGTACTTGATGGTTCTTACCATCTGGCTTGTGTAGGAGTTTTCGTTGTCGTACCACGAAACTACCTGAACCTGGTAAAGGTCGTCGCCGATCTTGGAAACCATTGTCTGTGTAGCGTCGAAGAGCGAGCCGTACTTCATACCGATAACATCGGAGGATACGATCTGATCTTCATTGTAGCCGTAAGACTCGGAAGCTGCTGCCTTCATAGCTGCGTTGATGCCTTCCTTTGTTACGTCTGCGCCCTTAACAACTGCTGTAAGGATAGTTGTAGAACCGGTCGGTACGGGAACTCTCTGAGCAGAACCGATGAGCTTGCCGTTGAGCTCGGGAATTACAAGACCGATAGCCTTTGCAGCGCCTGTGGAGTTAGGAACGATGTTATCAGCGCCTGCTCTTGCACGTCTGAGGTCGCCCTTTCTGTGAGGACCGTCGAGGATCATCTGGTCGCCTGTGTAAGCGTGGATAGTGCTCATGATACCGCTCTGGATAGCAGCGTAGTCATTGAGAGCCTTTGCCATGGGAGCAAGGCAGTTTGTTGTGCAGGAAGCAGCAGAAATGATGTTGTCTTCCTTTGTAAGTGTGTTTTCGTTTACGCCGTAAACGATCGTCTTAAGATCGTTGCCTGCGGGAGCAGAGATAACAACCTTCTTTGCACCTGCGTCGATGTGAGCCTGGCTCTTTTCCTTTGAGCAGTAGAAGCCTGTGCACTCGAGAACAACGTCAACGCCGATTTCTCCCCAAGGAAGATCCTTAGCGTCCTTTTCTGCGTAGATCTTGAGGGTCTTGCCGTCAACTGTGATGGTGTTAGCTTCATCATCAGCGCTTACGGTGTGGAGACCTTCACCGATTTTGCCGCAGTAACCGCCCTGAGCGGTGTCGTACTTGAGAAGGTGAGCGAGCATAGAGGGCTTTGTGAGGTCGTTGATAGCAACGATATCATAGCCTTCTGCACCGAACATCTGTCTGAATGCAAGACGTCCGATACGGCCGAAGCCGTTAATAGCAACTTTAACTGACATTGTGATTTCCTCCGTTTTATATAAATAAATTTAACCTGTTTTGAAGGGCGGTCGTTAAAAAATTAACAACCTATATTCATACCCTAACAGATAATATTTTACCTTATTTCGGTCAAGTTTACAAGTGTTTTGTCCCATTTTTAACAATTTCGTCACTTTGAATTAAAAACGGAACGGATTTTTTGCATTATTGGGGATTTTTTACATTAATTTTCGGCATTTTCCTCTGTTTTTACGTAGTTCAAAGCCAGCTTAAACTTGTCAACATGATATTCATGAGCCTCTGACGTTTTTTCTTGTCCCTTGAGAAAAGACATGCTTGAAACACGTCTTATGCAGAAAAGAGTATCCTCCGGAAGCGTAGCCAGACCCTCAAGCTTACCGAAGTCTATGTCCGAAAGGCGTATGCTACAGTCATCATACGCGTACTCGGGCTTGTATCCGAGCACTTCCTCGAGCGACATAAATCCGCCCGCCTCGTAAACGATCGAATACGTGTACGGCGACAGCAAGCAGATCACCGAATCGCCGCCGAGTATCTCCTGATTGAACACCTGCAGATTCTGACTCATCTGTGAGCGTGCCATCTGCTCGTTTAATATGTATCCCTCGTTCGCGACACCGTTTTTCTCCATTTCGGCGCGCGCCTGCGCTTCTATCTCCTCCGCAGACATGATCGTAAGATCTCGCAGAACCGTATTGACCTCACCGTCTCCCGAATAATCGGAGTCGTCAAGCAACTCGAACGCGCGCTCGATGTAGGTCATATTTTGCACACTTATGACCTCGGGACCCGCGTACATGACATAAATGTCCCCCTCCTCGCGCGTTACCATCTGGACCGTGCTGATTATTATAAACACGGCAAAGAGCGATATTATCAGAGTTATCCATTTGTAGTGATACCAGAAGTTATCAAGCCACTTATAGAATTTCGTTTCCTTGAATTTCATAATATACCTCTCGCAGCCGACATTATCCTGTCGGCAATATTTTTCATACCGAGGTCACCCGGATGGATCGCAACACCGTGATGCTCGAAAAGTCCGAGAGCTTTCATGCTGTCATCGTCGCCGAGATCGTCGATCTTGACAAAGCAATAACCGTTTTCATCCGCGACCGATCTCATTGCTTCCTCAAGATACGTGTCCCGCCAGAACATACCTGTTACCACAACCTTTGCGTTCGGATCGGACGCGAAGAATCTTACCATTTTATCAAACGCATCCTTGTAGCCATGCTTTTCAAGCAGCTCGCGCCTTGTGTTCTCGCCTATTCTGACAACGACAAGGTCAGCCGCAAAATCACGCGCCTGCGTATACTTTTCTTCAAGTATGGTGTCGCTGTTATATTCCCGTTCCCACGCGGCACACTGTGCAATACACGCCGACACCTTGCCGTAAATCGCACGAAGCTCATTTAAACAAATATGTACATAATCGTTAGCAATCGACGATGCCGCCATACCGCAGTCGCGCTCCCATCCGATATCGGGGTACGGTCTGTGCCGCGTTATCGAATTGCCGATGAATATCACCTTGAAGTCCGCGTCGCTGTCTCCGAAAAAGCAGACCTCGTTACTACCCTTTAACTGATCGGTCGCCGGGACTGTATTGTCAAATATATCTTTTGATATTGTTTCCATGTTCATTACCTTCCGGAATTTTTTCTTCATTCTATCATAAACACCTGTTTTTTTCAATACTGATAATAATATTTTTACAATTATTTGTGATATATCCGTGAGTGTTCAAATTGAGTTGCTCCGATCAAAAAATCCCGACACACAAATGTGTCGGGATTTTTATTTGTACAAATCAGTCGCTTAC
Organism: Clostridia bacterium; assembly: GCA_017482465.1. Classification (GTDB taxonomy): domain Bacteria; phylum Bacillota; class Clostridia; order Oscillospirales; family CAG-272; genus UBA4717. The sequence goes on from JAFUMW010000027.1 coordinate 32,101, forward strand.
GAAAGGCATAAGAGCAACAACTCTTGCGCGCTTGATAGCTACTGTGATCTGACGCTGATGCTTAGCGCATGCGCCCGAGATTCTTCTGGGAAGAATCTTCGCTCTTTCACTTGTGA
>JAFUMW010000028.1 GCA_017482465.1 Clostridia bacterium
AAGCTGTGAATCGTACTCGGCAAGCTTTTTGTCTGTCTGCTCGAGCGATCTCTTGATCTCATCAGCCTTTTCATTATACGAAGCTATCTTTGAGTCCGCCTGTGCTATTCTCGATTCGATAAGTGCAAGCGACTCCTTATACTCGGCAACAGACTCATCAAGCGAGGTCTTCTGCTCGCTCTGACTCTGGCGTGCGCTTTCAAGCGCCGACAAGCGAAGCTTTTTATCCTGTATGCTCTGCTCGTTTTTGCGTATGTTTTCAAGAAGCGCGTCGATCTGCTCCGAAAGCGCCTGCATCTGCTCATCAGCCTTTGCCGATTCGGCTGTCTTTCCTGCAAGCTCTTTTGTCTTTGCATCAAGCCTTTCGCCAAGCTCGTGAAGAAGCGCACCGGCTTCAACTATAGCCTGCTCTGCCGCCTCAAGACGTGCCTTTTGTCTTTCTATCTCGGCTTCATAGCGCTTTTTGAGATCCTGTCTGTGCAGGATATCCTTTTCGGATATCTTTGAGGAACGGTCGAGATCGTACATACGCTTTGTGCTTGCGCTTATTTCGCCGTTGATCCTCTCGTACTCAAGTCTGTTATCCTGCGCCGACTGCGAAGCACGCTCGTCCTGCGCCTCAAGCGAGGCTATCGTTTCCTCGAGCGCTTCAAGCTCGTTACGCGTGATGATATAATTCTCCTGTGCCTTTTCGATCTCGCTGTTAAGCTTGTCTATATCGTATATCCACAGGGATATATCCGCGCACTTTTTTATCTCGTAGTATTCAAGATACTTCTTCGCCTTTTCAGCTTCTCTTTCAAGCGGTCCCACCCGAGAGGAGAGCTCACTTAAGATATCGTTGACACGCGTAAGATTGTCGCTGACACCGTTTAGCTTCTTTTCAGCCTCGTTCTTTTTGTACTTATACTTGGCTATACCTGCCGCTTCCTCGAATATACCGCGTCTTTCCTCGCTCTTAAGCGAGATTATCTCGGAGATCCTGCCCTGTCCTATGATAGAGTAGCCTGTCCTGCCGACTCCTGTGTTCATGAACAGCTCGTGTATGTCCTTAAGTCTTACCGGCTTGCGGTTTATGTAATACTCGCTGTCGCCGGAACGGAAATACTTACGTGTTACCGTTACCTCATCGTACGGAAGATCGACCGAGCTGTCGCCGTCTGTGTTGTCAAAGGTCACGGAGACCTCGGCGTAGCTCATCTGACGGCGCGCGTCTGTACCGCCGAAGATAACATCCTCCATCTTTGTTCCGCGTATATTACGGGAGGATATCTCACCGAGCACCCAACGCATAGCATCGGAAATGTTCGATTTTCCGCTTCCGTTAGGTCCGACAACAATGGTCGATCCGCGGTCAAATGTCAGCACCGTTTTGTCCGGAAACGATTTAAATCCGTTAAGCTCAAGTGATTTTAACAGCACAGCTATCCCTCCTCCCTTTATGTTTCAGCCCGTCAGGGCAACTTCATTTTCGTGTTTTTATATTATTTTTCGTCCTCAGACGTCAATAATTATATTATACCTCAAAATATTCTTTTTTTCAATAACTTTTATATTTTTTACATAATATTCATCTTGCAGACGGCGCTTGTTCCCTCTTTTGTGCCCGGAGACCTTTGACACCTCTCCGTACGGCGCATATATAACGATGTCACGCCCTTTTATCTTCTCTGCAAGTGAGTTCTTTTCTATATGATCCTTTATGATGTCATAATATATCTCACAATCGACAAGCTCGCCTACCGCCGAGTGGTAATCGCCCGCATACACCTTAGTACCGTCTGTCAGATTTTCACCCGATTGAAGCCCCACTCTTATGCATTCGACACCGTTTTCGATAAAAACACTCTTTGCCGCGCGGCTTCTGCTTACCGCCTCATCAAGTGAAAGCGGCTTATATTCACCGCGTTGCGCCATAGCGCAAAGCTCCGTATCGCAGAAAACGACAGTCGGATATATCCTTGACGCCACAGCACCGCAATCGCATATCGCCTGAGCGGTAGCGATCTCGTCCTCTGCTTTTGAACCCGGAAGTCCTATCATCATCTGACCTACAAGCTCAAAACCGCGCTCGCTTATCATTCTCATCGCACGGTATGAATCGTCAGCGCTATGTCCGCGTTTAGAGGCTGCAAGGACCTTGTCAGATATGCTCTGTATACCGAGCTCTACCGTTTTTACGCCGTGAGAAGCAAGTATGTCAAGTATCTCACCGTCAATATAGTCGGGACGCGTGGAAAGGCGCACCGAGCTGACCCGTCCCGCGTCGATATAATCCTTTGCCACAGACAACAGGTATACCATCTCTCCGCGGTCTATGCCCGTAAAGCTTCCTCCGAAAAATGCGATCTGCACATCGGCATCGGGTGATACTGTTTCAAGTGCATGCTCTATCTCGTCCTTTACTCTTTCGGGGTCATAATCGCTGTGCCCCGATATGGTGCGCTGATTGCAGAAAACACAATCGTTCGGACACCCAAGATGAGGTATGAACACAGGTATGTTTACGTGTCTCATTATTTGAAATATGCAAGCGCTTCCTTTGCGGCGTTCTGCTCTGCCGCACGCTTGCTGTGTCCGCTTCCGCGGCCGATAACATTACTGTTGAGCCTTGCTTCAACGTCGAAGATCTTTTCGTGGTCAGGTCCGTGAGTACCGACAAGGACATATTCAAGTCTTTCGCCGTCCGCCTGCTGTATGATCTGCTGAAGCTCGGTCTTATAGTCGATCATCATACCCGCTGAAACGTATCCCTTTATCTCGGGCTCGATCAGCGGCATCAGGAACTGTGCGACCCGCGCCTTATCGTTACCCGAATCGAGGTAGATCGCCGCAAGCAGTGCTTCAAAGGCATCGGCGAGAATAGACGCGCGTTCGCGTCCGCCGCCGAGCGCCTCTCCCCTGCCGAGACGCAGATATTCGCCGAGCTTTATTTCGCGTGCGAGCTTCGCAAGTGTTTTTTCACATACTACGGTCGCACGGATGCGTGTGAGTTCGCCCTCGGGAAATTTTTTATAATCGGCAAAGATATGCTCACTTACGATGATCGAAAGCACCGAGTCACCGAGAAATTCGAGACGCTCATTATAAGCGACCTCGATCTTTTTATTCTTCATTTCATTCGCAAACGACGAATGGGTAAGAGCGGTTATTATGTAGTCCTTGTTTGCAAAGGTATAATTTATTGTTTCTTCGAGCTTTGAGATGTTAGTGGTATTTTGTTCCATGTTTTCATCTCCTTGTTTTTAGTGGTACTAATTTTTATTTGTTGAAATTGTTTGTTGCCCTTCCGGGGGAGTCGCTTTCTGCACGCGCAGAAAGTGACCAAAGACGCGCACAAGGGAAAGGCTTTTCCCTTGTGTATCCCTTTCTATGGGATGAAATTCGTTCGCTCAGCACCACCTT
>JAFUMW010000002.1 GCA_017482465.1 Clostridia bacterium
GTACCCGCCGGCGAAGTGCAAACACATGTTCTTATGGGACTTGCTCCCGGGCTTATCAATTCCTCGGGATATCCGTGGAATGCGGATTATGTGTCGGTAACAGGCGACCTTTGCGCCGACCTGCTTTCAAACATCGCATCAGAGCAGAGAGCAAAGGTAGTATACGAGTATCTTTACAGGCAGATCGAGGACAAAAAGGTACGTGAGACCATAGACTTTCTTCTCAATCGCGAAGAAGCGCACAACGCGATGTTCCGTGAGGCGTTCAACAAAGTACAAAACAGCGGCTCTAATCGCGATTTCGGCACTACGAAAGCGGCGAAGATGTATTTCAGTATGTCCGAACCCTCTCCCGAGGACAGTGAGCTTACCAAGATCGATGGAAAAGCACCCGCGTTCAGTTAAAACAGAAGCCGTATGTGTCGCAACATACGGCTTTTTGAGTAAAATCTCCGATTGCTTTGAAATGTTCATAATTATGTGATATACTATAAACTGAAAAAGTATAAAGGAGTATACATATGGCTGTAAGACTTAACGAAAATGCGGAGATCGTAGCTAAGATCAGGGAAGGACTTAAGCGCAAGGGCGGATATTGTCCGTGCAGACTTGAAAAGACAGAGGACTACAAGTGCATGTGCAAAGAGTTCAAAGAGCAGATAGCTGATCCCGATTTCGAGGGATATTGCCATTGTCTGCTCTATTACAAATCAAAGGAGTAATAAAAATGTCAGTAATACACGTTACAAACGAAAATTTTGAAGAAGTTGTTATGAATTCGGACACCGCCGTGCTTGTTGATTTTTCCGCAACATGGTGCGGACCTTGCCAGATGATCGCTCCGACGATCGAGGAGATCGCCGACGAGTATGATGAGTACACGGTCGTAAAGATCGACGTTGACGACTCGCCCGAGCTTGCCGTAAAATACGGCATCGTAAGCATCCCCACGCTTATCGTTATCAAGAACGGCGAGGCTGTAAGCAAGGCAGTAGGACTTCGTTCAAAGGAAGAGATCCTTGATATGCTCGACTGAATAACCGAAAGGACACAGACATGACGGTCATAGTAACCGACGCGCACTACAGATCATCGCTTGCCGCTGTCCGCGCCCTTGCAAAACGCGGACACAGCGTTATTCTTACGCAGACGGCACGCGACGCAGGAAAACTCATTCCGGCATTCAAAAGTAAATATGCTTCGCGTACGGTATTGTTTGACTGTTCTGTCACCGATGCCGATGCGTACAAAAGCGCACTTGTTTCACTCGCGAGTGAATACGAGCGCCCGGTGTTGTTTCCTATAGGAGCGAAAACGACCGCGCTTATAGCGCAAAACAGGGAAGAGCTCTTAAAGGTCTGTGATTTTACCGTAACAGATGCCGACACGCTTGCGCTCGCAAACGATAAAAGTAAGGTGCGTGTTGCCGCACAAAATGCAGGCATACCCGTGCCGCAAACATATGAGGACGGCGAAGTGCCGTCTGACTATCCGGTCATAATAAAGCCGAAGTGCGGCGAGGCGTTCGGGCTAAAGGCAAGTGAGCGCTATATTATCGTACACAGTGCGGACAAGTACAAGCAAGCATATGCTGAAATGGAAAAATACGGCGGAGCGCCTGTTGTGCAAAAGCTCGTTTCCGGTGACGGTATCGGTGTTTCGCTTTTGATGAGCACGGACGGCTGCGCCGTTTCAGCGATATGCCACAAGCGTGTACGTGAGTACAGCGTGAGCGGCGGACCCAGCGCGTGCTGCGAAAGCTTTTACGATGAAACGCTCGTTCGAGCGTCCGAGAGATTGCTTGCTTCTATCGGCTTTAGCGGCATGGCTATGGTCGAGTATAAGGGCGGGCATTTGCTCGAAATAAATCCCCGTATCTGGGGAAGCTTTCCGCTTACATATGCCGCGGGGGCGAGCTTCGCAGACGATTATGTCAGACTTTCTCGCAGAGAGTGCGTGCACCATGAGCTTGATAACTACGAGCGTGGTGTTAAGATGAGTTTTGTATTTAACGACCTTGCCGCGTGCGTCGGACTTTTGCGTCACGGACGTGTACGCGATGCGCTTTCCGGTATAGGAGACATACTCTTTCGCCGTGTACGCGACGGAGTGTACGACAAAGAAGACCCAAAACCGTTTTGGTGCTATGTGAGGTCTAAAATTTTACGTAAATAGGAGTCTGCGATGATAATGAAGCTTGATATGCATGTCCACGGTGAAAACAGCTTTGACAGTGTGCAGACCTTGGATGATATCGCAAAGGCATGCAGGGCTAAAGGACTTGACGGTGTTTGCATATGCGACCACAATGTCACGTCTCACAAAAGTATTACCGTTTATGACGGTATATTGATAGTGCCGGGTGTGGAGATAGCAACCGATCACGGGCATCTGCTCGGCTTCTGCGTTGAAAGCAGTGTCGAGCCTACGCGTGATTTTTTTGAAGCGCGTGAGCGGATAAAAAGGGCAAATGGACTTGCAGTGCTGGCGCACCCGTATGAACGTGTGCGCGATACACGCGAAACGGTAGATAAACGTATCGCAGAAGTGTTTTCCTTGCTTGACGGACTTGAGGCGGCAAACGCGCGTGCAGATCAGTTCGTTCGTGAAGCTAACACATACGCGCGCTCAGCGGCAATGATAAACCGAATGCGTACCTTCGGCGGAAGCGATGCACATCTGCCGTGTGAGATAGGCGGCGCGTACACAGAGATAGAGGTCGACAGCGAAAGTATAAACGCGCTTACGCTTGATATGCTCAGAGAGGCTTTTTTGACCAACGGTGCAACGGCTGTACTTAAAGCACGTTCAAAACGCATAAATACCGCAAAGAGTCAGTTTATACGAATTAAAAAGATAAACGCCGATACAA
>JAFUMW010000029.1 GCA_017482465.1 Clostridia bacterium
CATGTATCCTGTAAGTGAGGTGGCGACAAGATGCGGCTTTGACAGCATCAGCTATTTCTCTTACGAGTTCAGACGCAGATGCGGTGAGACTCCCAGCGAGTTTGCACACAAATTCGAGGAAAAACAGCTATAAAAGCAGACCGCACTGACTTTTAAGTCAGTGCGGTCTGCTTTTTTTGTGATTTAATGCTCAGATATGAAATTATATATAAGTTTTCCGAAAACGCTATCGCCGTTTTCGTCTTTTTGTGCTATGTAATGACAATGACCGCCGTGCATGACGATATGCCCGATCTTTGACGCATCATATTCGAAATGTTCGAGTGTTTTGAGAAGCATCACAGTCTGCTCATAGCGGTTGGTCATATCATTGTCGGATACGATGAAGAACATCGGAGCACAGGTATTTCTTGTGCCTATATGCCAAAAAGGAGCAGATTCATCAATTATTACGCGGCGTGTGTCTATACCGCGTTCGCGCAGGATGTTGAAGTGGCAGGTAGGCTGACCGGCATCGTGTACATAGCCCGCAAGCTTGTCGGAGTCGATACCGTGGCGTGCGAGATAGCTCTTGTCAAAGCAGAGCATCATTGATATATAGCCGCCCGCCGAGCTTCCCCCTACGTAAACTTCGGTGTAGTCGCCATACTCTTTTATATGCTCGCATACCCATGCAACAGCGGCTGCCGAGTCGACAAGGAACTCGGGGTACTTCGCGCTTGGGTACATGCGGTAATTTGCGCTTACAACTGCTATGCCGCGGTCTGTGAGATAGTCGGCAAATTCGTCTCCCGCACAGTTTTTGTCGCCCGCTTCAAGTCCGCCTCCGTGGAAATATACAAACACCTTGTCGGTCTGTTTTCCTGTATCGGGAAGGTATATATTCAGTGCGTGATCGTTGTCATGCGGCTCTGCATAGTGTATATTTTCGATAGTTTTCATTGTGTTTGCCTTTCATTAGCGCGGTCGATCGCTTTGTTTCTGAAATAGAGTATGAGGTCAAGACCGACCATGATAAGATTTAAGATGTAGAAAAAGAGAACGTACCACTTGCTTGAGAAGCTTGCCATATAAGCGGCATTTGTAAATTTTGACGCGATACCTGCTATGTAACCGAAAAAGATAAGGCATAGGAAGGCAAGACTTTTGCCCTTAGCGGTCCTTGCTCTCCACGATTTCATAACATTGAGCGGCCACGATGCTCCGAAGCTTACGATCATAGTTATTTCAAGTAATTCAGACATGTTTTTATTTTCCTTTCAAAAATAATAGTGCGGTCTTTTTTGTGATATTGATCATCTATGGGCTTGATGATCCGACAGAGTCCTTGAAGAAAAAGATGATCATTCTCCGGGACGTACCTGACAGTATCCATTGCTTTGGATTCCGTTATGAGATCGTTTTTTATTATATCACTGCACGGGTTGAAAATCAATAACTATTTTCACTAAAGCTATAATTAAATTCACAAATAGATTTAAATGATCTCTCTTCATAAGGCGGAGTATTGATTCATGTGACACAGGTACGTTCCACAGAAAAAAGCACTTGCAACAGCAAGTGCTTTTTTTGGCTGGAGTAGTTGGATTTGAACCAACGAAGTGCCAGAGTCAAAGTCTGGTGCCTTAACCGCTTGGCTATACCCCAACATTTTGATTCAACGGTATATATTTTATCATAATAACTATATGTTTGTCAAGACAAAATTATAAATATGTGAATATATCTTTTTGTTTGAGGAAACTGAAAAAAATTTATTTTGCAACCTTTGAAACCGAAAAAAATACAGAATACGCAAAAACTATTGACAAAAACTATATTCGGTGATAAAATAACTATCAAAGACGCTTGAGCAAAAAGAAGTAGCGTTTGGCGGGCAAGCGGTCCTTGCGGATCCCAGAGAGCTGTCGGTAGGTGCGAGACAGCGGTCGGCTTTGCGTGAAGTTCGTTTTGTGAGTCGTGTGTTGAAATAACAGTAGGCACAACGGGGGCGACCGTTACATCGCACAGACAATGCCTGTTGTCGTTGAGGCTCCGTCCGTGAGGTCGGAGTGAAGCAGAGTGGTAACACGATTTATTCGTCCCTGCGTCTATTTGACGCGGGGGCTTTTGTTTTCACAACACACAGGCGGAATATTTTTTCAAGGAGAAAGTACCATGAAAACAAGAAGAATCTTATCCCTTGCACTCGCGCTTGTCCTTGTACTTACATCTATGCTTGCTTTTGCTTCCTGCGATAAGGCTGACGACGGCAAGTATACTGTAGGTATCGTTCAGCTCGTACAACACAGCGCGCTTGATGACGCTACACGCGGCTTCCGTGACGCACTTGTTGAAGAGCTCGGTGAAGAAAACATCGAATTCCTTGAGCAGAACGCTAACGGTGAACCCACTGTATGTACAACTATCGTAAACGACTTTGTAACAAAGAATGTTGACCTTATTATGGCGAATGCCACAGCAGCTCTCCAGGCGGCTGCCAACGGTACACAGACCATCCCCGTACTCGGTACGTCTGTTACCGACTATGCAACCGCACTTGAGATCGATGATTATACAGGTATTGTAGGAACGAACGTATCCGGTACATCCGACCTCGCTCCGCTCGATGCTCAGGCTGATATCATCCTTGAGCTTTTCCCCGACACAAAATCCGTAGCACTTCTTTATTGCTCGGCAGAGCCTAACTCCAAGTACCAGATCGACGTTGTACGCGAATACCTTGAGGGTAAGGGTCTTACATGTGAAGAGTTCGCATTTGCCGACTCCAATGACGTAGCTTCGGTTTCCGCGGCGGCTGCAGCGGCGGCTGACGTTATCTACATACCCACCGACAACACAGCGGCTTCCTGCACAGAGGCTATCAACGGAGCGGTCCTCCCCACAGGCACACCTATCGTAGGCGGTGACGAGGGCATCTGCGGCGGATGCGGTGTTGCTACTATCGCTATCAGCTACTATGACCTCGGTGTTAAGACAGGTAAAATGGCGGCTCAGGTATTAAAGGGAGAGATCAAGGTCGAAGAAACTCCCATCGCTTCCGCGGACAATCCCACGAAGAAGTACAACCCCGTTAACTGCGAAGCTCTTAACATCACGATCCCCGAAGATTACGTAGCACTCGGTTAATAATTTTATATTATATATATTAAGGAGAAAAAATCATGAAAACAAGAAGAATCTTATCCATCGCACTTGCACTCATCCTCGTACTGACATCCGTAGTTGCTTTCGCTTCCTGTGACAAGGCAGCTGAAAAGTATACCGTAGGTATCGTACAGCTCGTACAGCATGACGCTCTTGACGCCGCTACACAGGGCTTCCGTGACGCTCTTATTGCAGAACTCGGCGAAGACAATGTTGAATTTCTTGAGCAGAACGCTAACGGCGAGCCTACCGTCTGCACAACTATCGTTAACGACTATGTAACAAAGAATGTTGACCTTATCATGGCAAACGCTACAGCCGCTCTCCAGGCAGCTGCTAACGGAACAACAACTATCCCCGTACTCGGTACATCTGTTACCGACTACGCTACAGCTCTTGATATAGAAAACTTCACAGGCGTTATCGGAACAAACGTATCCGGTACATCCGACCTTGCTCCGCTTGACGGACAGGCAGCTATGCTCACAGAGCTTTTCCCCGATGCAGAGAAGGTAGCGATCCTCTACTGCTCGGCAGAGCCTAACTCTAAGTATCAGGCAGACACTATCCGCGTATACTTTGAAGAAGCAGGCCTTACATGCGAAGACTTCGCATTTGCTGACTCCAATGACGTAGCGGCTGTTTCCGCAGCGGCTGCAGCGGCGGCTGACGTTATCTATATACCCACCGACAACACAGCGGCTTCCTGCACAGAGGCTATCAACGGTGCGGTTCTTCCCACAGGTACACCTATTATCGCAGGTGAAGAAGGTATCTGCAGCGGATGCGGTGTTGCCGCACTTTCGATCAGCTACTATGACCTCGGTGTTAAGACAGGTAAGATGGCTGCACAGGTATTAAAGGGCGAGATCGACATCTCCGAAACTCCTGTTGCAACAGCTGATACAGCAACAAAGAAGTACAACCCCGTTAACTGCGAGGCTCTTAATATTACAGTTCCCGAAGACTACGTTGCTATCGGCTAAGCTGTAATTAAAATTACACAGACAGGTGACCCTCCCGCACGTACAGTGCGAGAGGGCACTGTGTCGAAATTAAAGGCATTGTAACACAGTGCCTGTTTTCGCATATCAGAAAGGATTGGTCAAATAATGGATATACTGAATTGGCTGGGCGCGCTTCCCGGCGCGTGTGCACAGGGTATGATCTGGGGCATAATGGCCATCGGCGTTTATATCACGTACAGGATACTTGATATAGCCGATCTTACGGTCGACGGCTCTATATGTACCGGTGCGGCTACCTGTGCTATGCTTGTAACAAACGGCGTTAATGTATGGGTGGCAATGCTTGCGGCGATACTTGTGGGAATGATAACCGGACTTGTAACCGGACTTTTCCATACATATCTCGGAATACCGGCGATACTTGCGGGTATTCTCACTCAGCTTATGCTTTGGTCGGTGAACCTGAAAATTATGGGAAAGGCGAATGTTGCGATACCTGTAAGAAAGTACGAGCTTATCGTAGCACAGATGAAGTCTGTGCAGTCGATCCTCGTGCTCCTTGCGATAATTGCGGCACTTATTGCTCTTTTATATTGGTTTTTCGGAACCGAGCTCGGTATGTCGTTACGTTCGACCGGTAATAATTTAAGCATGAGCCGTGCACAGGGCATCAACACCGATTTTACAAAGATACTCGGTCTTGTCATCTCAAACGGTATCGTTGCTTTCGCAGGAGCACTGCTTGCACAGTATCAGGGCTTCTCTGATATCAATATGGGACGCGGCTCGATCGTTGTCGGGCTTGCGGCGGTAATTATCGGTGAGGTCGTTGTATCGGCTATCTCCAAGAATTTCGCTGTAAGACTTGCAGGTGTTGTTATTGGCGGCGTTATATACTATTTCGTTTACCAGACGGTCATATTCCTCGGTATCGACGCCGACTTATTAAAGATGCTTTCGGCACTCGTTGTTGCGGTATTCCTCGGATTCCCGTATATCAAGAAAACTCACTTTTCAAAGAAAACAGTGAAGGGAGCGGCGAAAAATGCTTGAAATTAAAAATGTAACTAAAGTATTCAACCCCGGTACTGTTAATGAAAAGGTAGCCCTTGACGGTATAGATCTCACTCTTGAGGACGGAGATTTTGTTACGGTTATCGGTGGTAACGGTGCGGGAAAAAGCACGATGCTCAACGCAGTCGCAGGTGTTTGGAAACCGGACGGCGGACAGATAGTTATTGACGGCATAGACGTTACGAATATGCCCGAATATAAGCGTGCAAAGTACCTCGGACGCGTGTTCCAGGACCCTATGCTCGGTACAGCCGCAGACATGGAGATATCCGAAAATCTTGCGCTTGCCAAGCGCCGCGGACATAACCGCGGTCTCGGTTGGGGTATAAGATCTGCCGAGAAAAAAGAGTATGTAGAGCTTCTTAAGATGCTTGATCTCGGACTTGAAACGAGAATGTCGACAAAGGTCGGACTTCTCTCCGGCGGTCAGCGTCAGGCGATCACGCTTCTTATGGCGTCGCTGAATCGCCCGAAGCTTCTGCTTCTTGACGAGCATACAGCCGCACTCGACCCGAAAACAGCGGCAAAGGTGCTTGAGATCACAGACCGAATAGTAAATGAAAATAAACTCACAACACTTATGATAACTCATAATATGCGCGACGCGATAAAACACGGTAATCGCCTTATCATGATGAATCAGGGAAAGATAATCGTTGATGTCCGCGGTGAGGAAAAACAAAAACTTACAGTGGACGACCTTCTCGCGCTCTTTACCAAAGCGAGCGGAAGCGAGTTTGCAAACGACCGCGCTATGCTGTCGTAATAAACAGAGATATTGACAGAGCGGAGAGCTTTTATAAAGCTCTCCGCTCTTGTTTTTGCTTGAATACTAACGTGTAATACCGGACTCGCTGATGTTATTGAGCATAACAGCGACCTGAGCGCGGGTAAGACCGACATAGGGAGAAATATTGCCGTCGGTACTGCCGTTTATTATGCCGGCGGCTGAAAGCACGCTCATACTTTCGGCTGCCCAAGCGGGAACGATATCGCCGTCATTGAAAACAGCAACCGTGGCGTCGGCGCTTACCTCGATATCGTTTGAGAAGCCGTAGAGCCGTTCGATCATGACAGCGGCTTCCGCACGCGTGATCTGATTGTTGGGGCAGAAGCTTACCGCTTCACCGTTTCCTACGCCCTTTGTGACACCGAGTACACTTGCAGCGGCAATATATCCTTTGTATTCTTCGGGGATATCTGTATCATCGGCGTAGCCCGTTCCGCTCACAGAGGTAAAGCCGCTGTAACCGGCGTTTTTCATAAGAGCGGCACAGAATTCGGCGCGTGAGACCGGTGCGTCGGGCGAAAAGGTGTATAAACCGTCGCTTGAAGAAAAACTCATCGCACCGGATACGGCACATCGGATCGAAGCGTAATGAGCCCAATGTCCGTCAAGGTCGGAGAATACGATATTTGTTTCGGGCTCGCGTACGTTAAGGCTGACACGGGTGAGCTCGGAGCTTTTACCGTATTTATCGGTGGCTATATATTCGAAATAGTCAGTGCCCGAATAATTATTGTCGGGAGTGTAGGTGTAGTTTCCGAAAGAGCTGTCGGTGAGAACGAGCGTACCTTGGGTGGGATATGTCACGATCTCATATTTTATCGGGTCGTTTTCCGGGTCGCTTGCCTTGAGTGTTCCGAAAACAGGCATGCCGCCGTAGGTGGACAGGGAAGCACTAAGGCCTGTCTGTGTGCTCGGAGCACCGTTTTCGCGTTCAAGGAGATAGATAGAGCAGGTGTATGCAGTGCTTGAGCCACTATCCGCGGCAAAATCAAAGCTTGCCTCGGTCTCGTTTCCTGTTCGGGGTACAAAGCGCAGGTTGTCAAAATTGCGCTTACTGATATTTTGCCCTTCGGAGACGGCTAAATTCCCGAGCATGAGTGTGCCGGTACTGCTGTCGGGCAGGCTGACTATACTGATCTCTTTGATCTCTTCAAGGCCTGTGGCTTCTGTGAAATCGGTGCTTTCAAAATATACATCGCGGCTTATAAGGCTAACCTTTATAAGACCGTATTCGCCCGCGATTATGTCAAGCGCGGGTGATACGCTCGAGGCCTGAACGCAGAGGCTTGAGAGCATCACGCATACAATAATTGAGGCAAATATCTTCGGTATTCTGTGTTTCTTCATTCTGAACATTCCTTTCTCGGTTCAAATGTACATTTTTTACAAAAATAATATTCGGCAAACTGTTTATATTTATTCAGCGAACATTGAATGGTAACACATATTTTACAAAATTAAAGAAAAGGATGTTTTAAGTATACTGACGGTGCATTTGTGCATTTTGTGAAAAAACGTGTGGATTTTTTGACAAATCAGCATAAAAAACGATTATTTGAACGGTAGTTTATATAAAAAATACAAAAAAGTTGGATATTTGGTCAAAATGTCAAAAATGAGGGTGTGGTTTATTGTACATTATATGCATTGTAATTTTACGCATAATATTGTAAAATAAAACTGTCGTTAAAAACGATAAATTTTTATGCCAAAAGGCGAGGAGAAAAAAACATGAAAAAGATTCTTTCTATCCTTCTTGCACTTGCTATGCTTCTTACTTTCGCAGCTTGCGGCGGTACTGAAGTGGATTCCGACAGCGAGAGCGATTCTTCTGTTGATGTAAGCGACGAATCGGTAAGCGATACTGTTGCGGACGAAGTAAGTGTTGATCCCGACTACAAGGTTGGTTTCATTTTCCTTCACGACGAAAACTCTACATACGACAAGAACTTCATGGACGCCGCTAAGGCTGTTCAGGCTGAACTCGGTCTTTCCGACGAGCAGGTTCTTTTCAAGGTTGGTATTCCCGAATCCAACGAGTGCTACGAAGCAGCTGCTGAGCTCGTTGACGAGGGATGCGATCTTATCTTTGCTGACTCCTTCGGTCATGAAACATACATGATCCAGGCAGCTGAAGAGTTCCCGGAAGTACAGTTTGCTCACGCAACAGGTACAAAGTCTCAGACAGAAGGCCTTGACAACTACCACAACGCATTTGCTTCGATCTACGAAGGCAGATACCTTGCAGGTGTTGCAGCAGGCATGAAGCTCAACGAGATGATCGAAAATGGCGAGATCACACCTGAAGAAGCTAAGATCGGTTATGTTGGCGCATTCAACTACGCTGAGGTTGTTTCCGGTCTCACATCCTTCTTCTTGGGTGCAAGATCCATCTGCGAATCGGCTACAATGGAAGTTGTTTATACAAACTCCTGGTTTGATATCGCTCTTGAAAAGGAAGCTGCTATCACACTTATGGATTCCGGTTGCGTTCTTATAAGCCAGCACGCTGACTCCGAGGGTGCTCCTAAGGCATGCGAAGAAAGAGGCGTTCCGAACGTTGCTTACAACATCAGCACAATTTCTATCGCTCCCACAACAGCTCTCATCTCTTCCAAGATCGACTGGGCTCCTTACATGAAGATGATCGTAGAAGCTACAATGAAGGGCGAAAACTTCGAAACTGACTGGTGCGGTTCTCTTGAAACAAACTCCGTGCTTCTCACAGAGCTCAACGAAGCAGTTGCTGCTGAAGGCACAGCTGAAAAGATCGAAGAGGTTAAGGCAGGTCTGCTTGACGGTTCCATCAAGGTATTTGACACATCCAAGTTCACCGTTAACGGCGAAACACTTACCGAATACCTTGCAGACGTTGTTGACGAGGGCGACTTCGTTCCCGAAACAAACGTAATTGCTGACGGTGCTTTCAACGAGTCTTCTCTCAGAAGTGCTCCTTACTTCGATATCAAGTACATCGACGGTATCACAGCAAAGTAATTTAATAGAGAAAACATAGGCGGAGTGCCGTCAGGCACTCCGCCACAACTCTTTATTATGCTTTAGTTTTCAAAAGGGAACAGAAAATGATTTCTGTTCCGTTTTCAAAATTAAACGGAGGTATGATTTTAGTGAGCGTAGCTATTGAACTGAAAAATATCACCAAACGCTTCGGCAATGTTGTGGCAAATCACAACGTGAGCCTGAGCGTAAACAACGGTGAGATACTTTCGCTTCTCGGTGAAAACGGAAGCGGTAAGACCACGCTTATGAACATGATCTCGGGTATCTATTATCCGGACGAGGGTCAGATCTATATCGGCGGAAAGGAAGTGCTGATACGTTCCCCTCACGAGGCTTTTGAACACAAGATCGGTATGATACATCAGCATTTCAAGCTTGTCGATCTTTTTACGGCGGCACAGAATGTTATACTTGGTCTGAATGAAAATGGTAAGTATGATATCAAGAGCGTTTCGCGCAGGGTCAAGCAGATCAGTGAAAAGTACGGCTTTGACATTGATCCCGAAAAGAAGATCTATGAAATGTCAGTATCCGAAAAGCAGACCGTAGAGATCATCAAGGTGCTGTACAGAGGAGCCGATATACTTATCTTGGACGAGCCTACAGCCGTTCTCACTCCGCAGGAAACACAAAAGCTTTTTGCCGTACTGCGAAGAATGAAAGATGACGGAAAGGCTGTCATAATCATTACGCACAAGCTTCACGAGGTGCTGGCGCTTTCTGACCGTGTATCGGTGCTCAGAAAGGGCGAGTATGTCGGTACTGTCAATACCGCCGAGACCACGGAATCACAGCTTACGGAGATGATGGTCGGAAAAAAGATCGACCTCAATATACAGCGCGACGAGCCTGTGAATGCTACCGAGCGCCTTATTGTAAAGAATGTAGACTGTGTTAACCGCGAGGGCGTTAAGGTTCTCGATGATGTTTCGTTTACCGCATACTCGGGAGAGATACTTGGTATCGCGGGAATCGCCGGAAGCGGTCAGCGCGAGCTTTTGGAGGCTATCGCAGGACTTCAGCATTTAGAGCAGGGTGAGATAATTTACAACAATCCCAAGACAGGTGCTATAGATGATCTGCGCGATAAGACTCCTTTGCAGATAAGAGAGCTTGGTGTACGTCTTTCTTTCGTTCCCGAGGACAGACTCGGAATGGGTCTTGTCGGAAACATGGATATAGTTGATAATATGATGCTTCGCAGCTACAGACGCGGAAGATCGGTGTTCCTTGAGCGCAACGGTCCGAAGGATCTTGCCGAGGAGATCATCCGCGATCTTGAGGTCGTTACTCCGAGTGCATCTACGCCTGTTAGAAGACTTTCGGGCGGAAATGTGCAGAAGGTGCTTGTCGGACGTGAGATAGCCGCATCGCCTACAGTATTGATGGCGGCATATCCGGTAAGAGGACTTGACATCAACTCATCATATGCGATATACAATCTCCTTAACGAACAGAAAAAGAAGGGTGTTGCCGTAATATTTGTCGGCGAGGACTTGGACGTACTTATTGAGCTGTGCGACCGCATAATGGTTATCGGAGGCGGACGTATAACCGGTACTGTTGACGGACGCAACACAACAAAAGAAGAAATCGGTTTACTTATGACCAAGACCGGCGGAGGGGACTTAAATGACTGATAACAGGATCAAAAAAGAAAAAGAAGCCCTCATGCATATCACCAAGCGTGATGCTATGGTATGGTGGAAGGCGTGGCTTGTACGTGCCGCCGCGATAGCTTTGGCTCTTGTTGCATGTGCGGTCGTGGTTTACTTTCTTACAGGATACAATCCTTTTAAGGTATACGCGTCAATGATCGAGGGAACATTCGGTACGGCGCGTAAGATATGGAACACGCTTCAGAATACGGCAATGCTTTTGTGTATCTCGCTTGCGGTGACACCTGCGTTCAAGATGCGGTTTTGGAATATCGGTGCTGAGGGACAGGTTCTCATGGGCGGACTTGCCGCAACAGCATGTATGTTCTATATCGGCGACAAGATGCATCCGGTATTGCTTATGACGATAATGGTGATAACAAGCGTTATCGCAGGAATTGTATGGGCGATAGTTCCCGCTTATTTCAAGGCTAAATGGAATACAAACGAAACGCTGTTCACCCTTATGATGAACTATGTTGCCACACAGCTTGTTTCCTTTGCTATCATGGTGTGGGTTCCCAGCGGCTCAAGCGTAATGGGTGTTATCAACCGTCAGACAAAGGCGGGATGGTTTCCGGAGATATTCGGACAGAAGTATTTGCTCAACGTGATTATCGTTCTTGCGATAACGGTGTTTATGTTCATATACCTTAAGTACAGTAAGCACGGATATGAGATCGCAGTTGTCGGTGAGAGCGAGAATACCGCCAAGTACATAGGTATCAATGTAAAGAAGGTCATACTTCGTACAATGGCTCTTTCGGGCGCACTTTGCGGTGTGGCAGGTCTTATGCTCGTTGCGGGTACAGACCATACGATAACAAAGAACACGGCGGGCGGAAACGGCTTTACGGCGATCATGGTATCATGGCTCGCAAAGTTCAACCCCATCGTGATGATGCTCACGTCATTCCTTATAGTGTTCTTACAGCGCGGTTCCGGACAGATCGCCACGAGCTTGCGTCTTAATGAAAGTATTTCGGATATACTCACGGGTATCATTCTGTTCTTCATAATCGGATGCGAGTTCTTTGTAAATTACAAGATCAACTTCCGCCATTCTAAAAAGCATACGTCAGGGAAAGGAGAGTAATTGCCATGATAAGTACAATAGCATCATTTATTTATGCGGCGATAGTGCAGGGAATCCCTCTTCTCTACGGTGCAACCGGCGAGATACTCACCGAAAAAAGCGGAAACCTTAACCTTGGTATACCCGGTATCATGTATGTGGGCGGTATCTCGGGAATCATCGGCGGATACTTATACGAGCGCTCGACGGAAGAGCCTGTCGCGGCACTGTGCATACTTATTCCGCTTCTATCAACTTTGATAGGCTCTGGACTTATGGCTCTGATCTACAGCTTCCTTACGATAACACTTCGTGCCAATCAGAATGTTACGGGTCTTGCGCTTACTACATTCGGTATCGGTATCGGTAACTTTTACGGAGGCTCACTTTTGAGCTTCTTTGGTGAGAGCGGTTCGATCTCGCTTCTTACCACCGGTAATTATTACAAAACTCACCTCCCGTTTGCTGACGATCTCGGACTGTTCGGACGTACATTCCTGTCGTTTGGCTTCCTTGCTTACCTGGCGATAATTATTGCGGTTATCGCGGCA
>JAFUMW010000003.1 GCA_017482465.1 Clostridia bacterium
GATAGTCGCCAAACTAATTTATTATAACAATCATCACTGTGTATATATTGATGGAATTTTCATTTTATCAAATTCACGATATACGATAATATCCCTTGCGATTGTAATGATGCTACTGTTATAAAATCAGTTCGGCTTACATATTATACCACTGATACTCAAAAAAAGAAAGTCTTTTTGATAAAAATCAAGAATTATTCTTAACATTGACTTTGTTTTTCGGTATGGAGGGGCTTTTGGGGTTAAATGTATGTAATCCGCAAGGCATGGGTACTGCCCTGCGGTGGTGTTTTATGTACCTCCAAAAAGAATCAAACATTCTGTTAAAGATAGAAAAAGGCGATACCCGGTTGATAAAACCAAGTATCGCCAATTTTACTTGTCGCACTCCTGTACGGCAGCTACCCTATTTCGGTAATGCTCTAATACTGTCTTATTTGAAACTGCCCTTGGAGCTTTTTTGTCATGCTTTGTTTATTCTTACTTCTTGGGGTTGGGATCAGCCTGACCGTCTGCAAGTGTGTACATGAATCGGTTGAAGCCGTAGCAGCCGTCCGCGAGAAGCTGTCTTATGGTATCATTGGTGTACATATACTTTTTAAGTCCGCCGGACGCGGTCTTTGTGTCCGAGCCGAGCAGAGCAAGAGGTCCGTCGTACGCCATAATAATGGTGTTGTTTCTCCAATGGAAGCCTTGACCGTTTTTCACATGTGTGGGCACTGCCTTCTGCAGGTACTTACGGATATGCCACATGGTGTTGTTCTGCACGTAGCAATCCTCGTATACCGCGTAGGTGTGACCCGCGCCGTAGAACATATTATAGTCAACCTTCTGATGAATATATCCGCCGAAGCCGTAGCCCGAATAACGGCAGAGATTGTTGGAAAGGTTACAGTTTTTAAGTATCGCAAATGCGTTTGACGAGTTAGGTGTTGAGGATGTACACCATACCTCGAGAGGAGAGTTACACTTTTCGATAACATTATCGCGGATCTCGGTGTCCACCTCAACAAGAGTCTGACCGGGGGTAAGACTTCCCTGCCACTGAACTGTAGGTCCGCAGTCGAAGCACTGATACACGTAGTTGTTGTATACATAGTAGCCGTTCGCTCCGCCGTAGATCTCGATACCGTTACCGAGACGTCCCTGTCCTGCGTCGGAAAGGTCCTGTATAGCACCGCCGATCCAGCCTACCTCGCAGTTACGAACGATAAGGTTTTCACACGTACCTGCGCCGACACCGTGAGTTGCACCGTATCGGATGCAGAGATTATCAATTACGACGTTCGACTTTGCCTGAACGACGTTGCCTTTGGTCGAAATTTCGATAGAATCGAATACATCGCCGGGGTTACCGCCCTCACAGTAGAGGTATACTGTCTGCTCATTCCAATCGTGATAGTAAGCGAGATGGTGGTTAAGATCAAGTCCGCCTGTAAACGGCTGAACAGGAAATTCCCATGTTTCAATTCCGTTTGATACGATCGAGTTGTCACCGATCTTTACGGTCTGATCCTTGTTCTTTTCCTTAAGCACACGCATACCGTATGCCTCGCCGTCGTTGAATACCATGTTTCCGACGTCCTTTTCCTTGGGAATAACGCCGTTAAACTTGTATATATTTGCTTTTTCCGTAGCGATCCACTGCGACGCGTCGTCAGCCTCGATCGAGCCGAGGATACGGGGCTTGTCGCCCTCGCCGTATGCAGAGTAGGTTACGCCTGCGGTCGTTGTGAGCTTTTCATGCCACTCGTCTCCGCGCTTGAACAGTACGACGTCGCCTGCCTTGACCGTCTTGATGGTCTGCATTTTCATGACCTTATCAATAGTCTTTACAGCGGTTTCGGGTGTAAGACCGTCGTTGGTGTCGTCACCGTCGTTTGATACGTAGATCACCTTGCCGCCCTCACCGAGCTTCCATTCGCTCGCGGTTTCAAGGACTTCCTTCTTGCGTGCTTCAAACCTTGCGTCAAGCTCGGCAATGTACTTGTCCGTGGCAAGCTCAAGATAGAAGGTGTCGTCGTGCGTTTCTGTCCAGATCTCGTTTCCGTCTGCGTCAACAACCGTGCTATGCTCAACAGACGCCTCTATAACATAGGGGAATGCCCAATGTGCGCTTGTGATATCGGCAAAGCCGACGTAGGACGCCTTTGACATACCGTCAAGCGTGGGAGTTCTGCCAAGTGCCGAGCAGATCACCTTTACTACCTCTGCACGTGTGATCGTGCCGTCGGGCTTGAAGGTGCCGTCCGGATATCCGCCTACAAGTCCTGCGGATGCCGATGCCATAATAACAGTGTATCTTTCGTGTGTTGCGGGAACGTCTGTAAAGCTTACCTGCTTATCACTTGCCTGAACCTTGCCCATATTGTATACAAGCTCAACAAATTCTGCTCTTGTTATAGGCTGATCGGGCTTGAATTCACCCTTGTAGCTCTTGAGATAGCCGAGGCTTTCAAGATATGCCACGTAGTCATAGTACCATGCACCCGACTTTACGTCTGTGAATGCTGTTGTATTCTTACCCTTGATGGTCGTTTCGTCAACGAGCAGACGCGTGATAACGGTAACCGCCTCGGCGCGTGTCATCTTGCCCTCGGGCTTGAAGGTACGTCCGTCGTAGCCTGCGATAAAGGGAGCGTCTGTGCGCTCGGAATCGGGAAGCGCGTCAGCACTGCCAAGCGCCTGTGCGGCATACTCTTCAGCCGCTTGCTTGGTCTTGAAGAACGCAAGCGATTTCCATGCGATAGAGTCTGTTTCGCTTACCGTTCCTTTAAGCGGGAAGAAGCAAAGGTTACTTGTACTTGTACCTGTACCCGGTCTTAAGATAAGTCCGTCGGTCACGTCGATGACAACTCTCTGCCATTTGCCATCACATTCGCTTGCCTTCTTGATCTTGATATCAGCTCTGTTTTCTCCGCCCTCGGCAAGCGCATAGCGGTGTATCATCGTGTCTATCTCACTCTTGTTGAGATATGTAAGCACCATGTACTTATAATTCTTTGGAACGTTTGTCACAAACTGTGAGCGTGTAAGCTCGTCCTCGGGTGTTGACGTGGAAGCCGCAACGATACCCTGGTCTCCGGCGTTGCCTGCCGACTTGGGGACGAACTCCATCGCGTTGAGTACTTCGTCGTACTTTGCGGTATAGTTATTTGTATTGGTGGTATGTCTTTTTACAAGATCCGAGCTTGCAAAATTCCACTCGATATAATCCATGCTTCCGTCGTATACGATATGCGACTCCATAGGATCAGCCACAGCGCCTGTTGCTGTCACTTCCTCTGTAGCTTTGATCTCTTCGGCGAGAAGATCGGATATGCTCTCATAACCGAGGTCAATATTTATATCGACCTTTGTCTGCTCTGCGTATGTATACTCGGTAGTTTTGCCGGATGCAACGTTTGCCTTTGCAAAGCTTTCCGCGTCAGCGTAGGACTTGAACATGGATATGCTCTTGATGTAAATGCTCTGCTTTAACCCTACGGGAAGCTCCTCATCGGAGGATGCAAAAAAAGGATACATACAGAAGGGTGCCTGATACTGTCCGCCGCCGTCACGGAAGCAAGCTCCGCTTACGGTGGGAACGATAACGTCGGCATAGCTGTCCATATTTGTTTTCATATTGTACAGATACGACTTTTTCTCATGACGGATAGCACCGAGGTTGATATCACTTGTATTTTTATATGTGATAACAACGAACTGCGCCGACTTTAAGGTCTGTGCAACGCTCTTACGCAGGTCGGTATTGGTTGTAGTGCCCGGTTCATCCGCCTTTGGGGTAGGCGTAAAGCCCTGGTCCTGCTGTGATGCATTGTTGTTAATAAATCTGATCGCAGCCTCTGCTTTGCTGTATGAAGCGTTGAGGTGCGTATTTACAAGGAAGCTCATCGCCGCCTGTTCATCTTCAAGATTGAAGCTGTAGATAGGTGTAGGCGTATCTTCAGCGCTCACACCGGTCATTAAGCTCATGCACGAGCTTATGATCATAATGACTGCAAGAAAAATTGACAGTGTTTTTTTCATGTTTTTCTCCTTTGGCTTGTTTTCGCGTTGCGCGTTTTCATAACATCGGAAATATCTGACCGTATTGTTATCTACAATAAATAATAGCATATTTTTTCTCGATTGTAAATATACAGTTTTTTATTTTTTGTATACATTTTTTGTATCGGCAAACTTTCGCGCTTCATATACTGTTACAAATGCACAAAACCACACGGAGACATTTGTATATGGTAACTATTGAGTATAACAGAACAGCAGCTCTCACCTACGCGCGCAGGTGGGCGCGTGAGCGAAATCCCGCCTTTTACGACTTCTCGGGCATCGGCGGCGACTGTACCAATTTTGCGTCGCAGTGCGTCTACGCGGGTACAGGGGTGATGAACTACACTCCCGAATTCGGCTGGTACGACATCAGCGTAAACGACAGACGCCCGTCATGGACGGGCGCAAGCTTTTTTTATAATTTTATGACAACAAACGAGGGTGTAGGACCGTTCGGTGTCGAAGCAGAGCTTTCAGACGCCCTGCCCGGAGATATCATCCAGCTTTCCAACGAGCGCGGCGAATATTACCATACCCTCGTGCTCACAGGCGTGCGCTCCGGTCTCACGGGCAGACGCTTCTACGTAAGCGCCCATTCGATCGACGCATACCAGCGCAGTCTCTCTCAGTACAACTACACATCCCTCCGCTGCATCCATATACTGGGCGCGAGAGTGGAGTGAGGGATTTTTTATTTTATGAGGGGGGAGGCGCTTTTTAGAAAAAGCACCTCCCCCCCCTCATACTCC
>JAFUMW010000030.1 GCA_017482465.1 Clostridia bacterium
AAGGTGGTGCTGAGCGAACGAATTTCATCCCATAGAAAGGGATACACAAGGGAAAAGCCTTTCCCTTGTGCGCGTCTTTGGTCACTTTCTGCGCGTGCAGAAAGCGACTCCCCCGGAAGGGCAACAAACAATTTCAACAAACAAAATTAAGTACCAACCACCCTCACCCAACCCAAACAAAATCTTCCCCAAATTCATCCAAACCCCTTGCAAAAACAAAACACCTGTGATATACTGTACTTACAACAAAAAAGCCGATAGATTTCGGCATCGGAGGTAATTATGAATTACGGTCTTCAGCTTTTCAGTGTCAGAGACACTACAGAAAAGGATTATGAAAAAGCACTTTGCGAGGTAAGCAAGCTCGGTTATGAATTTGTAGAGCCCGCAGGCTTCTACGGACACAGCGCAGAGCAGATCAAGGAATGGCTTGATAAGTATAACCTTAAGATCTCTGGTACACACACAGGCTTCGGCGATCTCGAAGCAGATTTCGAAGCTACAGTCAAGTACCATAAGACTATCGGAAACACAAGATTTATCGTTCCCGGCGTTGATACTTCAACAAAGGCAGCTCTTGACGTTGCAGTTGAAAAGTTCAATAAATTCCAGCCCATGCTCGCAGAGCACGGCATCTCTCTCCAGTACCATAACCACCACAGAGAGTTTCTTCCCAACCTCGACGGTATGTACCCCGATTACTATTTCTGGGACAAGACCAACATCAAGTTTGAGATAGACACCTTCTGGGTATACGCGGCAGACTGCAACCCGCTCGCAGTACTCGAGGAGTTCAAGGAAAGAGTTGAATGCATCCACCTCAAGGACGGTATCAAGATGTTCGACGAGGACGCAAAGAGAAAGTTCCAGGGACGCGCACTCGGTGAAGGCGGAGCACCCGTTAAGGATGTTATCGCAAAGGCTAAGGAGCTCGGACTTGTAATGGTAGTTGAGAGCGAAGGTCTCAACCCCACAGGACTTGAAGAAGTAGGCAGATGTGCAGACTTCCTTAAGAAGAACGGTTGATTACATAACAACAAAAACAGCGGCTGACGTAAAGTCAGCCGCTGTTTTCATTTTCTCGACGCCTTTTCGGCGTCTATCGCGAGAGTAAACATAAGTGCGTCGAGCGCGTCAGCGTCATTTACGACGTCGATCACGTAGGTATCGGTGAAGTTAAGCAGCTCTTTACTTACGATCGCGATCTGTCTTCCGCTCGCATCGCTTACCGTATAGTCCCACTCGAAAAAGTCTCCCTCAATATGCCAGCCGTTAAAGTCGATATTATATCTCGGCGAGAAAAGCGAAAGCTCCTTTGATATACGTCCGGCAAGCACGTCGCCCTTATATATGCAAAACTCGGGCAGGAATGTAAATATCTCCCGCTTTAGCGTACCTACGTGCGCTCCGTTTTTATCAAGTATATGCAGTGTTTTTGCCCACGCAAACTGTCCTTCGACGGTAAACACGGTATTTCCCGCCTCGTCGTACACGTCATAACTGTCAAGCCACGAGAAAAACCTTTGCTTAAAGTACAGCTTCATCCTCTTTCTCCTTAGTCTTGTCTGCAAGCTTCTTCTTCACATTATCGGACAGCATAGTATATGCCACTGATACCACCGGAATGAACAGTATCATGCCTACGACCCCGAAAAGCTTACCGCCGACATACACCGCCAAAAGCGTCCACAACGCCGGCAGACCGACCGACGTACCTACGATCTTCGGGTATATAAGATTGCCCTCTATCTGCTGTACCACAAGGAATACCACAATGAATATCAGTGCGCTTTTAAGGTCGATCAGAACGATAAAGAACGCACCGAGCGCACACGAGAAGAACGCACCGAAATACGGTATCAGTGCAAATATGACGGTCAGCGCAGATATAACTCCCGCGTACGGCAGGCGAAGCACCAGCATCGTAACGCAAAGAAGCGCACCGAGTATACATGCATCTATGCACTGGCTTGAGAGAAAGCGCTTGAAGGTGTCATTGAGAGTCTTGCAGAAGCTGCTTATCTTATCCGCCCACTTTTTGTCAACATAGGCGTACAGAACGCCGTTCATCTGTTTTGCAAGCTTCTTTTTGCCCACAAGTATGTATATGCATGCGACAAGCGATATCAAGAAGGTAAACACACCGCCGGTGATCGAGCTTGCGGCACTTATAACTGTGCCGAAAACGTCACCGATACCCGAGGTCAGCTTCTGAAGAACCGTGCCCGCGTCAAGGTTTGTAAGCAGGTTATACACTGCCGTGGGATCGACATTGATATCACTCAAAAATTCGGATATCACGCCCCAGTTATCCTTTATCGAAGAAACTATCATAGGCACAGCCGAGGCAAACTGCGGCACTACAAGTAATATAACTCCGGCTACCGCGCCAAAAACTATCACAAGCGACAGCACAAGACTTACGGCTGTTACAAGCCCGTCCTTAAGTACACGTTTTTTGAAAAGCTTTCTTATTCCCTTTTCTATCGCACTCATCAGCACATTTAGCACAGCCGCGGCAACACCGCCGTAAACGAGAGGCGAGACAATACCGACAGCATAACCTAACGCCGAAAACACCGTGCCGATATTCATAAGTCCGACGAACAGTATGATGCCGAAGGCTACAATTATCATGATCTGCTTGAATGTCAGTTTCTTTTCCATAGTGATCTTTCCTTACATTAAATATTATTGGGTATCGGGGTATGGGTCAAATACTTGAATTTTCCGGTCTTCATGCGTATTTTGCCCGTCTAAGAGTGCTTGCGGTCTATGAACGCTTGCGGTCTTTGGGCTCAGCAGCGTTCACCGTGTAGCGTTCGTAGAAGAATAAATACTGCTGTGCGATGCCCGCGTACCTGCCGAGCGCACTTATGTCAAGCCCGTCGGGGTAATATTTTTCAAGTATACGTTTTACCCACACGTCGATGGGAAACGCGTCGTATTTTTCAAGCGAGAACAGCATCGCGCACGCGGCAACCTTGGGCCCTACTCCCTTTACCGAACAGAGCGCACGCTCGACCTCGTTCGGTTCAAGGGCTTTAAGCGCGTCAAGCTCAAGTTCGCCTGTTGACACGGCGCGCGCCGCGTCACATATGTATTTCGCACGGAAACCGGTACGAAGTGCGAATATTTCGTCAATTCCCGCGTCTGCGATGACATGTGCACTCGGAAAGCTGTAGTGTACGCTTTCACCGAATCTGATCGGCTCACCGTATTTTTCGCAAAGCGCACCGATTATCTTGCGTATACGCGGAATATTGTTGTTTTGCGAGATTATGAAAGAGCACAGACATTCCCACGGCTCTTGTCTGAGCAAGCGTATACCTCCGCCTATCTTTACCGCGTTTTCAAAAACGCCGCTGTCTTTCTGGCGCGCGAACGCGTCGGTAAGCTCGCGCTTGATTTCACCGTAATCCAAATCGAGTCCGAGATAGCGCTTCCATATTCCCTCGTAATCGTTTACGGTCGCGTTTACTATCGTGAGCGTATCATGTGACTGTACAAGCTCTATGTATTTTCCGAATGCGACGCCGCCGACGTGGTACGGGTCGTCCCCGACCGGCAAAAAGCGAAACGCCTGACCGCAGTCGAACACCTGCGATACGTCGAAATGCTCGAGCCCGCCGATCCGCACGGCAGGAATGCCGTTGATCATTATACCGACAGGGACATATTTTTCTGTTGTTATCATTTTATCGTACCTTTCGTTTTTAATTTGCAAAATAGTGTTGCAAAAGACGAATAAATGTTTTATAATATAGATTAGTATTTGAACAATGGGGTACACACATGGAACAGATCTATACCATACCGGTCAACGAAGCATTTGATAAATCAGCGGCAGATCCTGCGTGCGGCTGCCCGTTCTGTACGCTTTACAAAAAGCTTCAGAACGATAATCTTGAGCTTATCCTCGGCGCGTCGATGATGGAACCGGATGTAAGGATAAGGACAAATAAGCTCGGCTTCTGCGCCGACCACTATGATATGATGTTTAACCGCAAGAACCGTCTCGGACTTGCTCTGATGTTAGAAAGCCACATGGATGAGCTCAGGGACGATATAGGCAAGAAGCTTATAAGCCTTGCTCCCGTCGGTGACAACGCCCGCAAGCGTCTTGATGAACTCTCGCGCACCTGCTATGTTTGCGAAAGAATAGACTTTTCGCTGTCAAAGATGCTTGAGACCGCGCTCCTTTTGTACGAAAAGGACGGTGAGTTTGTAAAGAAATTCAAGTCACAGCCTTACTTCTGCCTCAAGCATTTCAACCGTTTAAGCGCGCTTGCAAAGGCAAAAATGTCCAAAAAGCTCTATGCGTCATTTTATGAGGACGCATCGGCGATCGTGTTTGACTATATGGACTCGCTTCGAGGTGACATAAAGCATTTCATAAAGAAATTCGATTATCGCTATGAAAACGAGCCATGGGGAAATTCAAAAGACAGCGTGGAGCGCGCCATCAAGTTTTTAGAGGGCGACGCTGTTGATGAAAAGTAACACCTTTTCATTATTTTAACATCAAAAAATGTCCGTGTCAACAACAAATATGTAAACATATAAAGCCAAATTAGTGGAAGCGTATCCACTCCCTGGCGGATACGTACCGACATTGCAAAAAACTTCCCTTATCGGAATTAATTTTAAGGTGACAAAAGCCACCCTGTTCGCTTATAATGATAGTGTATTCATTTTATCGAACGGACGGTGATATTTTGGAGCTGATCATGATAAACTCCGAAAAAATAAAAATTATGCTTACCCGCGAGGACATGACAAAATACGATATACGCATGTATTCTCTCGGACACACCGGAAGTGCGATAAAGGAAGCATTTGCAGAGGTCTTAGCCGACATAAAGGCAAAAACGGGGTTTGATACCCTATCCTCTAAAACGATATTACAGGTATATCCGTCGCGCGACGGCGGATGTGAGGTATATTTGACAAGGCTATCGCCTGAGGGGGGCGGCAATTTGCACTCGGACAGATTCACCGACGACAACAAACGCTCGGACACCAAAATAACGATAAGACGCTGGCTTGAGTCTGTGGTATTCTCTTTTGAAAATATCACAGATGTTATAGATGCCTGCCGCGTGCTGAACGATATCGCTTACGACAGATCAAGCAGTCTGCATTTCTGCCTCGGCGCTTACTACCTTTTTCTTGAGACCGAGACAAAGCCAAAGGGCGCAAATGACGAGCTTATGCGGCTGTCCGATTACGGAAAAAGGATAAGCGGCAAGCTTACTCAGGCATACATAAAGGAGCACGGCGAATGCCTAATTTCGGATAACGCCGTAAGCGCACTGTCACACTGATAATAATAAATATTTCGGAAATACTGTAAATGGAAGAGACTATGAAGCTGTCAGAAACACTTGAAAAATGCAAAGAGTGTACGCGCTGTCCTCTGCACCAAACGAAAACGAACACCGTTTTCGGTGTCGGAAACGAGGATGCCGCGCTCATGTTCATCGGCGAAGCTCCGGGTGAAAAAGAGGATGAGAGCGGTGTCCCGTTCGTGGGGCCCGCGGGTAAGCTCTTTGATAAATATCTTGAGTATGTAGGAATAGACCGCAACGAAGTCTATATCGCCAACATACTCAAATGCCGTCCGCCGCGCAACCGCGACCCGCTCCCCGAAGAAGAGGACGCGTGTATCGTGTATCTGCGCGAGCAGGTGCGAGCGATAAGACCGAAGATCATAGTCTGCCTCGGCAGAGTGGCAGCCAAGAGGCTGATAAGCCCTGATTTCCGCATAACGGCACAGCATGGCAAGTGGTTTGATGCCGCGGGCTTTAAGATGTGCGCGGTGTATCACCCGTCGGCACTGCTTCGCGACACCTCGAAAAAGGCGGACATGCTCAAGGACATGAAGATGATAAAAGAAGTATATGACTCATTAAAGTAAGAAGGATCAAATAATGGCAACTGTCGTATTCAAGATGATGCTCACCCTGTTTTTGCTTTGCGCTGTAGGCTTTATCTGTCGCAAAACAGGACTGATAGACAACACTTTTTCCAAAAAGCTTTCAAAGCTGATAATCAATGTGGGACAACCCTTTCTCATCATTTCCTCGGTCGTAAACACCGAGTATTCTCATGACAAGCTCGTGCTCGGACTGTCGATAATCGGTATAGGAATTCTCGTACACTCGGCGCTTGCGATAGCGGGTGCGATCTACACCTCGCGGATGAAGAACTTTAATGAAGCAAAAATGACCGCGTACACGATGATATTCGCTAACTGCGGCTTTCTGGGGCTTCCGGTTGTCGGTGCGATGCTCGGCAAGGACGGTCTTTTCTGCGGTGCGTTCTTTCAGATCTCGTTCAACCTGTTCTTATGGAGCTACGGCATGATACTGCTGGGCAAGGGACGCGATGACATAAAGCTAAGCCCGAAAAAGATGATACTCAACTACGGTACAACACCGTGTATCATAGGAGTGGTGCTCTATATACTCAAGCCGTATATCGCTCTGCCCGGCTTTGTGGCAGACTCATTTACGTTTTTGGGCAACCTCTGCACACCGATATCACAGCTAATTGTCGGCGGACTTATCGCAACGCGTCCGCTGATGCAGTTATTCAAGTCGGGAAAGCTTTATCTTTTCTCGTTTACAAAGCTGTTGGTGCTTCCTTGTATCGCGCTTATCGCGTGCAAGCTTTTGGGTCTCGGTGAGTTTCTGACCTATTTTATAACGATAATGACAGCACTGCCGTGCGCTACGAACGCGACCATGTTCGGCGAGATATATGATATCGAACCCGAGTATGCGGCACAGCTTGTCGGCATAACCTCAATACTTTCGGTCGTAACGATACCGCTTGTAATGATGGCAGCAGGATGGCTGATCTCGCTGTAAAAAACTGCTTGCGAAAAAACCAAAAAAATTTTGAAAAAGGTATTGACAAACGCAATAGCTTTTGATATAATATAAAAGTCGCCGGGAGGTATAGACGCTGGTGTGGCTCAATGGCAGAGCAGCTGATTTGTAATCAGCAGGTTGTTGGTTCGACTCCGATCACCAGCTCCAGGGAGCGTTCCCGAGCGGCCAAAGGGGGCAGACTGTAAATCTGTTGTCAC
>JAFUMW010000004.1 GCA_017482465.1 Clostridia bacterium
TATCCCCGTTTTCCTTAAGCGCCACATAGCTGTTCGCACACAAAAACGCCGAAAGTATGGAAAACAAGAGTATTATAGCATCAATAATTCTGTCTTTACGTTTCATAATGACCTCACAAACAAAAAACGGGAACATAAGCTCCCGTTTTTTGTACGATTCATTTAAGAAGCTGAATTACTTAACTTCAACTTCAGCGCCTGCTTCTTCGAGCTGCTTCTTAACTGCTTCAGCATCGTCCTTGCTAACGCCTTCCTTGATAGCCTTGGGAGCACCTTCAACGAGGTCCTTAGCGTCCTTAAGGCCAAGACCTGTGATCTCACGTACTACCTTGATAACAGCGAGCTTGTTAGCTCCGCCGGACTTAAGGATAACGTCGAATTCAGACTTTTCTTCTGCTGCGGGAGCTGCTGCACCGCCGCCTACTGCTGCTACTGCAACAGGAGCTGCGGATACGCCGAATTCTTCTTCGATTGCCTTTACGAGATCTGCGAGTTCAAGAATTGTAAGAGCCTTGATTTCTTCAAGGATAGCCATAGACTTTTCTGTAGCCATTTTAATAATCCTCCGTGTAAATAAAATTTCAAAAATTATTTTGTCGGGCACCTTTTATCGGGGCAGGTTGCCGTCATCCCCTTAAGCACACAAGCTTACGCGGTAGCCTCGCCGGACTTGTCCACAACAGCCTGAAGTGCAACTGCGAGTCCGCTGATGGGGGACTGCAAGCTTCCGAGCATCTTCGCGATGAGCACTTCCTTTGCGGGAATGCTTGCGAGCTCGTTAACAGCGTTTGCGTCGATAACGCCGCCGTCAATAAATCCTGCCTTGATTTCAAAGGATTCTACCTTCTCGGCATATTCCTTGAGGATCTTTGCAGGTGCGATGGGATCGTCGACCGAAATAGCAAGAGCGGTCATGCCTTCGAGGTACTGCTTCATATCGCCGAAGCCTACCATGTCGCATGCTCTGCCTGTAAGCGTATTCTTCATTACCTTGTACTCAACGCCTGCGTTTCTGAGCGCCGCGCGGAGCTTTGTATCATCCTCAACGGTGATACCGGAGTAATTTACGAGTACGCCCGATGCTGCCGATTTGAGCTTTTCAGCAAGATCAGCAACAGCCTGCTGCTTTTCAGCCAGAATTTTAGAGCTGGGCATAAATTCACCTCCGTGGAAAATATAAAAAAACTTTCCTCCGAAGCATAGCCCGAGGAAAGACAAATAATCACTGTATTGTGTTTACTGTTTTAACCTCGGCAGGTTGTAATCTTTACGCCTTACGGCGACCTGCTGTCTTCGGATACCCATATATACTACCACATTTTTGTCTGCTTGTCAATACCTTTTTGCAATTTTTTTGATTTTTCTATCGAAAAAGCGCTATAGTGCCCGAAACCGTAAGCAAAACTCCGAAAAGCGTGCGTACAAGCTCGTCCGAAACCGTTTCTGCAGCCATACTGCCAAGCACCGCACCGGCTATTCCGGCCGCAGAAAGCAAAAGCGTAAACTTAAGCGGTATGCGTCTTTTTCTGAAATGGATAAGCATCGCCGCTCCGGACGAGAATAAAAAGAAAATAAGGTTGATCCCCTGTGCTGCGAGTTGTTTGACTCCCGCACACAAAACAAGATAGATCACAAGAAGTCCCCCGCCTCCCACACCGAGACCGGCAAGCGCTGCGGTAAAAAATCCGACCGCGTATTCAAGCATCCGCTTATCCCCCTTTCACACCATCATTTTTACGCCCGCGTAAATAACGAGCGCCGCGAACAGCTTTTTCAAAAGCGTAAGATTGATCTTATCAAGCAGATACGCGCCCGCAAGTCCGCCGAGTATTCCCGGCGTGATATACGGCAGAGCGTCACTCATACCGACACTGCCGTTTTTAAGATACAGCCATGCTGACACGAGCGACATCGGAAGTATCGATGCTATTACCGTCGCAAAAACGTCACGCGTGTTGTATCCGCGCTCGCGCTTCATAAGATATCCGAGCAAAAACACGAGTATTATACCGCCCCCCGTACCGAGCATCCCGTTTACAAAGCCGGCGGCAACTCCGCCTGCAAGCGTAAGCACTGTATCATATATTCCTTTTTTCATATCCGCTCCAAAATTGTAAATAATATCTTACTATATTAAGTATAGACTTGAAATTTCATCAAAATTGTGTTATACTGTATTGTGGTATGCTCTTTTATAATAGAGTTGGCAGAAACGCCTATGAATATAAATACACTTGAAGAGGTAATAAATGGCACAGACTAATAAAAAGAAGACCGACAAAAACACTGTCACTAAGAAAAAGCTCAAAAAGAGCACTCCCGAAAAGGCAGGCAGAAACGAGGACAAAAAGGATGATATCATCCCCTCGCTCAAAATAATAAATCAGATAATGCCCGCGATACTCATACTTCTCGCGATATACGTGGTCATATGTTATCTTGTTATGGATTCGACCGGTATCTTCGGAGTATGGTTCAGAAATCTCTTCTACGGACTTTTCTCATACGGTGCGTGGGCGATACCCGTACTGCTCGTGATCAGAGCCTTCACCTGGAAGGATGACGCCGACAGTAAATGTCTCGGCGCAAGGATATCCTTCTCTGTTGCTTTCGTTGCCGGAGTTTCCACGCTCTCGGACGTATTTGCAGGCAACGACATCGGCTTTTCGGTGATCGAGCTTTTCAAGGCGGGCTGTGAGCTTAGCGGCGGCGGTGTTATCGGAGGTATCATTGCCGAGCTTCTCATGAGCCTTGTAGGAATGGCCGGAACGCTTATAATCACATTCGCGCTCGTTTTCGTATGCGGACTTTTCATGCTCGGCATCACTCCGTACATGATATGGATCCGCATCATGTATTCCATCAAAAAGCACCGTGAGGACATGAAATTGCGCGAGCAGCAGTACGCCGAAGAGCAGAGCGAGCTTGACCGCACACGCTCCGAGGCTGTGCTCACAAAGCGCGAAAAGCCTGTGCAGGCTGAAGAAAAAGAAGTGTCCGAACCGAAAGAAGATCACGAGCCCATCGACATAGACATATGGAACACCCTTAAAAACGAGGAGACCGATGATGACGACGCGACCACAATAGACGAAAGCTATTCTTCATCTATAGCCGTACCCGTTTTTCCGGAAACTCCTGTTAAGACGAAGAAAAAGAGCGATGACCCGCACGCGGTAGATCTCGACTATATATTCGGTAACGAAAGTACCGAAGAGGACGACGCGAAGTTTGATGAAAAGCTTGACGGGATATCCCGCGAGGACGAACAGCGCGAGATCGAGCTGACCATCGAGCGTATGAATATAGGAACGGCAGAGGAAAACATTCCCGAGCCCGAGCCTGTACGCGAGTACAAGTTCCCGCCGATAACGCTTCTGAAGAAGGACACTTCGGCAAAAAATCAGGACATAACCGAGGAGCTTAAGGCGACAGCGACAAAGCTTGTCGAAACACTTAAGAGCTACAAGATAAATACAAAGCTCATATCCATCTCGCGCGGACCGTCGATCACACGCTACGAGCTCTCGCCCGAGATAGGCACTAAGGTAAACTCGATAGTAAACCGTATAGACGATATCTCGCTCCATCTTGCCACCACGGGCGTGCGTATTGTCGCGCCCATTCCGGGAATGGAGGCTGTCGGCGTAGAAGTGCCGAACAAGCACGTTTCGCTTGTTTATATCCGCGAGCTTCTCGAAAACGAGGAGTTCAAAAAGCATCCGAGCAAGATACATGTCGCGCTCGGCATGGATGTAACAGGACGCCCGATATTCATGGATATCGCGAAAATGCCCCACCTGCTCATCGCGGGTGCTACGGGTATGTGTAAATCGGTGTGTATCAACAGCACGATAATAAGTATACTCTACAAGGCAACGCCCGATGAGGTAAAGCTCATCCTCATCGACCCCAAGCAGGTCGAGTTTACAATGTACGACGGTATACCCCATCTTCTCGTTCCGGTCGTTACCGACCCGAAGAAGGCGGCGGGTACGCTTCACTGGGCGGTGACCGAAATGGAGCGCAGATACGATCTTATCAACGGCGCGTCGGTGCGTAACATACACGGCTACAACGAAAAGATGAAGGACGAGCCGGGTGCGGAGTATATGCCGCAGATCGTCATTATCATAGACGAGCTTGCCGACCTCATGCTCACTGCATCCAACGACGTAGACGAATCCATCCGCAGACTTTCCGCCAAGGCGAGAGCGGCGGGTATCCACCTCATACTCGGTACACAGAGACCGTCGGTCGATGTTATCACGGGTACTATCAAATCAAACATCCCTTACAGAATAGCGTTTACAACGACCTCGTATGTAGACTCGCGTACCATACTTGACATTGCGGGCGCTGAAAAGCTTATAGGTAAGGGTGACATGCTGTACGCGGCTACCGGTAAGAGTCCGATACGTGTACAGGGCTCATTCGTAAGCGATGATGAGGTAAATGAGATCACCTCGTACGTCAAGAAGAATTCGGGCGGCGCTAACTACAACGCACAGGTTGTCGAGAGCATCGAGCGCGAGGCTGAGCTTTGCGGAAACAAGAAGTCCACCTCTCTCGGAGACGGCGAGATAGATAACAACAACGGCGACCCCATGCTCAAGCCTGCGATCGAGATCGCGGTCGAATCGGGCAAGATCTCGACCTCACTCTTACAGCGTAAGCTCAGTATTGGATTCGGACGCGCGGCAAAGCTTATCGACATTATGACCGAACGCGGGATCGTATCTCCTCCCGACGGTCAGAAGCCGAGAACCACGCTCTGGACCAAACAGCAGTATATGGAAAGCATCGTCAAGGGCAGCTCCTTCGACGAAGAATGATCGCTCAGCGATAATATGACGGAATTTTATCAAAAACAATGTCGGGCAGACATGCTCACATCAAGGACGGTACAGTTATGGCAAAATTTATAGCTATCGACGGGCTTGACGGCTCGGGCAAAGCAACCCAGAGCGAGATACTCGCAAAGGCGCTTGAGGATACGGGATCACGCGTAAGAAGGCTCACCTTTCCGGTATACGATTCGGTATCATCCACATTCGTAAAAATGTATCTTTCCGGAAAGCTTGGCAAGAGCGCTGATGACACCAACGCATATGCCGCGTCCTCGTTTTTTTCGATGGACAGATATGTAAGCTATGCCTTTGACTGGAAGGCTGACTATGAGCGTGATGACACGGTGATAATAGCAGACAGATACACAAGCGCAAACGCCGTGCATCAGCTGTCAAAGCTTGACAGGAGTGTATGGGATCAGTATCTGCACTGGCTTACCGACTATGAGTACAACAAGCTCGCTCTTCCCTCTCCCGACCTTGTCATATACCTTGAGGTCACACCCGAGATATCTCTCGGTCTGATAGAGAGCCGTTCAAATGAAACAGGGCGCGAGAAGGATATACACGAGCTTGACCCTGATTTCTTAAAGCGCAGTTACGAAGCGGCGCTTTATGCCTCAGACGCGCTCGGCTGGTCAAAGATCCGCTGTTACAGGGACTCATCCATCCGTCCTATAAACGATATTGCAGAAGAAATAAGGAAAACGGTAAATGACAAGCTCGGCATCTGATAATATTATTTTCAGCGTATCAGCACCCTATCCCGACGATATGTCAGCTCACAGAGAGCTTTTTTCCGCCGTGTTCGGCCATGCCGAATACTTCGATTTTTTTACCTCGCTTTCGCGTGACGACGGGTATCTTGTAAGCGCAGCCGAAAATGACGGCAGGCTTGCCGGAATGCTGTTTTTGCTTCCCTGCATGTTAAAGAATAAAGAATACTCTGCGCTGGGATACTATATGTATTCGGTGTGCGTTTCGCCCGAATTGCGGGGGCGCGGTATCTTCAGACGCATGTGCGCTTACGCAGACGGTGTCGCAAAAGCTCACGGCGGCAAGTTTGTCGCACTTATCCCCGCGGACACAAAGCTTTACGAGACATACGTTCGCTTAGGCTACGACATACCGTTACCCGGACGTGTACCCACGGGTGAGGACTATGACACCGCACAACGCAAGGATGCGTCGGCTTTATTTCAAAGCGATCTCAAGCGCTCCGAGACCGAGCCGACATTCATAATGACAGAGCCCGCCCAGCCGTTCACACGTAAAAACGCGGACATGTACAAAGACTTCCCCCTGTTTGACAAAGGGCTCATGAAGCTCATACAGGCGCTTGAGGACCGCAGCTTGATAACAAACGATCTGCCTACGGCAGACAATTTCCCCGAATAGACATAACCGAATTTTATTGTTTCTGCCGCAAAAAGCGGAGAAAGGATGCACATATGACATACGTATTTCTTGCAGAAGGCTTTGAAGAGATCGAAGCACTTACACCTGTGGATCTGCTCAGACGCGCAGGCGAAAAGACTGTGACCGTCGGTGTTACCGGCAAGCTCGTCACAGGCTCACACGGGATCGGCGTTACAGCCGACATCACGATCGAGGAAGCCGCGGCGTCAAAAACCAACGCGGACATGATAGTTCTTCCCGGCGGACTTCCCGGAGCTGACAATTTAAGAGAAAACGCGATAGTACGCGAGTTTATCTCAAGAGCCGACCGCGCAGGAGCATATATTGCCGCGATATGCGCCGCTCCGAGAATACTCGGCGAGCTCGGTCTGCTTGAGGGCAAACAGGCTGTATGCTATCCCGGTTTTGAAAAATATCTTCGCGGTGCGAAGATATCAGACGCTCATGTAGTACGCGATACAAACATCATCACAGGTATCGGCATGGGCGCGGCTACCGAGTTCTCTCTTGCACTTGTCGAAGCGCTCGTGTCAAAGGAAGAAAGCGATAAGTTAAGGAAAGGTATCATCGCTTAATGTACGAAATCAGAAGCGAAAAAAACAGACTCCGAAAAAAATACAGTGAGATACGCGACAATATCAGTGCAGAAGAAAAAGAAAAGCTTGACAAACGTATATGCAACAGGCTGCTCTCACTTGTCTCATACCGCTTTGCCGACACACTTTTACTCTACGCTCCGATAAAAAGCGAGATAGACATAATGCCTGTCGCCCAAGCGGCACTGAAAGCAGGAAAGCGCATAGCCTTTCCTCGCTGTATACCAGAAAACTCGCAGATGTTCTTCCACTATGTAAGCTCGCTTGACGAGCTTGAGCACGGAAGCTACTCTATTCCCGAGCCGAGTGCCGACGCGCCGATGTTTGACAAAAGCGCACCTCACTCGCGCGAAAGCTGTATCTGCCTTATTCCTGCGCTGATATACGACAGCCACGGCTTTCGTATCGGATACGGCAAGGGCTACTACGACAGGTATCTTCATGACTTTAAGGGAACAAAGGCGGGCATAATCTATAACAGCTGTATCGCAGATTCTATCCCTCACGGCAGATTTGATCTGAAGGTAGACTTCACGGTAAGCGAGAAAGGCGTGAATATCATACAATGAGAATAAAAAATGTTTATCTTGCCCCCTGCCTTGTCATAGCCTCGCTCGCACTCATTACGGCGATAAGGTACATAGACCCCGCTATGCTTGCAAGGCGTGACAACATCTACCTCTCGCTTGTCATACTGCAGTTTCTCGTACTGCTTTTACCTGCGGTATTTTACACCAAGCTGAAGGGTAAGGGGTATATATCAACTCTGAACATGAAAATGTTCATGCCCGATTCGATCGCGTTTATTATTGTTGCGACGCTTGCGCTCATAATAGGAAGCGGTGCAATAAGATTTGTTCTTGAACAGATAAACATACCGCGAAGCGACATGATACTGATGTGAAGAGTCTTTCCCGACATCACGCCCGCTCAAACGCCTATGTTCACTCTCGTCGCGTATGCTCTTACCCCCGCGATAATCGAGGAATTTTTGTTCAGAGGAGTAATTCTTACCGAATATAAGAGCGGCGGACGGGTATGCGCCGTTGTGATATCATCACTGTTATTTGCGTTCATGCATTACGGCTTTGAAAACCTGATACTCTCGTTTTTCATCGGCGTTATGCTTGCATTCTCGGTGTATGTCACAGGCTCGGTCTGGTCAGCGGTACTGATCCGCTTTGCTTACAATTTATACACGTTATATCTTGAAACACAGCTTTTTGCTGTGCTTGACCGTCCCAATAACAATGTATTTATGATATTTATATTTGTGGGACTGTTTTTGCTCTCGCTTGTACTTTTGCTCGGGTGTGCCGAAAAGATGTTTTACTCCTATGCGCTTGCAGGCAGAGATCCCGGCACACGCGATGACAGCTATGTACACGGCAAGGTCACTTTCAAAAACTCACTTATCAGCATACCCTTTCTTGTATGCCTTGCTATCTATATAATCACCTCACTTTAACAATTTCACCTTAATACATAAGGAGAGGAATACTCTATGAATCAAAACGAAAACAAGTCCATGGGTCTGACCGACACGGATGACCTCGAGCATATACGTGAGATCGAAAAGATGCTCGACAGCAGAACCGACGAAACAGCAGGCAAGACCACGCCCGTACGCAGATATGTACGCAAGCGTCCGGGAGTCGGCGGTACGCCGCAGAAGCCCGAATCGCCCGCCGCAGAGGCAAGCACGATAATAATGAACCGTGTTGACGCACAGAAGCCATCCGAAGCATCCTCGAAGACGGCTTTTTCAAAGCCCTCTAATGACATCGACGCGGACGTGAAACGCGTACCGACACAAAAAAGCCCGGTAAAAAAAGCCGAGCCGGCCAAAGAACAGGCTAAACAAACACCCGCTTCGCCAAAAAAGCCTGCATCGGTCACACCTAAGCAAGGCAATGAAATAGTTTCCTCAAGGCATCCCGCCGTGCAAAAGCAAAAAGCAAAAAAAGCACCTGATACCGAGCCAAAAGAGGAATATACGCCTCTGCTTACCGAAAACGACGACTTTGAGCTTGACGATAATCCCGAGCCGGACAATATTCCCGGCGGTGCAGTAACAGCGCTTACGAGCGTTGCGAAGGCTGTCATATACCTTGTGGCGGTGCTCGCTGTATCGATCACGCTTGCAGTATCATTTATAAGCATAGCAAACGATGTTTTCGCTTTTGTAAAGGATGAAGAGCCGGTAACAGTGGTCGTTCCCGAAAACTGCGACACCGAAACGCTTGCCGAGATACTCGCCGAAAGCGGTGCGATCAAATATCCTAAGATATTCAACATGTATATCAAGTTCAAGGAAAAAGAGGGCGATTACGTACCCGGCACATATTCCGTGTCTCCTATGCTCAACTATGACTACATGATATATGAGTTCAAGGAAAAAGCACCCGCGCGTACCACGGTAGTCGTGACCATACCCGAGGGCTACAGCACCGACCAGATCGTGGATCTTCTCGTAAGCAAGGGACTTGGAACCTATGACGGATATGTCCGTGCGATAAACGAATACGAATTTGACTACAAATTCCTTGAAAATGCGGACAGCTTCTCTCCCGACCGCTACTGGAAGCTTGACGGCTACCTCTACCCCGACACCTACTACTATTACTCGGATTCGACCGAGGAGACCGTCATCTATAAGATGCTTGAAAACTTCAACAACAAATTCACCGAGGAATACTATACCCGTGCAGAGGAGCTCGGCATGAGCGTAGACAAACTTATCACTCTTGCCTCGATGATACAAAAGGAGGTACGCTACGCCGACGAATTCGGAAACGTATCATCCGTTTTCCACAACAGACTCAAAAATCCCGCATATTATCCGCATCTCGACTCGGACGCAACGATAGTTTATGCGATCGAGCACGACACAGGCGAGCGTCCCGAAACACTTACCGATACGTCCTACGACAGCCCGTACAACACCTACAAGTGCATCGGACTCCCTCCCGGACCTATCGCAAACCCGTCTATTGAGGCGATCAGATACGCGATGTATCCCAGCGAAACGAAATACTACTACTTCGTTTCAGGCCCGGACGGCAGGACCGTGTTCTCCCGCACCTATGCCGAGCATCAGCAGGCTATAGCCGATCTGTATTAATGTGGTAAAAAACTTCTTTCGGAATATACTTTAGTATGAGTATTTTTCCGAAAGGAGTTTTTTTATGAGGATAACAAGCTTCAACGAGCTAAAGCAGAAGGAGGTCATAAACATTTGTGACGGCAGACGGCTCGGCTACGTATGCAATGCAGAAATTGAAATACCGTGCGGACAGATCGTGTCAATATCCGTTCCTGCCGACTGCAAATGCTTCAGCTTCGGCAAGGTCGAGGAGATACGCATACCCTGGTGCAATATCGAGCGTATCGGCGCTGACACGGTGATCGTAAAGGCAGATTTTATCCCCGCACCGCACGACAAGAAATAATATTGCTGTTGACTTTTCCAACGATTTCTGTTAAAGTAATAGTACAGAAAGGCGGGAGAGCAAATGCATAATGACTCGTTCAAAAAGCGCTATAAATCAATACCGATAGCAATTAGTGAAAACAGCACGTCATACGACACACTTCCCCACACTCACGGCGAGCTTGAGCTTGTGCTTGTGTCAAAGGGGCGTGCAAGCGTGAATATATGCAACGAAAGCTTTGAGATAGGCGCAGGCGAGCTTATGCTTGTAAACCCGTACGAGGTACACTCGATAACAGTAGACACAAGCGTGCCGTATTATCACAGATGCATATGCTTTGACCCGTCGCTGATAATGGACAGCGAGCTGTGCGAGAGCATAAATAACGGAGCATATACACTTCCCCACCGTATAGACAGTATTCATATTAAGGCAATGGAAAAGTACTTTGACGATATATATAATACCGTTCTTGATGACTCGCCTACGCTTGCATTAGAGGGCCGCTCCTATGTTACGCTGATGCTTGCTTATATGCTGAAAAACGGTATTGTAAAAAAGCAGTCAGTCAAAAAAGGCAATAGCGAATTTTCACGCGAGGTTTTAAGCTACGTTTCCAAAAACTACAGCAAAAATATAACCTCAAGGCAGGCTTCACACTCACTTTCCTTCGATCAAAGCTACTTCTGCCGCTCATTTAAGCGGCATTTCGGAACAAGCTTTTCCTCCTACCTTAATATGTACCGCATCGCCGTCTCAAAAGGCTTGCTTGAGGACAAAAGCAAGAGCATTTCCGACGTCGCTTACGAGTGCGGATTTTCCTCTCCGCTTTATTTTACCAAATGCTTCAAGAAGCAGGTCGGATTACTTCCGTCCGAATACAAAAAGTCAACACAGTGATATAAAAGCGTCAATACTCTGCTAACGAGTTCAATCGTGTATATGCTATACTTAAGGTGAAAGGTGGCGTATACCGTGAAAACGAATATGATAATCTACGGTGAGCGTCAAAACGGCATACAAAAAAAGGCTGTTGAGACGCTCACCGAATTTTTACTCGACTATACCTTAAAATACCCGATCTGTACAAGATACGGCGACGATACGGTCAGTGACACTTACAGGCGCTTTTATATCGGCACAAGGCAAAACAACAGCTACATAAACAAGCATTCGCAGACAGTACTGTCATATCCGGAAGAATACGCGGTAAGCGTGTCAGACGATACGGTTATAATCGAGGGATATGACGACGCAGGCGTGCTTTACGGATGCATCGACTTTTTCGACAAATATATCGTAAAGCAGGAATACACGCACGACGA
The DNA here is from genome assembly GCA_017482465.1 of Clostridia bacterium. Taxonomy (GTDB): domain Bacteria; phylum Bacillota; class Clostridia; order Oscillospirales; family CAG-272; genus UBA4717. The sequence goes on from JAFUMW010000004.1 coordinate 11,625, forward strand.
CAGATATCTGATAAACCCGTTTGATGATAAGCTTCCCGACACCTGCTTCTCGTCACATCCCGATATAAAAGAGCGCGGTATATGGACATGGGGTCATGTCATCTACGATTTCAGAGCTTTTATCGACAACATGGTCAAATGCAAGCTCAACACACTCATCGTTTGGAACGACCGTGTACCCGAAAACGCCGCCGAAATGGCGGAATACGCGCACAGCTGTAACGTAAAGATAATATGGGGCTTTTCGTGGCTGTGGGGCGTTGACTGCTCAAAGGTCGATATCGGAAACGCAAAAAGCCACTCGTATGAGATACTCCAAAAATACGAAAAGGAATACAGCGTACTCGGCGGCGACGGTATATATTTTCAATCCTTCACCGAGTTAAAGGAGGATACGGTCAACGGTCATATCATCGCCGAGGCGGTCACAGATTTCGTAAATCACACCGCGGCGATGTTCTATGAAAAATATCCCACACTCGAATTGCTGTTCGGTCTGCACGCAAGCTCGGTCAAAAATAAGCTTTCATACTTAAAGCAGGTCGACCCGAGAATAAGGATAGTGTGGGAGGACGCAGGCGCGTTTCCCTTTTCATACTTCCCCGCAGACACAGCGTCTTTTGACCAAACGATGGCACTTACCCGAGAGCTTGCACTGTTGCGCGCAGAGAGTGAGCGCTTCGGTGCGGTTACAAAGGGCTTTACAAAGCTTGACTGGTCATCCTTTGAGCATACAGACGGAAGCATACACGTCGGTGTAAGCTCAAAGCGGATGAAGGAAGACCGCGTATTGAAAAAGCGTACGATATGGCGCTATATACAGGCGTATTGGCTTGTAAACGCCGATAAGGCATACGAAGCTGTACGGCTGATGTGTGCGCTTACAGGCGGCGATGCCCTAATTACCGCGCTTGTTGAGGACGGTATGCTTGAGGAGAGCATCATGTACCCTGTCGCGCTCTATTCGCAGATGATGTGGGACACAAGAGGTGATATAAAAGAAATGATGTCAGAAGTCGCACTCAGACGCTATATTGAATTTGCATAAAGGAGATAAAAATGGATTTCAGAAAAGAACTTAAGGAAAACATACTCAAATTTTGGCTTGATAACTCGATAGACTATAAAAACGGCGGTATTTACACCTGCCTCGACCGTCAGGGTAACATATACGGAAAAGAAAAAAGCGTGTGGTTTCAGGGACGTGCGCTCTGGGTGCTTGCAAAGGCATACAATACGATCGAAAAAAGCAGCGAGTACCTGCGCGCGGCAAAATGCATATACGATTTTCTGCCCAAATGCACCGACACGGATAACAGAATGTACTTTACCGTAACAGATGACGGAAGACCGATACAGAAAAGGCGTTACTACTTTTCCGAGACCTTTGCAGCTATCGGCTGCGCCGAGTATTATAAGGCTACGGGCGACAAAAGCGTGCTTGATCGCGCCGTGTACTACTTTGACACCGCGTACAAATGCTTCACCGGAAAGATAAAGTGCGCGCCGAAGTTTGTACCCGAAAACCATAGCTACAAGGCGCTCTCGCCTGTTATGATAATGCTTTCGACAGCACAGGTCATGATGAGTACGGGATATAACACCGACATCTACGCAAAAATCGCCGATGCCTGCCTTGATGAGATCCTGCACGGCGGCTTTCTTACCGAAAACGCGCTTTTTGAAAACGTAAGCCCCGACGGCAAGGCAGTTGACACGCCCACCGGCAGAAAGGTCAACCCCGGTCACTCAATGGAGGCGGCGTGGTTTGTGATATGTCAGGGACTTCTCACAGGCAATAATGAGGCGCTCGAAGCAGGCAAACGCATCATCGACATTACCCTCCCCCTCGGCTGGGATAAGGCTCACGGCGGCATCATCGCGTTTACAGACGCGTACGGCAAGCCTGCGACCGACCTTGAGTGGGATATGAAGCTGTGGTGGCCGCAGTGTGAAACGATGATCGCGGCAAGGCTTGCGTATACGCTGTTCGGCGACGAAAAGTACAATAAGCTTTACCGTGACGTAAAGGAATATTGCGAAAAATACTTTATCGACCGCGAGTGCGGCGAGTGGTATGGGTATCTGCACTATGACAATACCCCCTCGAGCACACTCAAGGGCAATATATTCAAGGGACCGTTCCACATTCCGCGCCTGTACATAATAATGGCGATAATGGACGAGACCGGCTCGATAGAAAAGTTTATGAAGTGAAATAACAGCCTTCTCCGGAGGAGAAGGCTGTTTGTTGTAATTACAAGCAAACTTATCCTCTCGCGTCACCTCGCTAAATGGACAGGCTACACCACCCTGCCGATCGAAAACTGACAATACGCTCCCCCGTACCGCTTTTTGCGGTACGGTTTTTTTCTTTCTCTCAAAATTATGACAATATTTTCTGATCTACTTGCTTTTCTTTCGGTTTTAATATATAATATAAATTGAATAAATATAATTTACAGGAAACGGTGATATTTTATGTTAAATATTACAGTAGTCATACCTACGCTCAATCCAAGCGAGAAAATATTCGATGTGGTCACTCACTCGCGCGAGCTTGGCTTTGATCGTGTTATTATCGTAAACGACGGAAGTCGTGCGGATCGCGCGTATATATTCGATCGTCTTGAAGCCGAGTTCGGCTGTGAGGTGCTGACTCACGAGGTCAACCGCGGCAAGGGTCGCGCACTCAAGACGGCAATGGAGCATTTTTTAGCCGATCCCAAGGGGGATGTCGGTATTGTTACTCTTGATGATGACGGTCAGCACACGGCTCACGACACGGTAAACGTGGCACAGGCGCTTATAAACGAGCCCGACAAGCTTGTTTTGGGTGTACGCGATTTCAACTCGCCAAACGTACCTCCCAAAAGCAAGTGGGGTAACAAGCTCACCGCCTTTTTCATGCGCTTTTTATGCGGCGTTAAGGTCAGCGACACACAGACCGGTCTTCGCGCTATTCCCCTCTCTGCGATACCCGCTTTTATAAAGGTCTCCGGCGAGAGATTCGAATATGAGACCAATATGCTCCTTGCGACAAAGGACTACGGGATCGGAATAAAAGAGGTCACGATCGACACGGTCTACATCGAGGGCAACAGCGGCACTCACTTCCACCCGATACGCGACTCGCTTATGATATACAAGCAGCTATTCGCGTACGTCGGCTCGGCGGTCGCCTCGGCTGTTATCGAATACGGACTTTTCACGCTTTTAACCCTGCTTTTACCGATAGACGAAAGAAAAACACTCATCTACGTTTCAAAATTCATCGCACGCTTTTTCTCCTCGATATTCAACTTTTTCACAAACAAAAAGCTCGTATTCGGCAACGACGGCAAAACGCTTCCCGTCGCACTTCGCTACTACACACTGTGCATAGTGCAGACTATCCTCTCCTCCGAGATAACGACCTTCTTATCCAAATTCTTTAACGCCGAGATCATGATAACCGTATGCAACTTTGTTGCCGACGCTTTCCTCGCGATTTTCAGCTACCGCATTCAGAGAGGATGGGTATTTGCCCAAAAAAACGATAAAAATCCCGCGAAAGGAAACGATAAATGAAAAAGCTTACCCCGTTCAGAGTGATCGGACGAATATTTACGGTCATATTATTACTTGTGCTCTGCCTGCTTGTATTTCTTATATGCACGGTAGCCACGGTATTCAACGGTCCTTCAGACACTGTCCGCAATCTGCTTGTAAGCAGTCTTATGGAGACCAGCGCGATGAAATTCGTGCCTCAGGCATTCTTTACAGATGAAGAGATA
>JAFUMW010000031.1 GCA_017482465.1 Clostridia bacterium
ATTAATATAAACGAGCTTGACTATGTTGAAAGCGCGATCCCCGAATACGAGGACGGACTTGATATGAATCTTCGCTTAAAGCCGCTCGGTGCAGGAAATAAGGAGCTGACAGAAGAATATTTCTATGACATAAAATACATTTCCTTCTTCAAAAGCGAAGAAGACGCGCTTGCTTACACGTACGACTACAGCACGTCAGACGACAGCTACAAAGATATCGCGCAAGTAAAGCTTGATTACTCCGCTCTGACAAGTGAAAAGGAGGATGAAATACTTTCAGGTGCCGAGGCGCTCAAGCAGACGATATTGAATGCCGAAAGCATTTCTCCCGACACGATCGAGGGTACTGTGTATTACGTTTCAAACGACGGTGACGACACAAATACCGGCACAAGCACAGACTCGCCTTTGGCAACTCTCGCCGCGGTAAACAATCTCACGCTTGAGCCCGGTGACGCGGTATTCTTTAAGCGCGGCGATCTCTTCCGCGGTCAGGTCGTATTAGCTGACGGAGTTACATATTCCGCGTATGGCGAGGGCGAGAAGCCTAAGCTGTACCATTCTGTTCAGGCGGCAGACGAAGAGATGTGGGTAGCAACACAGTATAAAAACGTATGGATGTATGCGGGAGCTCCGTTATTCTCATCAAACGACATCGGTAACATCGTTTTCAACGGTGGCGAAGCGTGGGGTATCAAGATCTCACGCGAGCAGGATATGACACGCCAAGAGCAGGGGCTTGTTTACAACGGCTACGAGTCATTCATTTCGGACGGTAACGAGGTGTTCGAGGATCAAAGGCATCTTGCCAACAACCTTGAATACTGGCACAGCTGGGAGTCGGGGCAGATATTCTTGTACTGTGATTACGGAAACCCCGGCAAGGTCTTTGATTCTATTGAAATGTCCAAAAAGGGCAACGTGATGAGAGGTTCGCCTGTCGATGTTCTTATTGACAACCTGGCGATCGGATACACAGGCTCACACGGCATCGGTGTCAGCAATGTACAGAACCTCACCGTGCAATACTGCACATTTACCTTTGTTGGCGGCTCGCTCCAGTATACAGACGGAAGATGTACACGCTACGGCAATGCTGTCGAAAACTGGGCATCCTGCGACGGCTTCAAGATAGACCACTGCTACTCGACACAGACCTATGACTGCTGCTATACCACACAGTGGCAGGGCACAGGATCCACGACAGATATAATAATGAAGAACGTCGTGTTCTCAAACACTATCAGCGAATACAGCAACAGCGGCCCCGAAGTATGGCTGAGTGCAAATGACAGCGACGATACACACACATATCTTATCCGTGATATGGAAGCATACAACAACTACGTATTAAACGGCGGTTACGGCTGGAGCCATCAGCGTCCGAACAAGGACGGCAACTTCTTCTACGGCGGCTCTGCCGGCACGACCACCGTATTTGATAATGTTGAATATCACGACAACTTTTTCTATAAAGCGGTGTCCATCGCAATAAAGGCACGCTATTCAAAGCTCGGCTACGGTTACAACTTCCGTGACAACACCTTCGTTATGGCAGAAGGTCTTTCGATGGTCGAGACCGGTAATAATCTTACCGACTGCTCGGGTCCGCTCATACGTTACAAATTCAGTGAAAACGACCTCAAATCCCTTGTATATTTCGGCTATTTCCCGAATTGCGATTTTTATTATTACGATATTGCCGACGCGGCTGTGCCGATGCCGGATAATGAGCCTCCGCGCGACCCCGATTTTGAGTATATAACCGTGCCGACGCTCCTGCCTACCGATTATATGATCGTTGAAGCCGCCGATCTGCTCGCGGCCGCTCCGGATTCACGGTTTGCCGGCATGACTTACGAAAGCGAGCTTGTAAAAGACAGGGACGGCATTGAATATTTCCGCATCAACTCCAAAGAAAACGTTTACAATGACGGCACCTGCGTTTACGATCTTCCGCTTTCAAAGCTCGGGTATGAGATCATGATAAACGAGTACCCGTATGTAAAGATCGGCTACAAAACCAATATTTCCAGCGGTACAACTCCGAGCTTAGACTATTACACCACATACAATTCCGAGACCAATCGCCTGTGGGGTCCGAAACTTTCACATATCGCCAACGGGTTGCCTAACTACAATATCATCGGTATCAAATTCTCTACATCGGGAGGATATGATATTACGGACTTCTCATGGGACAATGTTGCACATGACGCACTTTATGATACGCTCCATATCAAGCTTTGGGGAGCGCAGACCATAAGCGTCGCGGCTGACGAGTATTACGACATCTCATACATAGCGTTTTTCAAGGATATCAACGCCGCGATAACCTTTGAATATCCCGACAACGTGCCTCTCTACGGCGACGTTAATAACGACTATGAGGTAAACGCGGCTGATGAGATACTCCTCACCCGATACAACGCAAGTATACGCGGTTATCTCTCGCTTGAAAAAATGCGCGCCGCCGATGTAAACAATGACGGCAGTATATCGGTGCTTGACGGAGCTATTCTCGCCAGACATATCGCCGGCTGGACAAAATACGCAACTCTTCCCTATGAAAATTAGTAACCGAAAGGAAAAGTAATTCAAAATGAAAAGTACATTTTCGCGTTTACCTGTCCTCTTTGTTATGATCACCGCAGTTCTCACCCTCTTTTCGCTTAACTGCTCGGCAGCACTTACCGAAGCTCCCGACGGTTTTACCGCGGTAACGACCGCCGATGAGCTTGCAGGCGTATCGGCTGACGGCAGCTATATACTGCTTGCCGACATAGATCTCTCAGGCACAGCCTTTACACCGATCGGAAGCACTTCATCCCCGTTCACAGGTGTATTTGACGGCAACGGACACAAGATAACCGGACTTGACATTACCTCCGACGGTTCTTATACCGCTCTGTTTGCCTACTGCGACGCTGCAGAGATCAAGGATCTTTCTGTGGAAGGTTCAAGCATCACCGTCATATCGGTATCAGATGTATATGCTTCGGTAATATGTGCCAAGGCTGTAAACGGAACTGTTATCACAGACTGTTATACCAATGCAAGCGTCAGTGTAACATCCGAGGGCGATGTGTACGCCTCGGGAATATGCGCGTATGCCGACGGCACAAGCATAACAAACAGTGCATCCGCTTCATCTGTAACGGTAACGACCTCGGGCGGTGTCGTCAACATAGGCGGAATCGCAAGTTATCTATTCGCCGATTCGAAAATTGAAGATTGTAAAAATTCGGGCTTGCTTACAGGTGAGTCAGCGGACGAGTTGTACGTGGGTGGTATCGTTGGTACTACCAAGCGCGACCTGAACAACACATCGCGGGCAAAGCCTACGGTTAAAGGCTCGAAAAACACCGCCGACATCAGTATCGCTTCCGATGACAACATATCAATAAGCTGTGCGGGTATCGCGGCTAAAGCGGAGAATCTCGTTATCTCAGAATGCATGAATACAGGTAATATCTCTGCTGAAGCGGGACTCGGAGCGACAGCAAGCGGTATAGCTGGCTATCATTCAAGAAACACGCTTGACAAATGTGCCAACACGGGTAATATTTCGGCTGTAAGTACCGCCGCAGACGCATACGCGAGCGGTATCATAGCAGAAGCAAATGTTTCGTCCGTGACCGATTGTTACAATACAGGCAGTATTTTCGCCGAGGGTAAACAAAGCTCGAACTCCGGCGGTATTTGCGGACACTGTACACAGATCGACTCATTCGAGACAAGCTACAATACAGGAAGCAATCTCTCACTTGCCGGTACAAGCGCAGGCACACTTATCGGCGCGTCTGCATACAATGACACACGTGCATCGCTGTACACGCTTGAAAGCGAAACACATCCCGCCATCGGCAACCGTGAGGACACGAGCGCAGTCACCGTGCTCACCTCTGAGCAAATGGCTTCACAGGACAGCTTCCCGGGATTTGATTTTGACACTGTATGGTACATGTCCGAGGACGGTTCCGGTCCGATGCTGAGTATATTTAAGGAAGCGCCCACACCTGTATACGGCGATGTAGACGGAAACGGCGCAGTAGAAAGCAACGATACGGTAACGCTTGCTCGCTACTTTGCAAAGTGGAGCGGATATACCGATATCATAAACGAAGCCAACTCCGACCTCAACGGCGACGGAAATATAGATTCGACCGACAACATCATCCTCGCCCGCTACTTTGCAAAATGGAGCGGCTACGAGACCCTGCCGATAGCGTAATACAGTATAACAAAAAACGCCTGCCGTGATGGCAGGCGTTTTTAATGCCTTCTGCATGGGCAGTGAAAGCATTAAATAGTTTAATTCTTATTTTCAGTATCCTTTTCCACACCGAGAAGCGTGTCAACAGCCGTTTGCATATCTTTTCTTTCGCGATAGGTAATTACAACAGCTCTTTCATGCTCGGTCAGCGAACCTCTGTCCGATACTCTTCCGAGAAGATAATCGACCGAAACACCAAGATAATCGGCAATTTTCGCAATCGAGTCGCACGATATCCATGATCCTCTCTTTGTCATTGATGTAACAGCACTGTGATTTACATCCAATTCACTTAGCATATGCTTTATGACAATAGACTTCTCTTTTGCTATTGCCTTAATTCTTTCTGCTGTTTCTGTAGGATTATACATATTTTCCCATCCTTTTTTGTGCAATCACACAAACCTTTCTGCATTTGCAGATTTATAGTTGACAAATTTGGATTTGTAGATTATAATATACATATAGTATGCAAGCACACTCACATTATAACAGAATTCGAAAAATAATGCAATACTTGTGTACAAAATAAGACGGCAAGGAGAAAACAAATGAAAAGTATACTTGAAGAATTGTGGTATGGCGAGATACATCCGATGGAGCTAAACCCGCACATAAACAAAGATGTCAACGAATTAGCCAAGCTGATCGACACCAACCGTAATAAGCTTTCGGAAAGGCTGAAAGAGTCGGACAGGGATATCCTTGATGCATACGATTGTTGCATAGACGAGATGCACAATATAATCGAACGTGAGCAATTCATATATGCCTTTCGTCTCGGCGGCAGAATAATGGCGGAAACGCTTTTCAGCGACGAAAGAACGTAATTTATGCCTTCTCACATGACCTTAAATCGTGTGGGAAGGCTTAAATACGGTCTCTCCTAAAGCCATTCGAAGGAAAAGGCTTTCACTATGTCAGAATTACTCACTTGCTGAAATACTCTCGCAAAAAAAGCGCCCGTCGCATCGACAGGCGCTTTTAATTTAGCTATATCAGCCGTTAACGAGCTTTGCAACCTCTGCTGCAAGGTCGTCTTCTCTCTTTTCAAGACCTTCACCCTTTTCATACTTGGTGTAGGACTTGATCTTGATGTTACCGCCGAATTCCTTTGCGGTCTTTGCTACGTACTGTGCAACCGTCATGTCGTCATCCTTAACGTAGCCCTGCTCGGTAAGGCAGTTCTTTTCATAGAACTTACCGATCTTACCCTGTACCATCTTTTCGATGATGTTTTCAGGCTTGCTTGCATTCTTGGGGTCGTTCTTGATCTGAGCGATAAGAACCTGCTTTTCTTCCTCAACATCAGCCGCGGGAACCGACTCCTTGTCAAGGTAAAGAACAGGCATAGCAGCGCACTGAAGTGCGATGTTCTTTGCAAATTCAGCAAAGCCTGCGTTGTTCTTTGCAGCATCGTCAGCCTCAAAGTTGATGATGATACCTGTCTGACCGTTACCGTGGATGTATGTGCTGAGTGTACCGTCAACGATGTCGAAGCGGCGGATGTTCATGTTTTCACCGATAGTGAAGATCATGTCCTTAAGCTTTGCTTCAACTGTCATTTCGTCGTTATACTTCTTTGCGAGAAGCTCTGCAACACTTGCAGGACGGTCAGCGATTATTGTCTTAAGGATGTTCTTAACGAACTCCTTGAAAGAATCGTTCTTTGCAACGAAGTCTGTTTCGGAGTTAACCTCGATGATAGCTGCTGTGTCGCCTTCAACGAGAATGTCAACAACACCCTCTGCTGCGATTCTGTCAGCCTTCTTTGCCGCAACTGCAAGGCCCTTTTCTCTGAGCACCTTTACAGCCTCGTCAAAATTGCCCTCTGCTTCTACGAGAGCCTTCTTACATTCCATCATGCCGCAGCCGGTCTTCTTTCTGAGCTCGGCTACGTCCTTAGCGGAGATCTGTACTGCCATTGTGATTACTTCCTTTCGTATATTCTTTATGCACAAACTTATGCGTTTGCTTCTGCGTCCTCAGCCTCTTCAGCCTCGGTCTTGTCTGCTTCGTCAGCGGCACCGATCTGCTCGCCCTGTCTGCCTTCGATAACTGCATCTGCAAGCACGCCTGCGATGAGCTTGATAGCACGGATAGCGTCGTCGTTACCGGGGATGATGTAGTCTGCATCATCAGGGTCGCAGTTTGTATCTACGATAGCTACTACCGGGATACCGAGCTTCTTTGCTTCGAGAACTGCGTTTCTTTCCTTGCGGGGGTCAACTATAAATACAGCGTCGGGAAGCTTATCCATTTCCTTGATACCGCCGTAGTTCTTTTCAAGGTCGTTCATTTCCTTAACGAGA